>NZ_JBARGP010000764.1:0-8766 GCF_049798375.1 Bradyrhizobium sp.
GTTTGCGCCGGGCTATCAGCCGAGCTGGCAGGTGTGGCCGATCCCGAAGCCGCGGGACGGATTGAAGCTGATCTTGAAGCCGGTGTGAGCTGGGAACTTCGCCCCTCTTGCGAGGAGAGGTCGATCGCGAAGCGATCGGGTGAGAGGGTACAGGTCTAACAACTTGCACCGCTCGTGCGTCTGCCCCTCACCCCTGCCCTCTCCCCGTAAAGAACGGGGAGAGGGAGCGCACTGCCGATGTAGCTTGCGGCTCATTACTTATCACTCATTGCTTATGAAGCGCGCCCTACTCCACCACATCTCCGAGCAGCTTTCGCATCGCGACATAGCCCTGCTGCTGCTGGCTCCAGTTGCGGCCGCCGGTGATGGCACCGTCGACGACGAGGTCATGGCCGTTGATGAAGCCGGATTCGTCGCTGGCGAGGAATACCGCGGCATGGGCGATGTCGTCGGTGATGCCGGCGCGCGGGATCGGCTGCGCGGTGGCGTAGGCGTTGCGGATCGCCTCCGGCGTCTTCTCGGCATTGTCGGTCGACAGGCCCAGCGCCTTGCCGAAGATGCCGGTGGCGATCAGGCCGGGCGAGATCGAATTGACGCGGACGCCGGATTCGCCGAGCTCCATCGCCACGCATTTGGTGAGATGGATCACCGCGGCCTTGGCGGTGCCGTAGACCAGCGAGGTGGAGTAGCCGGCGAGGCGCCCGGCGATGCTGCCATTGTTGATGATGCTGCCCGAGCCCTGCTTCTTCATATGAGGCGCGGCATATTTCATGCCGAGCATCACGCTGCGCAGCAGCACCGCCATCGCGGCGTCGAAGCGATCGGCCTCGAGTCCTTCGATGCCGCCGGTCTGCGCCGGACCGCCGGCGTTGTTGAACAGACAGTCCAGCCGGCCGAACTTCTCGACCGCAAGCTCGATCAGAGATCGAACCTCGGCGTCGACAGCCACATCGGTGCGACGGAAGATGCAGTTCGGACCGAGCTTCGCGGCCAGCGCCTCGCCCTCCACCACGCGCCGGCCGGCGATCACCACCTTGGCGCCTTCGGCCACGAAGACCTCCGCCGTGCGCAGGCCGATGCCGCTGGTCGCCCCGGTGATCACCGCGACCTTGTCGTTGAGCCGTCCCATACCCGTATGCCTCTTCTGAATTTGCTCAAATTATCTCAGATGAATGGTCCACGGCGCCGCAGATCGCCGCCGGGACACGGGAACCATCATCCGGTTCTGCGCATGACAAGACAAGCGACACCGGCGACGGCATCCTTAAATTTAGGCCTGCCGAGCCTTATTTTGGATGCGGCACTCGGGCTGATGGGCACCATGACGCGACTCACCGAAGAGTTCAGGCGCGCCTGGCACGGCGTGACGCAGCCGTCCCCGCTGCTCGGCACGGTGTTTGCCACCATCTGCCTGCTGCTGGCGACCTTGCTGCGGTGGAGCCTCGCCCATATCCGGTCCGACATCTTTTTCTCGCCCTATATCCCGGCGGTGTTCCTGGCTTGCGCGCTCGGCGGACGGCGGGTCGGCACCGCGACCGCGCTGGCCGGCGGCGTGCTCGGCCTGGTGGTCCATTTTGGCGCCAGCACGGTGGACGTCGCCCGGTTCGTGCTGCTCGCGGTCTATCTGGTCGCCTGCGCGCTGATGATCTGGGGCCTCAGCCATTACCGCACCATCGCCGCGCAGCAGCGCGCGATTTCGATGCGCCTGACCGAGGAAGAGGCCTATCGCAAGCTGGTGGTCGACGAGTTGCAGCACCGTCTCAAAAACAAGACCTCCACGATCCACGCGGTGCTGCATCAGGTGCTGCACGACCAGCCGCAGGTGTGGGCGAGCATCGACCGCCGCATCCGCGCGCTGGCGACCGCCGACGATTTGATCACCAAGGTCGACGGTCAGGGCTGCGACCTCAAGGATCTGCTGCTGGCGGAACTCGGGCCCTACGGGCATGTCCGCTTCGACCTCAATGGCGAGCCGCTGTTCCTGCCGGCCAAGCTCGCGGTCAGCCTGTCGCTGGTGTTCCACGAGCTCGCCACCAACGCCGGCAAGTATGGCGCCTTCGCCTCACCGCGTGGTTTCCTGCAGGTCGCATGGACCCGGACCGACGACCGGCTCAAGCTGACTTGGGACGAGACCGAAGGCCCCGCGGTCGAGGACGTCGGCAAGCCGGGCTTCGGGACCAAGCTGCTCGGCGTCGCGCTGTTGCCGTTCGACGGCAAGACCGAGACCTCGTTCCTGAAGACCGGCATCCATTGCACCATGCAGTGCCGGATTCCGCCGAGTTGAGCCCCGCATGCGCACGCGACAATGTTGATGTCAGGTTAATGCCGCTACAAGCACGCCCCTCACGAATTCCGCCATTTCCGGGTTTCTACGTGGCCTTTAACCAAAACGAAGCCGGCAATGCGCACAGTCGGCGCATGCAGAACTCCGACCGGCACAACTTTTCTTCCCGGCTGACCGAGGCCGGCAGCGCGAGTGCGGAGCTGAGCCTGCTGCGCGACGTGCTCAAGATGCTCCCCACCGGCGTTACGGTGCAGGATGAGCATGGCCGGCTGGTGCTGATCAACGATGCCGCCGCCGCGCAGCTCACTGGCGGCACGGATGCGCGGGACGGAACGCTCTCGCCGCTGGAGCAGCGTCGGGAAACCGGCTGCGCGCTGCTGCGCGGCGGACGATCGGTGGTCGCCGAGGAACAGATCCCGCGCGCGAGCGGGCCGCAGACCCTGCTCACCGCACACCGCCCGGTGCGCATCGGCGATCGCAACCTGCTGCTGTCGAGTTCGGCCGATATCAGCGAGCACAAGGCATTCGAGGAGCTGTTGATCCGCTCGGCCTATTTCGACGAGCTGACCGGCCTGCCGATGCGGCGGGTGATCGAGCGCCGTGTCGACCATTTGGTGCGGCACGGCGGCGGACCGTTCGCGCTGGCCTTCATCGACCTCGACAATTTCAAGCACATCAACGACTATTACGGCCACGCGACCGGCGACGCGCTGCTGGTCGAGCTGGCGCGGCGGATCGGACGCGATTTGCGCAGCACCGATCTGCTGTCGCGCATCAGCGGTGACGAATTCCTGCTGCTGCTGCAGCCGATCGACCGGGCAGCCGAGGTCGCCGAATTCACCAGATCCATGCTGTACCGGCTGAACGCGCCTTTCTTCATCGACGGCGCCGAAGTGTTCGCCTCGGCTTCGATCGGCGTCAGCTTCTATCCCGACCACGGCAACGACTACGAGGTGCTGCGCCAGAAAGCCGATCTGGCAATGTACCGGGTCAAGAACAACGGCAAGGGCGCGGTCGCGTTTTTCGATCATGCGATGGAGCAGGATGCGCTCGCCCGCATGAAGGTCGAGCAATCGCTGCGGCTTGCGATCCTGGAGAAGCGCTTCTGCTGCGCGTTTCAGCCCAAGGTCGACATCCGCACCGAGGAGATCAAGGGTATCGAGGCGCTGGTGCGGCTGCGCGACAATGAGGGCGTGATCCAGGCGCCGGGCGCCTTCGTCAATCTCGCCGTCGAGCTCGGGCTGATCGACGAGCTGACCCATCTCGTGCTCGCCGAGATCGTCAAATCGATCGACCTCATCAACGAGACCTTCGGGCATGAGGCGACGATCAGCATCAACGTCGCGGCCAAGCAGGCCGGCAATCCGGATTTCATGCGCCCGTTCGCCGAGGCGCTCGCCGCGACCGGCTTCCCGAAGCGCTTCATGGTCGAGGTGACCGAAGACGCCTTCGTCACCAAGAGCCATTTCCAGCAAGAGATCCTGCCGCTGCTGCGCGAGATCGGCGTCGGCATCTCGATCGATGATTTTGGCATCGGCTACTCGTCGCTGTCGGCGCTCGCCGACATCACCGCCGACGAGATCAAGATCGATCGCGCCTTCATCACCGACATCCATAAGCGGCCGCGCAGCCAGGGCATCCTGCGCGCGATCGAATCCCTGAGCGAGGCGCTCGGCATGACCGTGATTGCCGAAGGCATCGAATCCTTCGAGGAGCTGGCCTATCTGCAGGCCGCGACCCGCATCCGCTATGCGCAGGGCTACTACTTCTCGCGTCCGATCTTCCTGGAAGAGCTCAAGCCCGCGATCCCGCTCGCAAGCGAGGCGCGCAAGAGCCTCGCGAGCCGCCCGGCGCCGGAAAGCCGGCAATACCAGGCCCGCGGGAGCAGCTATCGCCGCTGAGATCTGCGGCGCCGGTATTGAGGTGGCGAAAGGGCCGTCATCTAAGCCGCACTTAAGACGCAGGTAACCGCCTTTCCTAACGGCCGCGCCACCAGTCATAAGTAATAATGGGGTGAACGGAACGACGACATCGCGGTAGATGATCCAGCATGCCTCGTGCAGCAGAAACGCCCCGAACCGACGCGGCGAAACCACGGCACGCTTCGCCTCTCAGGCGTGACCCCGTGCGCTGGCTCGGCACCTGCGGCAGCCTGCTGATTGCCGCCATCATCGTCGGCACGATGGTGCTGGCCAACGGCTTGCGTGAGCGCACGCTGGACAATGCCAAGCGCGAGCTCGACAACACCGTGCTGCTGCTGGCGCGTCACTTCGAGCAGCAATTCCAGGATTCCGAGACCGCCACCAGGAACGTGGTGAAGCGGCTGCAATTGTCGTCGATCACTTCGCAGGAAGCCTTTCGGGCGCGAATGTCCGCCCCCTCCGTGCACGAACTGTTGCGAGGCGTTGCCGCCGGGCTGTCGCAGCTCGGCGAGCTCAACATCCTCGATTCCGAGGGCCATGTCGTCGGTTCGTCCACGGAGGGTCCATTGCCGGAGCTCGCGGTGAGCGACCGCGCCTACTTCCAGACGCTGAGGTCGAACCCGCCGCCCGACAACATCGTGACGGAGCCGGTCCGCAGCCGCATTACCGGTAAATGGACCACGATCGTGGCGCAGCGATTGACGGGCGCCGATGGCGTGTTCCTCGGCCTGCTGGCGCGCCGGATCGACCCGGCTACCTACGAAGGTTTTCTGCAATCGATGGCGCTCACCCCGGACGCCTCGATCACCATCTTCCATGCCGACGGCACGTTGCTGGCGCGCTATCCGCGGGTCGAAAGCCTGATCGGCAACAAATATCGGCGGGGCGACCTGATGGTCACCGCGGCGCGCAACGGCACGCGGCAGAGCGGACTCCTCACCAGCCCGATCGACCATGTCGTCCGCCTGGTGGCGGCTGCGCCGGTCGGCCGCTTTCCAACCATCGTGACTGCGAGCAAAACGGAATCCGCCGCGCTGGCCGACTGGTATTCGCAGATTTGGCTGCTCAGCGTCACAGCTGCGCTCGTAATCATGGTGGTCGTGCTGATGGTCGCGCTGGTGGCCCGCCAGATCGTCCGGCAGAACCGCGATGCCAAGCTGCGGCTCGAGGCGGAGAAGCAGCGCGTCGAGAGCGCCCTTGACAACATGATGCAGGGTCTCGTGCTCTATGACAGCGAGGCACGGATCGCGATGTTCAATCAACGGCTCATCGACCTGCTCGGCCTGTCCAGCGATGTGATCCGGCCCGGCTGTTCGTTCCGCGACGCGATGGTGCATTGCCGGGAACGCGGCTCGTTCGACAGTGACGTCGATCAATTCTGCGGCGCCGTCATCGCCAACGTCGCCGCCGGCAGAACCCGGCAGGCGATGTATGAGACGAGGGACGGCCGCTGCTTCAAGATCATCGACAAGCCGCTGTCGCAGGGCGGATGGGTCACCACCATCGAGGATATCACCGAGCACCGCCGCTTGGAGCGGGAGCGCGACCGCAATCATGCCCTGCTGCGCGAGATCATCGACCACATCCCCTCTCAGATCACGGTCAAGGATGCTCACGATCGCCGCTACGTGATGGTCAATCGTGTTGCCGAACAGCATTTTTTGCGCAGCCGCGACGACATCATCGGCAGGACGGCTTTCGACATGTTCCCGGAAGCCACCGCCGAGCAAGTCACGGCCGATGACGATCGCGCCATCGTCCGCCCCGACGGCCTGTTCCTGGACGAGTATCCCACCCAGAGCCTGGCGCTGGGGCTGCGCTATGTCACCTCCTACCGCACGGCCATTCGCGACCCGGGAAATGCCCCGCGTTACCTGATCAACGTCGTCGAGGACATCACCGAACGGCGCGAAGCCGCCGAGAAAATCATCCGCCTCGCCCATTTCGACGCGCTGACCGACCTGCCGAACCGCGTGCTATTCCGCCAGCAGCTCGACCGCGAGCTCGAGCGGGCGCGCGGCGGTGAGACGTTCGCCTTGCTCTATATCGATATCGACGAATTCAAGGGTATCAACGATTCGCTCGGCCATCACGTCGGCGACGAGCTGCTGAAGGCCGTCGCGGCGCGGATCAAGAGCTGTCTCAAGCCAGCCGACATGGTGGCGCGACTCGGCGGCGACGAATTCGCGGTGCTGCTCACCGCGGTCGAAGGACGCGACGAGGTCGTCGCCGCGGTGAAGCGGATTTTCGAGGCCATTCGCTCCCCCTATCAATGTCTCGGCCATCAGCTCCCGTGCGATGCCAGCATCGGCATCGCCATGGCGCCGCGCGACGGCATCGAGCGCGATCAGCTGACCAAGAACGCGGATCTCGCGATGTACGCCGCCAAGGCCGGCGGCCGGCGCACCTTCCGCTTCTTCGATCGGGCGATGGACGAGAGCGCGCGCCTTCGCCTGCGGATCGAGCAGGACATGCGCCGCGCGCTCACCGAGGGCCATTTCGAGATCCATTATCAGCCACTGGTCGATCTTTCCGACAATGCGATGACCGGGTGCGAGGCGCTGTTACGCTGGCGTCATCCGGAGCGCGGCATGATCCCGCCGCTCGACTTCATCCCGATCGCCGAGGACACCGGCTTCATCAACGAGATCGGTGACTGGGTGCTGCGGACGGCGTGCATGGAAGCCGTCGCTTGGCCTTCCCATATCCGGCTCGCGGTCAACGTCTCGCCGGTACAACTGAAATCACCGACACTCGCACTGCACGTCGCGAGCGCTCTCGCCGGCTCCGGCCTCGCACCGGGCAGGCTGGAAATCGAGATCACGGAGGCGGTGCTGATCGGCGACGACGCCGCCGCGCTGGAGATTCTGCACCAGCTTCGCCAGATCGGCGTGCGCATCGCGCTCGACGATTTCGGCACCGGCTACTCGTCGCTGAGCTATCTCAAACGCTTCCCGTTCGACAAGATCAAGATCGATCGCTGCTTCGTCAGCGACATCGAGGGCGATGGGTCGGCGGCGATCGTGCAGGCGGTGGTCAACATCGCAGCCGCCAGCAACATGACGACGACGGCGGAAGGCGTCGAGACCGGGCGACAGCAGATGCTGCTGCGCCAGCTCGGCTGCACCGAAATGCAGGGCTACCTGTTCAGCCCGCCGAAACCGGCCTCCGAGCTGCGCAAGCTGTTCGCGCCAGTTGCGGTGGCCGGAGCGACCGAAGAGCCTCCGGCGGCACAGGCCACAGGCTGATCGCAGGCGAAGCGTTCGCAAACAGCGCGTCGGCTGTCATCCCGCGCATCCGTTTTTCCGATGGCGCGCCGACCGCGAAGGCGCATGGCTATACCGCTGCATTGGCATCCGCTATAAGGCGGCCAGCAAGCGTCGGCATTAGGACGTCTCCCATGCAGCCCGTTTCTATCCTCCTGAACCTGCTCTGGATCCTGTTCGGCGGCGCCTGGATGGCGTTCGGCTGGCTGATCGCTGCGGTCGTGATGGCGATCACCATCATCGGCCTGCCTTGGGCGCGCGCCGCCCTCAATATTGCAGTCTACACGCTGTTGCCGTTCGGCTCGCGCGCCGTCCGCCGCGACATGGTGACCGGCGAAAGCGATATGGGCACCGGTCTGCTCGGGCTGGTCGGCAACGTCATCTGGTTCGTGCTCGCCGGCTGGTGGCTGGCGCTCGGCCATCTCGTCACGGCGATCGCGCTGGCCATCACGATCGTCGGCATCCCCTTCGCCTGGGCGCATCTGAAGCTCGCCGCCATCGCGCTATGGCCGATCGGCAAGGCCATCGTTCCAGCATGACGGCCGGCTCCGGCAAGGAGCCAGACACGGGCCGTCCGCCCTCGAAAAGCGCCCCGCACCCTTGCCAATCCCGTTGCCGACCTGCGGACAATCGGCTAAACGGTCGATCGTACGCACCCGTAGCTCAGCTGGATAGAGCGTTGCCCTCCGAAGGCAGATGTCAAGCTATTTCCTGTGGATGTGAGACTAAAAAGAGATCGAGTTTTCAGATACTTAAGAAATCGGCGCGGATCGCTTCACAACCGCGAAGTTTCCGCGTAAGCACTGCGTAAGCAGCGCAGGCACCCGTAGCTCAGCTGGATAGAGCGTCGCCCTCCGAAGGCGAAGGCCACACGTTCGAATCGTGTCGGGTGCGCCATTTCGGTACAAAGCTGGGTACTGCAAAACTCACCTTTTTTGCGCCAGACACACAGCGACAAGGCTCCGCGGCAGCGCGCTTTTCGAGCCCACGATTTTTTTCGCATTCACTACGATGCGCTGAGCCACGGCCGGAGAAAGTCGCGCGGGTAACCGCCCATCTTGGTCCGCATGCGGTCGCGGGTCTGGCCCGTGAAGGTTTCGCTGACCTCGGGCGCGCGCGTGAAATCAGAACTCGGCCCAAACACATTGGGACGGATCTGCCTCCAACACGGGCTCGGCGGTCGGCGCCGTCGGGCTTCGCCTCTAGCAGGGCTGACATATCACAAACTTAGGTCGTTGACCTACCGCTCGTGATCCAACGGGCAAACCCCTGGAGTCTAGGCTAGCTATGATTT
>NZ_JBARGP010000765.1:0-2121 GCF_049798375.1 Bradyrhizobium sp.
CAGGATCGTGTCGCGCGCGTGGATCTGCGCCAGAAAATCCTGCAGTGCGTCGGCCAGCGTCGCGATGCTGACCGCACCAAGTGGTTTCGATTGACCGTAGCCCGGCATATCCCAGGCCACGGCATGATAGCGATCGCCAAAGGATTCGAGCTGGCCGCGCCAAGCGCGCGCAGCACCGCCGATGCCGTGCAGGAACACCAGTGTCGGCCGCGCCGGATCGCCTGCAGCCTCATAACCGAAGCGACCATCATTTGTCGTCATGATCTGGCTATTGGCGTGCATCGATTCCGTACCGAACTTTCCTGGTGCTGACGCTAGTCCGAGTGTTACGCCTGTCAAGCACATCGCATGCCATCTGCTACCCGTGTTGCATAAATTTGAAGGTTAAAATATCTTGCACGGGACCGTGTCGATGATGAGGAGCCCACGAATGTCCGGACTGCCTGCTTCCGCGCATGCGCTGGTGACGGGCGGCAGCCGCGGCATCGGTCGCGAGATCGCACTTGCGTTGAAGCGGGCCGGCGCCACCGTGACGATCGTCGGGCGTAATCGCGCGACGCTCGAGGCCGTGATCGCGGCGGGCTGCGCCGATCATATGGCCGTGGCTGACGTCGCCGATCACGCTGCGCTGACCGCTGCCATTGGCGCGGCGGCGATGCGGCAGCCGATCGACATCCTCATCGCCAATGCCGGAGCCGCGGAGTCGGCGCCGTTCGCGAAATCGGATGCCGCGCTGTTCCGCCGCATGATCGACACCAATTTCATGGGCGTCGTGCATGCGGTGCAGGCGACGTTGCCCGCGATGAAGTCCAGGCCTTATGGACGCATCGTGATGATCGCCTCGACCGCGGGCCTCAAGGGGTATCCCTACGTCTCCGCCTATGTCGCGGCCAAGCATGCGGTGGTAGGCCTGATGCGGTCGCTGGCGCTGGAGCTGGCGTCCAGCAATATCACCGTCAATGCGGTGTGTCCCGGCTTTACCGACACCGATCTCGTCGCCGGCAGCATCGACACCATCATGAAGAAAACCGGGCGTAGCCGCGAGCAGGCCGCCGCCGATCTCGCCAGGCATAACCCGCAAGGACGCCTCGTCACGCCGCAGGAGGTCGCGGATGCCGTGCTCTGGTTGTGCGGCGCGGGCGCCAGCGCGATCACGGGGCAGGCGGTCGCGGTCGCGGGCGGCGAGGTGTGAGGCCGCACCGCCAACCGAACGAGAAATGTGAAGGGAGTTTCCATGTCGCGACCTGCCAATCCTGTCACGCTGCCTTTGGCGGACTACAAGCCCGGCCACTTCCTGTTGCAGGTCACGGACCGCGTCGCCACCTTGACGCTGAACCGGCCCGAGCGGAAGAATCCGCTGACCTTCGACAGCTACCGTGAGCTCACGGATTTCTTCCGTGCCTGTGCGTTCGACGACGACGTCAAGACCATCGTCGTGACCGGCGCCGGCGGCAATTTCTCGTCCGGCGGCGACGTGTTCGAGATCATCGGCCCGCTGGTGAAGATGGACACCAAGGGCCTGACCGCCTTCACCCGCATGACCGGCGATCTGGTGAAGGCGATGCGGGCCTGTCCGCAGCCCATCGTCGCCGCCGTGGAAGGCATCTGCGCCGGTGCCGGCGCCATTGTCGCGATGGCCTCTGATATCCGGCTTGCCACTGTCGGCGCCAAGGTCGCATTCCTGTTCAACAAGGTTGGGCTCGCCGGCTGCGACATGGGTGCTTGCGCGATCCTGCCGCGGATCATCGGGCAATCGCGTGCCTCCGAGCTGCTTTACACCGGCCGTTTCATGAGCGCGGAGGAGGGCGAGCGCTGGGGCTTCTTCAGCCGCATCGTCGCGCCCAGCGAGGTACTGACGCAGGCCGGGCAGCTGGCGCGCGAGATCGCCTTTGGGCCGACCTTCGGCAACACCATGACCAAGCGCATGCTGGCGATGGAATGGGCGATGTCGGTGGAGGAGGCGATCGAGGCAGAGGCGATTGCCCAGGCGTTGTGCATGACAACAGAGGATTTCAAGCGCGCCTTCGAGGCCTTCGCCGCCAAGAGCAAGCCGGTATTCCAGGGCAATTGAGCCGCCCGCCGGGGGCTTGCCAGGATATATTTTAGGCTTAAAATAATTCC
>NZ_JBARGP010000766.1:0-2344 GCF_049798375.1 Bradyrhizobium sp.
ATTCTTCCATGCCGTGATGCGAGCCTTCGCGGCCGAGGCCGCTTTCCTTGACGCCGCCGAACGGCGCGACCTCGGTGGTGATGAGGCCGGTGTTGACGCCGACCATGCCCGATTCCAGCGCCTCCGCCACGCGCCAGACCCGGCCGAGATCGCGCGAATAGAAGTAGGACGCGAGGCCGAACGGCGAGGCATTGCACATCGCGATCACGTCGGCCTCATCCTTGAAGCGGATCACCGGCGCGAGCGGGCCAAACGTCTCCTCACGTGCGACCAGCGCATCGGCCTTGACGTCGGCAAGCACGGTCGGCTCGAAGAAGGTGCGGCCGAGCGAGGAGCGCTTGCCGCCGGTCACGACCTTGGCGCCGCCCTTCACCGCGTCTTCGATGTGGCGTTCGACCTTCTCGACCGCTTTCGAATTGATCAGCGGCCCCTGGGTGACGCCGGCTTCCGTGCCGTCGCCGATCTTCATCGCCGCGACCTTGTCCGACAGCTTCTTGACGAAGGCATCGTAGACCTTGTTCTGGACGTAGAGGCGGTTGGCGCAAACGCAGGTCTGGCCCATGTTGCGATATTTCGACACCATCGCGCCTTCGACCGCCGCATCGATATCGGCGTCGTCGAACACGATGAACGGTGCGTTGCCGCCGAGCTCGAGGCCGAGCTTCTTCACGCCGACCGAGGCCTGCTGGTAGAGGATCTTGCCGACATTGGTCGAGCCGGTGAAGCCGATGAAGCGCACTGCCGGATGCTCGCACAGCACCTTGCCGATCGGCGGCGCATCGCCGGTGACGATGTTGAACACGCCCTTCGGCACGCCCGCCTTCTCGGCCAGCACGGCCAGCGCCAGCGCGCTGAGCGGGGTCTCGTTGGCGGGCTTCAGCACCACGGTGCAGCCCGCGGCCAGCGCGGGTGAGACCTTGCGGGTGATCATCGAGTTCGGGAAATTCCATGGCGTAATGGCGCCGCAGACGCCGATCGGCTGCTTGATCGCGAGCAGGCGCGCATCGGCGCGCTGGGTCGGAATGGTCTCGCCATAGACGCGGCGTGCTTCTTCCGCAAAGAACTCGACATAGGCGGCGCCGATATCGATTTCGCCGAGCGCCTCGCTGAGCGGCTTGCCCTGCTCCGAGGTCAAGATCAGCGCCAGATCCTCGCGGTTGGCGATGATCAGCTCGAACCATTTACGCAGGATATTGGAGCGCTGCTTCGCAGTCAGCTTGGCCCAGGCCGGGAAGGCGCGCTGGGCGGCCTCGACCGCCTTCGTGGTCTCGTCAGCGCCGAGCTGCGCGATCTTCGCCAGCTCCCGGCCCGTCGCGGGATTGTTGACCGCAAAACTCGGCGTGCCGACCCAGGCGCCGTCGATATAGCACTGCTCGCGCAGCAGCGACGGGTCCTTCAGGCGCTCGCGCAAGCTCGAGCCGGAGGATTGTGAGCTACGTGCGGCAGCGGTCGGGGTCATCGGCGTCTCCTCGAGATGTTTTCGAAGTCATGCCGAATATAGGCAGGAAATGCGACGGTCACACCGGGTAAACGCGCAGACCTCGTCCGCCGCCCGCTCACGCCCGCGAACCTTTTGCGAACTCAGGCTGCGCCGCTAAGATAGGTCTCGCGACGGCCGATCATGCGCTCCGCCGCGGCCTTGGCATCGGCCTTGGTCGAGGTCGCACAGGTCCGATATTCGAGATCGGGCAGGCTCGCGGGATCGCGCCGCCCGAACCAGGATTTGGGGCCGACCGGCAGCAAAGCGAGCGCCTGCGCCAGATTATCGACAGCGCCAAACGAGTGCAGCGCGCCCGACGCCGCAATGCGAACCTCGTAGATGCCGGGTGTGATCGGCGCCTCGATATTGTCACCCCGCCCTGGCCGCGGGTAACGCTTCCATTCGCTCCAGGTGGAAATCATGCTGTCCCTTCGGGCGGTCATCTGCCACTTTAAATTCATAAGGCCTGACGGCGGAATTGATGAACGCCTTAACGCAAAAATCGTTTCAAACGACAAGACCAAAGCCGCGTGCGGCGAGCATAGCGCCCATGCCGCGACCTTGGGGAGGACCGTCTTAGCTCTGATGCCGTCTTGGTTAAAAGCTGCGCGCGGAGTCGCGGCGGCGCGCATTTCTCTTGAAACACGCGTGATCACCAGCGCGCGACGGCGGCAGCCGGTCAATAATCTGCCTTGTCGGCTGCAAGGGTCCGGAGGACAATCGCACCGTTATCAAAAAAAACGGGAGGTAACCTATGCAGAGCAAGACGGAGATCGACCGGCTATTGGCCGGGATGACCGAAGCGGGCGAGATCCCCGGCGCGGTCGCGATCGCTGCGACCGGCAGCGAGCTAATCTATGAGGG
>NZ_JBARGP010000767.1:0-3673 GCF_049798375.1 Bradyrhizobium sp.
GGAGAAGTTCAAGCTGCCGGTGCACTTCATCGGGGTCGGCGAAGGCGTGGATGATCTCTCTCCGTTCGCGGCGAAAGACTTCGCCAAGGCGATCGCGGGAATCGAAAGCTAGATTCCGCTTGTCAGCACGGGAGCCGGCAGGCATCCAAGGTGCCTTGCTAGCCGACCCGAATCTGAGACGACTGATCACCGCCTGGCGGTGACGACGGAACAGGACACCACATGGACAAGACCCAGCCGCATCCGCTGTTCAAGCTTGCGACCGAGCTCGGTCCGCTGCTCGTATTCTTCGCGGTCAACGTCAAGTTTCATCTGTTTGCGGCGACCGGCGCCTTCATGGTCGCGATCGTCGCGGCCCTGATTGCATCCTATGTCGTGACCAAGCACGTGCCGCTGATGGCGCTGGTGACCGGCGTTGTCGTGCTGGTGTTCGGTACGCTGACCCTGGTGCTGCATGACGAGACCTTCATCAAGGTCAAGCCCACTATCATCTATGCGCTGTTCGCCGGCGTGCTCGGCGGCGGGCTGCTGTTCGGCCGCTCCTTCATCGCGATCATGTTTGATCAGATGTTCAATTTGACACCGACCGGCTGGCGCATGCTCACCTTGCGCTGGGCGCTGTTCTTTGCCGGCATGGCGGTGCTGAACGAGATCGTCTGGCGGACCCAGAGCACGAATTTCTGGGTCGGCTTCAAGGCGATCGGTGTGACCTCGCTGACCGCGCTCTTTGCCATCGCACAGATGCCGATGATCAAGCGCTATCACATCGAGCCGGTATCGCTGGAAGAGAGCGAGGCGGACGCCGGCGACGTGAGCAAGGGGTAACTCCCTGCCGTCGTTCCGAGGAGCGTCAGCGACGAAGCAATTCAGACTTCCTCGTTGACTCTGGATTGCTTCGCTTCGTCGCAATTGCGGCGCTTACGAGCCCGCCTTCAGCGCCTTGTCGATCTCGGTGCGCAGCACAGTGTTGATGTTCTCGGGTGTGATCGGGCCGACCAGCTTGTAGACGATGGTGCCGTTGCGTCCGACGATGAAGGTCTCGGGCACGCCATAGACGCCCCACTCGATCCCGGCGCGGCCGTTGCCGTCAACGCCGACGACGTCATAGGGGTTGCCGTAGCGGCCGAGGAAGCGCCGCGCATTGTCGGCGCCATCCTTGTAGTTGATGCCGACGATCTGGAACCGCTTGTCACGGCCGAGATCGACCAGGAGCCGGGCCTCGTCGTGGCAGGGCACGCACCAGGACGCCCAGACATTGACGACGCTGACCTTGCCTTTGAAATCAACAGGATCGAGCCCCGGCACCGGCGTTCCGTTATTGGCGAGCCCCTCGAGCGGGGGCAGCGGCGTCTGCGGCGCCGGATGGCCGATCAGCGCGGAGGGAATCCGCGACGGATCGCCGCTGCCGAGTCCGTACCAGAACAGCACCGCCAGTCCCATGAAGACGACCAGCGGCAGCAGCATCAGCAAGGAGCGTCGGCGCGGCGCCGCCTCGGCCGATTCTGAAATATGGCTCATCGGATCTCCGTCGCGGAGCGGCCCGAGCGCCGGCTGATGCCGCTCTGTTCGAGCGCGCGCAGCCGCGCTTTCTGGGCGCGATAATCGAGCGCGATCCAGCCGATCAACAGCACGACCACCAGCAGCGCGGCGAGATAGGAGGTCGCAATGAACGAGGCGTAGGGGCCGAGATCGATCATCATGCGGCTCCGGCAATCTGGCTTTGTGCAGCATTTGGCGCGGTGCCGGCCGGGATGTCGCTGGCGTAGCCGCGCGCCTGCTGCATCTGCAGGCTGCGCACGCGCCGGCGCAGGATTTCGTTGCGCATCGCCGCGACATGCAAGGTCACAAACAGGAACGAGAATGCGATCGCCATCACCAGCAGCGGGATCAGGAAGGCGTTGTCGAGTGTCGAGCCGCCCATCCGCATCACCGAGGCCGGCTGGTGCAGCGTGTTCCACCAGTCGACCGAAAACTTGATGATCGGCAGGTTGATGGCGCCGACCAAGGTGAGCACCGCGGCGGCGCGCGCGGCGCGTGAGGGGTCCTCGACCGCGCGCCACAGCGCGATCAGGCCGAGATACATCAGGAACAGGATCAGCACCGAGGTGAGCCGGGCGTCCCACTCCCAATAGGTTCCCCACATCGGCCGGCCCCAGAGCGAGCCGGTGACCAGCGCGAGGAAAGTGAAGGAAGCGCCGATCGGGGCGGCGGCCTTGGCCGCCACATCGGCCAGCGGATGCCGCCAGACCAGGGTGCCGAGCGAGGCCACGCTCATGATCCCCCAGACGAACATCGATAGCCAAGCGTTCGGAACATGGATGAACATGATCTTGACGGTGGCGCCCTGCTGGTAATCGTCAGGTGCCGTCGCGGACATGTAGAGCCCGGCCGCCAGCAGCGCGATTGTGATCGCCGCCAGCCACGGCAACAGCCGGGCCGCCAGGGTCAGGAACCGGGAGGGATTGGCGAGGTCGAGGAAGCTCATGGCACCTTGTTAGAGGTGGGATGGGTTCGAGGCAATTAACATAGAACCGCTCTAGAAGTTTTGATCGGCCTCAAACCGAGATTAATCAAGCCCGTGGCGCAGGCTGGCGGCGGCCGCGAACGGGCCGACCACCAGGCTGACCAGCGACAGCGCGCACAGGATCGAGAACGGCCCCCCGAACGAGAGCGGGCCGGAAATCGCCGCCTGCGAGGCGGCGACGCCGAAGATCAGAACGGGGATCGACAGTGGCAGCACCAGCACAGCGAGCAGCAGCCCGCCGCGATGCAGGGTCACGGCGAGACCCGCGCCGATCATACCGATGAAGGTCAGTGCCGGGGTGCCGGCGAGCAGGGTCAGCGCCACCGCGCCGGTCGCCGTGGCATCGAGGTTGAGCAGCAGGCCGAGCACGGGCGTCGCGACCACCAGCGGCAGCCCGGCGGCGAGCCAATGCGCCAGGGCCTTGGCGGCGCAGGCGAGCTCGAGCGGTGTGCGGCTCATCACGATCAGATCGAGTGAGCCGTCGTCATGGTCGGCGGTGAAGAGGCGGTCGAGCGTGAGGAGACTCGCAAGGAGCGCGCCGAGCCAGAGGATCGCGGGGCCGAGCCGGGTCAGCAGTGGCAAATCGGGCCCAAGCGCGAACGGCATCAGCACCACGACAGTGAGGAAGAACAGCACGCCGATCAGCGCGCCGCCGCCGACGCGCAGCGCTAGTCTGATGTCGCGGCGGATCAGGGCCCCTAGCGCAGTCATGGGAAGGGCGCCTCGGAACGGGGTTTGGCGCCGGCTTCAAAGTCGCCAGCCAGGAGGCGGCGCTGTTGAGGCAGGCTCAGTCGGCTCCCTCCCCCCTTGTGGGGGAGGGCTGGGGAGGGGGGTACTCCGGGCGCGAATGCAGTTGGGGTGAACGAGATCTTGATCGAGCCGATAGGGCGTGCCGTGGGGCACCCCCCTCCCTGACCCGTCCCCACAAGGGGGGAGGGAACGGAGAGATCGGGGTTCGTGGTTAGGAAAAAGTAAAAAGCCATCACCCGACGCCCCCGATTCGCAGCTCGCGCGATTCGATGCCGAGCGGGCCGTGGGTGGCGGCGGCGATCAGCCCGCCGGATCTGAGGTGATCGCGCATCAGCTCTGCAAATATCGCTTGCCCCGCGACATCGAGCGCTGTGGTCGGCTCGTCCAGCAGCCACAGCG
>NZ_JBARGP010000768.1:0-3813 GCF_049798375.1 Bradyrhizobium sp.
TCCAGCACGATGTAATGGGCGGAGACCTCGGTGCCCGCGGTGCGCGCCGATCTGCTGCGGCGGCTCGGCCGGCATCAGGCCGCGCGGGATGCCTATCGGGCGGCTTCGGCTGCGACCAGGCTCGAGCCGTTGCGGCGGCTCTATGCGCGCAGGCTGGCGGAGCTGAGCACGAACGGCTGAGTGGCTGTCCGTGAGTCTAGGTCGGCAGCGTCGTCAGCAGCGCGCCCAAGGTCAGCAAGGTGGAATGATCGGCGATGCCGTCGATGCGCTCGGGACGGAAATGACGCTGGAACGCCGTGACCACCTCCATGGTGGTGCCATCGAACTTGCCGCTCACCGGGATGCCATAACCATATTTCGCCAACGCCTTCTGCAAATCGCGGACCGTATCTCCGATGCTGCCGAGCTTGAGCGATTCGCCCCGCGTGATCGGCGCCGGCTGCACCCAGTGGCCGACCCCGGAATTGGCCAGCGAGTGCCAGGGGAATTTCTCACCTGGATCCTTCTTGCGCGCCGGTGCAACGTCGGAATGGCCGAGCACGCGATGCGGCGGGATGGTGCGCCGGAGCGTGATGCCGCGACAGAGTGCGATCACCGCCGCGATCTGGCGGGAGGGGAAATCCGGATAGCCCCAGTCGTGCCCGCAATTGATGATCTCGATCCCGATCGAACATGAATTGACGTCGTTCTCGCCGGCCCAGGACGACACGCCGGCATGCCAGGCCCGCTTGGCCTCTGGCACGCTTTGGATAATGCCGCCATCCTCCAGCACGATGTAATGGGCGGAGACCTCGGTGCCCGCGGTGCAAAGCTTGGCGATCGCCTCCTCCGCATCCGGCATGCCGGTGTAATGCAGCACGATCATGTCGGGCGCGCGGCCATTGTTCCGATCGCCGAAATTCGCCGACGGGATCACCTCCGACACCACGGACGAATCCGGTGTGAAAGCCTCCGTCGCGTCAGCGCCGTTCGGCGCCCGCTGTCCGCGCGGATGCTTGGAGGACGATTTATCGGATGGGGGCTGATCAGGTGGCATGAAAACTCGAGGCAAAGCGAAGCAATGGTCCATGTCCAATATGGCTGCGACTACTCCTTTGCACCTCCCGACCGCAATGGAAATTACATGCGATAGGACCGCATTTTTGATCCGGTGTATGCTCCGCGCTGCATGCCGCCGCGAGAGCGTTGTCGTGCGGGGGAACGGCGAACGCCAAGATTCTGCCTCGGATCATCAACGGTTTCTTAACGCTAAACGTCGTTACTAACTCATGAATGGCCGAGCCTGGCTTCTGCTTTGGCAGGCCGCCGCAATTCGAAGGGCCTGCACGCGGGAAAAGGGTTTTGAAGTGTGGGGGACATTGGATTTCGGGCAATTCACCCCCCTTCACGGCCGAAATCCGCTGGATCAGCGCATCGCCCGTGGAACTCCGGCGGCATCGCGGGGCGCTCGAGCCGGTCGCGCGGGCAGATGGTCCTGCGTTGCGGCGCGAGGCGATAAAGGTTTTAGGCGCGAGGATGCTTGGCGCGATGGGCTCGCTGCCGCACATGATCTGTCTGCCACGCCGGCTCGCGCGCGGAGCCGGCGCATGAGCGCGGCTGACCAGCGTCACATTTCCGTGCTCGGGCCGGAAGCGGTGGCCGCGCTCGCGCCGCGCGCAGGCGGCATCTATGTCGATGCCACCTTCGGCGCAGGCGGCTATAGCCGGCTGATTCTTGCAACAGCAGGAACCCGGGTGATCGGCATCGATCGCGATGCCACCGCGATTGTCGGCGGCCAAGATCTGGTCGCGCAAGCGGACGGGCGGCTCACGCTGGTCGAGGATCGCTTCTCACATCTCGCCGACATCTGCGCCGCGCAGGGCCTCGATACGGTCGACGGCGTCGTGATGGACGTCGGCGTGTCCTCGATGCAGCTCGACCAGGCCGGTCGCGGCTTCTCGTTCCGGTTCGACGGTCCGCTCGACATGCGGATGGGCGGCGATGGTCCGACTGCGGCCGATGTGGTTGCCTGCGCTACCGAGCGTGATCTCGCCAACGTGATCTACATCTTCGGCGAGGAGCGGCATTCGCGCGGCGTGGCGCGGGCCATCGTCGCGTCGCGCAAGGAACAGCCGATCACGACGACACGGGCGCTCGCCGATATCGTCGCGCGCGTCGTGCGTTCCAAGCCCGGTGACATCCATCCGGCGACGCGGACGTTCCAGGCGTTGCGCATTCTGGTCAACGAGGAACTCGACGAGCTCGAACGCGCGCTGGCGGCAACCGAGCGTGTGCTGAAGCCCGGCGGATGGCTTGCAGTGGTGTCGTTCCATTCGCTGGAAGACCGAATCGTCAAGACCTTCCTCAGCGAGCGCAGCAAGAGCGGTGGCGGCTCGCGTCATCTGCCGGAGGTCGCGCAGCAGCCCCCGAGCTTTGCGCTGCTCACGCGCCGACCGGTGGTGCCGGGTGAAGAGGAAACCGCCGCCAATCCGCGCGCCCGCTCGGCCAAGCTGCGCTGCGCGGAACGGACGGCCGCGCCCGCGCGTGCCGCAAGCCACGAACCATCCTGGCCGCGGCTCGATGACGTGATGAGGGGAGGCTAGCGCATGCGGCTCATCCACCTCATGGTGATCGGCGCGCTGATCTTCGCCGCCGCCTATGTCTATCGGATCAAGATGGAATCGACCACGCGCGTCGAGAAGGTGCTGCAGCTTCACGCCGAGATCCGCGAGCAGCGCGAGGCGATCGCCGTGCTGCGCTCGGAATGGGCCAAGCTCGACGCGCCGCTGCGGCTGCAGGGGCTGGTCGAGCGGCATCTGCCGCTGAAGCCCTTGAATGCCAACCAATACGACAACCTGAAAAACCTGCCGGAGCGGCCGCCGAACTTCGCGCGCTCGGGCAATCCCGATCCGATCGGCTCCATGATTGACGCGATCGACGCCGCCAACCAGGACGACGTTCCGACCGGGTCCGTCACGCAGCAGCCGGAGGACGCGCAATGACCGGTCATGCTCCGATCAAGCCTGATAGGGCGAAGCAGCAGAAGCCAAAGCAGGAGCCCTGGCGGCGGCGGCTGATCCGCACGCTGCTTTATGGGCGCAACGTCGATCGCGCGGCCAAGGCGCGTGCGCGCGTCGGCCTCGCCATCATCGCCTTTGCCGCGATCTACTCCATTATTGGCGGTCGTCTGGTGATGTTCGCGATCGGCGCCGATGGCCCGAACGCGCATCGCGCGGCGTCGCAGGACGCGATCGCCACCGCGCGCCCCGACATTGTCGACCGCAATGGCGAAGTGCTGGCCACCGACGTCAAGACGCCGAGCCTGTTCGGGGAGCCGCGCCGCCTCATCGACAAGGACGAGGCCATCGAGCTGCTCACCGCCACTTTGCCCGATCTCGACACCGCCGAGGTGCGCGAGCGCCTGTCGTCGCGGAAAGGCTTCGTTTGGCTGAAGCGCGAGATCACGCCGCAGCAGCAGTTCGAGATCCATAAGCTCGGCCTTCCCGGCATCGGCTTCCTGCGCGAGAACAAGCGGGTCTATCCGACCGGCAGCGAAGTCGCGCACGTGATCGGCCTGGTCAATATCGACAACCAGGGCATCGCCGGCATGGAGAAGTGGCTGGACAATCAGGGCCTGGCCGATCTGCATCGGGCGGGTTTCGCCACCGACCGACTGCAACAGCCGGTGGAATTGTCGCTCGATCTGCGCGTCGAGCACGCGCTGCGGGACGAACTCCTCAAGGCAAAAGACAAGTTTCGCGCCAAGGCGGCCTCCGGCATCGTCGCCAACGTCAACACCGGCGAAATCGTGGCAATGGTCTCACTGCCTGATTT
>NZ_JBARGP010000769.1:0-9243 GCF_049798375.1 Bradyrhizobium sp.
AAGCGCCGGCGAATGATTTGCGCTTTCCTTTCAATCTCCGCCCGCTGGTTGCAGGCTGGAATGCGCTGTTCCACGACAGTGCCACGCTCACACCTGATCCTCTCAGGTCCACGCAATGGAATCGTGGCGCCTATCTGGTCGAAGGGCTTGGCCATTGCAGCGCCTGCCATTCGCCGCGCAATGCGCTCGGCGCCGAGCAGAAGCGGGCCTATCTCGCCGGCGGCGTCGCCGACGGTTGGGAGGCGCCGGCGCTGACGTCGCAGTCCGCGGCACCGATCCCGTGGACCGAGAATGAGCTGTTCACCTATCTGCGCTCGGGCCGGTCGCGCTTCCATGGGGTCGCGGCGGGGCCGATGGCACCTGTCGTGAAGGACCTCGCCAAGCTGCCGGATGCCGACATCCGCGCCATGGCGGTCTATCTCGCCTCCTTCCAGGACACACCGCCGGATACGGCCAGGCTGGAAGAGATTGCGACCACTCTCGAAGCCCGGACCAAGGTCGCCTCCGCCGCGTTGCCCGGCGCGCGGCTTTATCTCGGCGCCTGCGCCGTATGTCACGAAGTCGGCGGCCTGCCGCTGTTCGGCAGCCGGCCGTCGCTGGCATTGAACAGCAACCTGCACGGTGCTGCGCCTGACAACCTGATCCGCCTGATCCTGGACGGCATTGCCAGGCCTGCCAGCTCCGATCTCGGCTACATGCCGCCGTTCAAGGACCATCTCGGCGACGAGCAGCTGGCCGAGCTCGTCGCTTTCCTGCGCAAGCAGTTCGCACCCGACAAGCCGGCGTGGACCAATATTCGCGACGCGATCGATCGGGTCGGCAAAGCTCATGGCAGCGCGCCCTAGGCAAGGTCGGCGATGCGCTGCACGCCAGCCTCGGCCCATGCGTATGCGCCGCGGAGCGCCACCATCCCCGATTTCCGGGCTGGATGGCGGGCGTGCACCGAGCGCCGCGCGCAATATGAGCCGCGGTCACTCAAATAAGTGATTGCACAGCGCGCTTGCGCTCCGTTAGCTTCAGAGGCCGATGGAGAGATTTCGCCGTGACCAGACAGTCCGAACCGCCGCAGCGGAGGCGTTGCCCGACCTGCGGCAAGCCGCTTGTGGTCCGCGGCCGAAAGGACGGCCGGGCCACGCTGTATTGCCCGACCTGCGACGATCCTGATCCGTTGTACTCGCCGAAGGCGATCGGCTGGGCCAAGAGCTCGCTGCGCCCGCCGAAGCGGGCGCGATGAGTTTACTTGCCGAGCTTGCGTTCGACCTTCTTGCGGCTGTTGCCGACCTTCTTCACGGCCTTCTTGACCGCGCTCGCAGAACGCCCGCTCTTCTTCGCCTCGTAGCGCACCTCGTAGTCCTGTCCGCTGGCGACCCGCGCCCGGTCCTGCTTGCGTCCGCGTGCGGTCTTTGCAGTTGATGCTTTCTTCTTCGCTGCCATGGTGAATCTCCTTGTAGGTGCGCAACGCCGAATCCACGGCGCAAGTTCCGGATAGATCACACTCTGATGTCGCTCCCCCTTCGGAGTTGAATCGGTCTGATAATCTGGGGTAAGTCCGGCTTCGGCACCCGACGGTTGGAGCAGCGATTTGGCGGTAGACATTGCCGCGGCCGACGCGCCGCGCGACCGAGTCGATGGACGCGGCGCCGCGACGCTGCGCCGCTATATCGGCATCGTCGCGCTGCTTTTCATCGTGATCGGCACGCCGCTCGCAGGCTTCATCGTCTGGCTTGCGCGTCCCTTTGATGCGCTGGCGACGCCGCGGCAGCTGGCCGCCATCCAGGCGCAGCGGCCCGAGACAGTCATCCTGCCGGTGGATCTGCGCTACAACGCCGCTTTCAAGCTGCCACGGGTCGTGCATGGACAGCCCGAGATCATCTGCTTCGGCTCTTCGCGCGCCGGCGGATTCCGGGCCGACATGTTCGCTCCCCGTCGCTTCTACAACATGTCCTATACCGGTTGGACGGCGGACCAGGTGCTTGACATCTTCGAGCGGACGACGCGCGCAACCCATCCGCGCGTCGTGATCCTCGAGCTCGATTATTTCCTGTTCGCCAATCATTGGCAGCATTGGTTCGAGACTCCGCGAACGATGATTTATGACCGGCCCTTCCGTTACGCCATGGAGAGTCTCGGAAGCTATCTCCGCGCCGCCCTGAAAAATCCTGCCCCGTTCGACGCCTATCGCGCCGCGCCGACGCGGTTTGTCGGTCCCGAAAGCATCCGTAACGAGGAAGGGTTCCGGAGCGACGGGTCGTATGAGAATTCGCAAGCGCACATTGCCTACGCTCACGGACACTTCCTCAATGCCGAACACTTCATCGGCACCGTCCCACCGGACTACGAGATGTCGCCGAGCCTGATGGCGCCGATCGAGCGGCTGGCCGTGCTGGCGCGCCAGCGCGGCATCAAGCTCGTCGGCGTGCAATTGCCGCTGCTCCGCGCCGGCATCGACTTTCTGGATCACAACACCTCCTACGGTCCCCGCGCCGGCGCCTGGCGTGAATTCGAGAGCGCGGCGACCCGCGCCTGGCTCGCGGGCCTGGGCATCCCGCTGTTCGACCTGGCGCGTTCGCCCGTCGACGACGACCCGGCCAATTTCATCGACTCTGTCCATCTTTCCGACCGCGGCATGGACAAGACCATGGCCGAATTGCAGGCCGATCCTGCGTTCCGCGCCGCGATCGATCCGGACGCGCCGCGCGCGCCCGGCAGATGAGCCCGGGTTTCGTCAATCTCCTCCCCCGATGTCGAAGGTGACGCCCTGCGCCAGCGGCAGAGTGCGGCCATGGTTCACGGTGTTGGTGGCGCGGCGCATATAGGCCTTCCACGCATCCGAGCCGGATTCGCGGCCGCCACCGGTCTCCTTTTCGCCACCGAACGCACCGCCGATCTCGGCGCCCGAGGGGCCGATATTGACGTTGGCAATGCCGCAATCCGAGCCGCGCACTGAGAGGAACAGCTCGGCCTCGCGCAGATCATTGGTGAAGATCGACGACGACAGGCCCTGCGGCACCGCGTTGTGCGCTTCGACCGCCGCATCGAAATCGCGATAGGGCATGACGTAGAGAATTGGCGCAAAAGTCTCCTGCGCGACCACATCGCTCTGCGCCGCGATCTCCACCAGCGCCGGCCGCACGTAATAGGCCTCGTGACGATCGCCGACCATGACGCGCTCGCCACCCGAGACCTTGGCGCCCTGCTCCCGCACCGTCGCAAGCGCCGTCTGCATCGCCTGATAGGCCTGGCCATCGATCAGTGGACCGATCAGCGTGCCGTTCTCCAGCGGATTGCCGATCGCGACCGACCGATAGGCCTGCTGCAGCCGCGGCACGAAGCGCGCATAGACCTCCTGATGGACGAACAGGCGGCGCAAGGTCGTGCAGCGCTGGCCTGCGGTGCCCATCGCGGCGAATGCGACCGCGCGCAGCGTGACATCGAGATCGGCCGACAGCGTCACGATCGCGGCATTGTTGCCGCCGAGCTCGAGAATGGCACGGGCAAAGCGGCCGGCGAGCCGCGTGCCCACGATGCGGCCCATCGCAGTCGAGCCGGTGGCCGAGACCAGCGGCACACGCGGATGACCGACCAGCACCTCGCCGACCTCGCGGCCGCCGATCAGCACCGCCGATAATCCATCGGGCGCCGCGCCGCCGTCACGGCGGTAGCGTTCGATCGCGCGCATCAATAGCGCATTGGTGGCAAGCGCGGTCAGCGACGTCTTCTCCGACGGCTTCCATACAATGCTGTTGCCGCAGACCAGCGCCAGCGCCGCATTCCAGGCCCACACCGCGACCGGAAAGTTGAATGCCGAAATGATGCCGGTGACGCCGAGGGGATGCCAGGTCTCCATCATCCGGTGTTCCGCGCGCTCGGTCGCGATGGTCAGGCCATAAAGCTGGCGCGACAGGCCGACCGCGAAGTCGCAGATGTCGATCATCTCCTGCACCTCGCCGAGCCCCTCGGAGGTGATCTTGCCGGCTTCGATCGAGACCAGCCGGCCGAGCGCGGCCTTGTTGGCGCGCAGCTCCTCGCCGAGCAGCCGCACCAGTTCGCCGCGCTTCGGCGCCGGAACCAGGCGCCATGCAAGAAACGCCGTATGCGCCTTGTCGATGTGGGCTTTCGCCGCGTCCGAGGTGCTGTCATGCAGATGCGCCAGCACCTCGCCCGTGATCGGCGTGCGCGCCGCGCGCGTGCCGCCCGCAAGGCGTTCCGGCGCGACGCCGAGCGTGGTCAGGATGCCGGCCGCCTCGCGAACGAGATCAGGGACAGAAGATCGGGCAAACGTTTCGGACATGACGGACCTCCAAGCACATGACGCGCTGCGGGAGCAGGATCGATGCTGAGATGACACTGCTTCGATGCCAAAACAACATCGTTGGCAGACCCGCAGGCCCGATTTACCGCAGCATTCAATTCCGTTAGCTTTGCTACAACCATAAGTAATAATTCACGATGGGAGAAACTGATGGGCAAGCAGCGTCTGCAATGGGTCCTGGTGTTCGGATGTGTCGCATCTCTGACCGCGGTCGGTGCCGCACGCGCCAACGACCCGAACGACTTTGGAGGCCGCGGCGACGATCATTCCCGGCATTGCGATCCGCGCAGCTATGGCGCGGTCGCTGACGGCAAGACCGACAACACCACCGCGATCCAGACCGCGATCGATCGCTGTGCCCGCTCCGGCGGCGGCATCGTCCGGATCACCGGCGGCGGCACCTATGTCACCGGGCCGATCGAGCTGAAGAGCCGGGTCTATCTGCGCATCGATGCGCCGACCGTGCTGAAGAACACCACCGACCACAGCCGCTACCAGCCGGCGTTCATCGGCTATCCCTTCCGCTTCGCCAACAATCCTGCCGTCAGCGGCACCGGCCCGACCCTGCCGGGCAAGCCCGAGGCGATGATATCGGCCAAAGATGTCGTCGACTCGGGCATCATCGGCGACGGCACCATCGACGGCAGCGGCGCCGATCCGGCAGCGGCCGCGACCAGCGACAATCCAGGCGCAATCAGCTGGTGGCAGCTTGCGGCCAACGCCAAAACGCTGACATCCTATCCAGGCTTTCCGGACATACCGACCTCGAACGGCCTGCCGCGCCCCTGGCTGGTCGAATTCTACAGCTCCCGGCAAATCCGCATCGAAGGCGTGCTCCTGACCAACTCGCCGATGTGGGACCTCGGCCTGCGCTACGACGTCGACGTGAGTGTCGATGGCCTGCGCGTCTATAACAACGCCAATGATGCGACCGGCGCGCCCAATACCGACGGCGTCGACCTGGTCGGCTCGACCGACGTCCGGCTCGCCCACCTTAACATCGACACCGGCGACGACGATGTCGCGATGAAGTCCGGCCTGCCCGGCATCGATCCCGCCAATCCGGGCGTGCCGACCTTCGCCTACTACAAGCCGCCCTATAATCTGCCCAAGCTGCCGTTGACCCACGTTCATATTGCGGATTCGACCTTCAAGCGCGGCCATGGGATGTCGGTCGGTAGCGAGACCGTCAATGGCGTCAGCCATATTCACGCCCATGACATCACCTTCCTGGGCACCGACAACGGCTTCCGCATCAAGACCGGGCGCGACCGCGGCAATGACATCTCCGACATGAGGATCGAGCGGCTGACCATGACCGACGTCACGACGCCGATCTCGATCAGCGAATACTACCCGAGCATTCCGAGCGCATCGCAGGGCGACATCACCCAGCCGCACATTCCCGCGACGGTGCCGCATGTGCATGACATCATGATCTCCGATCTCACCGCGACCAATCCCAAGACCGTGCGTAATGTCGTCCCCACGGGCGGGCTCATCATCGGCCTGCCGGAATCGCCCGTAATGAAGATTGTGCTCAATCGAATCAGCATCACCTCGTCCAATGCGAAGGGAATCTTCATGCGCCTGCGCAACGTGACCGGGCTGACCTGCAAGGTGGTCACGCTGACACCGCTCAGCAGCGCGCCGCCGGCCAGCGGCCACACCTTCGACAATGAAGGCGGATTGTCCGACCTCAACGGTTGCGACGTGCCGCCCGCCTCGATGTAGTAGTAACGAGAGCCGCCCCGGCCTGGCGCTGCCCTCCAAGGCGGCGCCTTCCTTAAGGGTGCAACAACGTGCTTGCATATGCGATCTTCTCGATGTGAGAGACCAAAGAGCAGATATATGCACACGTCGTCTGCACACACGACACCGATCTCGCGGCGCATTCGGCGTCCGAGTTTTGCATCTGAACACCCTCCGAAAACGAGAGGGCGCAGGGAATGCCGGGTGAAGGCCTCACCCATGGCCCGCCAGCAACAAAGAAAGCTGGCGGCAGTCACCACAGGATCAGCCAGATCATCCGGCATTCCCTGCGCGATGGTTTGAACGCTTATACGTGATCTCCTCGGGAACCGGCTTTGTTGCCCCCGTCGCCTGCGAGCTCGTCGCACCGCAGACTTGGCCTCAGCACCGGGAGGCCAGGACCACACGATTTCGCGTCCGGGCGCTCGCGCTCGTCTGGCGCAGCAATCACGGCCACCGCTCCCCGCCTCTACGTATCGTGACGACGCGTACGCCCCTCTTCGATGAGGCGGGATGCAGACACATATCATATCTTCTGAAAAAGCGAAAGCAAAAATTTTGACAGAAAAGGCTGAACTGTATCAGTCTCTTTGAAAACGTTGCCAAACTTCGTGTTTCGGCGCATGCGTTTCGTGCGAGTTTTACCGTCGCAGCTGTAGCCGGATGAGCGAAGCGAGATCTGGGATGCCGATGATCAGCTCGACAGCGGATCGGCGATGCTCTCGAGCGACTTGCCTTCGGCATCGATGCCGAGCTTCCATTCGGCGACGGCGGCGAGAAGCAAGAGCGCTGCGGCTACCACGTAGCCACCGCTCACCTTCCAGCTCGATCCCGACTCGATCAGCCAGCCGAACAGCAGCGGCGATACGCTGCCGCCGACCGCGGTGCCGATCGCGTAGAAGCACGCGATCGCCAGCGCGCGCGTCTCCAGCGGAAAGATCTCGCTCGCGGTGAGATAGGCCGAACTGGCCGCGGCCGAAGCGAAGAAGAAGATCACGCACCACGCAGCAGTTTGGGTGATCTGCGTCAGCAGCCCCGCGGCGAACAGGTAGGCGGTCAAAAGCAGCAACAGGCCGCTGACAGCGAATGTGCCGGCGATCATCTTGCGGCGGCCGATGGTGTCGAAGAAGGAGCCGAGTAGCAACGGCCCGCAGAAATTGCCGATCGCCAGCGGCAGCACGTAGAATCCGACGCGCTGCTCCGGCACATGATAGAAGTGGGACAGGATCAACCCAAAGGTGAAGAACACCGAATTGTAGAGAAATGACTGCGCGATCATCAGCGCCAAGGCGAGAATGCTGCGCTGTCGATATTTGCCGAGCATCGACGAAAAGATCAGCTCCAGACCGAACACCTTGCGCGGATGGACCTCGAGCGAGCCTTCCGGTGGCGGCAACTTCTCACCTGTCGCCTTCTCGACGTCAGCCTCGATCCCCCGCACCGTGTCCTCGGCCTCCTTCTCCTTCATATGCGTCACCAGCCAGCGCGGACTTTCCGGCACGAAGCGCCGCAGCAACAGGATCGACAAGCCAAGCATGCCGCCGACGCCGAAGCCGAGACGCCAGCCGATGTTCGGGGAGAACAGATTGGGGTCGAGCAGGAACGGCACTACCAGCGCGCCCGCGGCCGCGCCGAGCCAGAAGCTGCCGTTCACGATCAAATCGATCCGGCCGCGATATTTCGCAGGGATCAACTCGTCAATGGCGGAATTGACGGCGGCGTATTCGCCGCCGATGCCAAGGCCCGTGATCAGCCGGAAGAACGCGAAGCTCCAGAAGTTCCACGCAAATGCACTCAAGAGCACACCGGCGAGATAAATGATGAGCGTCACGTAGAAGACGAGCCGCCGTCCGTGCCGGTCGGTGATCCAGCCAAATCCCAGCGCCCCGGTGACCGCGCCGACGACGTAGAAGGATGCGACGGCGCCGAGGTTGGCGCTGGTCAGACGCAGCGTATCGGCGCTCTGCAGCGCAGGCCCAAGCGAGCCGACGATGGTCACCTCCAATCCGTCCAGGATCCAGGTGATGCCGAGTCCGATCACCACCAGAAGGTGGAAGCGGCTCCACGGCAGGCGGTCGAGCCGGAACGGAATGTCGGTCCGAATGGCTGGGGATGGCGACGAATCCGGCATGCGAGTTTTTCATCCCTCTGCAGTCGAAGGTCGCGCCGGCCATCGCATCGTGAAGGCAGACACGAGGCCGCGGCTGTCGGCCATGACCACGAACGGCGCGACCGCGGAAAAGTTGCCGCGAAATCGCATGCCGATTCCCATGGCGTGTGCGCCGCGTTGTGGAACACGGGACAACCGGCGACGCACGCTCGACGCGCCGCGCGCGGATTGATAAAGCCGCTGTCCGCGAAGGAGCGTTCGAGCCAGACATGACCGTTGCGATCGAGATGGGGCAGACGACCGCGGGCTCACCTGCGGCCCTCGACCTCGAGGAACTGCTGGCAACGCGCCTCCTGGTGCAAGGCAATTCGGGTTCCGGCAAATCGCATCTGCTGCGACGGCTCTTGGAGCAGAGCGCGCCCTGGGTGCAGCAGGCCATCATCGATCCTGAGGGCGACTTCGTCACCTTGGCGGAGCGATTCGGCCATCTCGTCATCAATGCCGAGGACCACACCGAGCGCGGTCTGCAGGTCGCGGGCGAGCGGGCGCGCATCCATCGCGTCTCGGCCGTGCTCAATCTCGAAGGGCTGGACGCCGAGAATCAGATGCGGCGCGCGGCTGCCTACCTGAACGGGCTGTTCGAGATCGGCAGGGATCATTGGTACCCGATGCTGGTGGTGGTCGACGAAGCGCAGTTGTTCGCGCCGGCGGTTGCCGGCGAGGTGTCGGACGAAGCGCGTAAGCTGTCGCTCGGCGCCATGACCAATTTGATGTGCCGCGGCCGCAAGCGCGGCCTCGCTGGTGTGATCGCGACCCAACGGTTGGCCAAGCTCGCCAAGAACGTCGCGGCCGAGGCCTCCAATTTCCTGATGGGCCGCACCTTCCTCGACATCGACATGGCGCGTGCTGCCGACCTCCTGGGCATGGAGCGGCGCCAGGCCGAGGCGTTTCGCGACCTGGAACGCGGCCAGTTCATGGCACTCGGCCCGGCGCTGTCGCGGCGTCCGCTGGCCTTGCGCATCGGCCCGACCGAGACCACGCCGCGCAATGCGACGCCGCGGCTGATGCC
>NZ_JBARGP010000770.1:0-7416 GCF_049798375.1 Bradyrhizobium sp.
GACCTGGCCCGACAGCGACCCCGCCTGATCCATCACCTGCTTGAAGTAGCCGTCGGCGTCGCCGAGCGTCACGCGCTTCTGGCAGACCGGCATGCAGCTATAGGTTTCGCGGTCGACGCCACGGTAGACGGTCACGAGCTGATCGGTCGGTCCCGAGACCTGGATCTGCTGGTCCATCAGGATCTGGCCGGAACGGTCCATCGCGATGAAGTTGGTCGCGCCATAACCCTTGCCGGTCACCACCAGAATGCCGCCATTCTGCAGCGTCACGTCGGCAATCATCGGGTTGCCGACCACGATGGTCGCCACACGATCCGGCAGCTTGACGAGCTTGGCCTGATCGACATTGACCTCGACCGCAGCGACCGGATCGGCAAACGCGGTCGCCGGCCACAGCAGCGCGGCAAGCGCGAGCGCACGAAATCCGAACGAGGAAGCACCGCGCAAACGCGGCCGAAGGAAACTCAACGCCATTCTAGCACTCCGGGACATCTACAAGCCGTCTCAAGCGATACGCAGCGGTGACGGCGCCCGACGCGCCAAATCTGCTCTCAATTGGTGAACGATCCGCAAACGGCGGCGCATTTCTGCGATACCCACCGCGCTCAGCGGCGGAACGGAAACGCGACCTGGCCGACGAACTCGCGCGGCATCTCCGTCTCGTCCTTGCCGAAGTTGTCCGGAAGCCGCCCTTCGGGCATCCGGAACGTGCCGAACAGCACATCCCAGATCGGAAAGGTGCCGGCGAAATTGGTGTTGCCGCCGTCATCCACGGCCGTGTGATGCCAGCGGTGGAAGACCGGTGAGGCCAGCACATATTTAAACGGTCCGAGCGTCCAGTTCAGATTGGCGTGCACGAACGCGGAATGGAAGGTGTTGAAGGGACTAACCAGCACCATCGCGTTGGGCGAGATGCCGGCCATCAGCAGGATGACGTCGACGGCGATGGTGCCGAGCAGCAGGTTGACGGGATGGAAGCGCGCGGCAGAGATCCACTCGATCTCCTCGGAAGAATGATGAACTGCGTGATATTTCCAGAAGCCGCCGTCATGGAAGACCCGGTGCGACCAGTACAGCATGAAGTCGGAAATTACGAGGAACAAGGCTGCCTGCAGCCACAGCGGCAGCTGTGCCAGCGGCCCATGGCCATTGTCATAGAAGGCGATCAGTCCGTCCGCATCGCGAATCCCGAATACGACGCCGGCTCCCAGCACCAAAAGCCATATCCGAAAGACGCGGCCGAACAGCGGCACGAAGAACCAGTAGACGATGTCGGTGACGAGCTCGCGCTTCTGCCACCATGGCTTGCCCGGGTTACAGGCCCAGAAATAGCAGAGCACGGAAAACGTGACGGCCAGCACGATCGTGATCGGTATTACCTTTTCTATGGTCACGCCGAACATGACAGCGACTTCCATAGGTAGACTGGACATGGTGAGCCTCATCACAGGAGCCTGCCCGAGGCCTACTCCTCCAGGCTTAAGGAGCCGTGAACCAGCCGTTCACGGAAGCGCGCGCGACCTGGAACGCTTATGGGACACGGCTTCGGGAAGACGCAGCGCGGCGTTTCATTCGAAATATCGCTTTAGCATTCATCGGAAATTTACTCTCAGTAACGACAGCCGCTTGGAGACGAGTTTACGCGACCGAATTAACTACGCCGAAATTGTCGGCCCCTAGGGTGGCCCCATGGTCACGGTGCTGAGAACGCCGCAACGACCAGACTGAGTTCGACCAGCCACGTGTACATGGAGTTACCCTATGAAGAATCTTCTCGCTCGTTTCATGAAGGATGAGTCCGGTGCGACCGCCATCGAATACGGCCTGATCGCCGCCGGCATCTCGCTCGCGATCATCGCGGCAGTGAACGGCCTCGGCACCACCCTGAACGGCAAGTTCAACTCGATCAACGCCTCGCTGAAGTAAGCGAGCGCTGCGACCGAACCTAAAGGCCCCGGCAACCCGGGGCCTTTATTGTTTCAACCTGTTGCTCTCGATCTGCCGCTGGTGAGTTCCCGAATGCGTAAGCCCATTGCGTCCGACGCCGCCATTAAGCAAGCCGCCGCCCTGCTCGATGCGCCCACGCGGCTGGTATGCCTCGCGCTCGGCCTGTCCATCGTCTCGCTCGCGATCCGGATCGCCGGCGTCTGGTAAGCGAGCCTGCCCGGCGCGAGCCCGCCGGCGCCGTTTTCGGATCATTTATCTCTTGCCGCTAGACTTTCGGCCGCGGACGCATCTCGCGCCGGCCTGATGATGCGAAGTACCCATGATCCTCGATCTCGCACGCCTTCTGCTGTTCCCCGCTTTGATGGCGTTCGCTGCCGCCAGCGATCTCTTCACCATGACCATCTCGAACCGGGTGTCGCTCGCGCTGGTCGCCGGCTTCCTGTTGCTTGCGGTGCTCGGCGGCATGGGCATGCAGGAGATGCTTTCGCATCTTGCTGCCGGCGGCGCGCTGCTGGTGGTGGCGTTCGGTTGCTTCGCATTCGGCTGGATCGGTGGCGGTGACGCCAAGGTTGCCGCCGCGGCCGCGCTGTGGTTCGGTTTCCCGCATCTGATGAACTACCTGCTCTATGCCTCGCTGTTCGGGGGAGCCCTGACGCTGCTGCTGTTGCAGTTCCGCCAATGGCCGCTGCCCTATCCCCTGTTGGGACAGCATTGGTTGGCGCGGCTGCATGCGAAGGACAGCGGAATTCCCTACGGCATCGCGCTCGCGATCGGTGCCTTGATGATTTACCCGGAGACCGACTGGGTGAAAGCCGTCGACCTGACGCGCTTCATCGCGCATTGACCTTCTTCGTTCGTCCATCCGCGTCTTCGCGTGCGCCCGACGGGTCGCGGCTTCGGCACGTGACGCGCGCCCGGCCCGTATCAACGCGGTGTTAAGGCGATTTCGATACGCCTCATTAACCATGCTTTGACGAATAACTGCTCAACTCCCATCACGGCGACGCAAGCGGTCGCGGCGTAATGTGGAAAGTGAAGCGTATGAATACCGCACGCATTGTGGTCCTGGCCATCGCCGTGGGCGCCGGCGGCATTGCCGCCTATCTCGCGAGCGGATCAGACGAGAAGGCAGCTCCGGCAGCACCGGTCGTTCAATTGCCGACGGTCGACGTTCTCGTTGCCAAGTCCGACATCGGCCTCGGTCAATCGGTCAAGCCTGAGGATCTGCAGTGGCAGAACTGGCCGGCGGCGACCGCGAGCAACAGTTTCATCCGTCGCAACGATCGGCCGGACGCGACCAACCAGCTGCTCGGCTCGATCGCGCGCGCTCCCTTCATTGCCGGCGAGCCGATCCGCGAGCAGAAGCTGGTGAAGGCCGATGGCTCCGGCTTCATGGCCGCGATTCTGCCGTCGGGCATGCGTGCCGTTTCCACCGAGATTTCGCCGGAGACCGGCGCCGGCGGCTTCATCCTGCCCAATGACCGCGTCGACGTGCTGCTGACGCGTCGCCAGAAGAATCCAGATCACGAACAACCCGATATCTCGACCTCCGAGCTCATCTTGGCGAATATCCGCGTGCTCGCGATCGATCAGGCGCCCAAAGAAAAGGACGGCCAGACCACCGCGGTCGGCAAGACGGTGACCCTGGAACTGCGACCTGAACAGACAGCGACGCTAACCGCGGCGCGCCAGGCCGGCTCGCTATCGCTGGCGCTGCGCTCAATCGCGGATGTGAACGTCGCCGAGAACAAGCTCCCTGAAACCGGCCGCGGGCGCGGCACTAGTATTGCTGTGGTCCGCTACGGCGTTCCCAGCACGATGACGACGCAGAAGTGAGGACGACCGTTATGAAAAGCAGCCAAAATCAGCGGACGAGGCGGACCTGGTTGGTCCGTGCGCTGTCGTTTTCGGCCGCCGCGGCGTTCACGCTCAATCCGGCGCTCGCGCCGGCGATTGCCGCCGACTATCGCACCGTGCCGTCGCAGGCCGCCGACGGCCAGATGAATGCCCGTTTCCTGTCGCTCGGCGTCGGCAAGTCCATCGTCATCGACTTGCCGCGCGACATCAAGGACGTACTGGTCGCCGATCCTAAGATCGCCAACACGGTGATCCGCTCCGCGCAGCGCGCCTACATCATCGGCGCCACCGTCGGCCAGACCAATATCGTCTTCTTCGATGCGCAGGGCCAGCAGATCGCCGCCTATGATATTGCCGTGAAGCGCGACCTCAACGGCGCCCGCGCGACATTGAAGCAGCTGCTGCCGAATGCCGATATCCAGATCGACGGCCTTGGCGACGGCGTGGTTCTCTCCGGATCAGCGTCGAGCCAGGTCGAGGCCCAGCAGGCGGGCGACCTCGCCGCCCGAGTCGCCGGCGGCGCCGACAAAGTCGTCAACAACATCGCAGTGCGCGGCCGCGACCAGGTGATGCTGAAGGTCACGGTCGCGGAAGTCCAGCGCTCGATCATCAAGCAGTTGGGTGTCGATCTCAACGCCACGCTCAATTACGGCACCTCCGCCGTGACCTTCACCAATGCCAACCCGTTCACCGCCAACAATACGCCTTTGGTGGCCAACAACTCGGTGGCCGCCTCGTTAGGCTCCACCCCGTCGGTCCAAGCCACCCTGCGCGCCATGGAAAGCGCCGGCGTGGTGCGCACCCTGGCGGAGCCGAACCTCACCGCGATCTCCGGCGAGTCTGCCAGTTTCATCGTCGGCGGCGAATTTCCGATTCCGGCGGGCTATACCTGCCAGCCGGCGACCGTCGGTTCTCAGCAGCAGTGTCAGCTCACGGTCTCGTACAAGAAATTCGGCATCTCACTCAACTTCACGCCGGTGGTGCTCACGGAAGGGCGCATCAGCCTGCATGTCATGACTGAGGTCTCCGAAATCTCCAACGAAAATTCGGTCAACCTCAGCGGCACGACGATTCCGTCGATCAAGACCCGCCGAGCGGAAACCTCCCTTGAAATTCCTTCCGGCGGCGCGATTGCGATGGCCGGGCTGATCCAGAACCAGACCAAGCAGGCGATCAACGGCCTTCCGGGCCTGATGCAGCTGCCGGTCCTCGGCTCGCTGTTCCGCAGTCGCGATTTTCAGAACAGACAGACCGAGCTGATGGTGATCGTCACGCCCATGGTCGTTCGCGCGGTTGCCCAGAAGGATCTGTCGCGGCCGGATGACGGGTTCGCCGCGGTGTCCGACCCGCAGGCCGATCTGCTCGGCAACATCAACCGCATCTACGGCGTGCCCGGCCGCTCTGAGGCCGGACGCTCCTACCGCGGCACCTACGGTTTCATCACGGACTGAGCTTGGGACGAGGAATTGCACCAATGATAGATAGTTTTTCCCAGGCTCGCCATCAGAAGCTGCGCACGGCGATCGTGCTCGCGGGCTTGGCGATGGTGCTCGGCGCCTGCAATCACACCAATGACGCCATCACGACCGCAAGCATTCCCGAGGACTATCGGCAGCGTCATCCCATCACAGTCCAGGAGGCTAATCAATCGATCGTGGTCTTCATCGGCCATGGCCGCGGCGGACTGACCGCAGAGCAGCGCGCCGATGTCATGGGACTGGCGCAGACCTGGATGCATGAAGGCACCGGCGCGATCAGCGCCGACGTGCCGGTCGATACGCCGAACGCGCGGGCGGCGGCGGATTCCATGCGCGAGATCGAATCTCTGCTTGCTGCCGCCGGCGTGCCGCCGCGTGGCGTCACCGTGCGAAACTACAAGCCGCGAGATCCGCATCAGCTTGCCGCGATCCGGCTGAGCTATCCGCGGATGACGGCAACCGCGGGACCCTGCGGGCTCTGGCCGGAGGATCTCGGTCCGTCGATCAAGAACAAGAGCTATTTCGAGAACCGCTCCTACTACAATTTCGGCTGCTCCTATCAGCACAACATGGCCGCGATGGTCGATAACCCGGCCGACCTGGTGCAGCCGCGCTCCGAGACGCCGCCCTACACGGCTCGGCGCACGGCGCAATTCGAGAAATATCGCAAGGCAACGACAACTTCTGTCACGTATCCCGACGCCGACAAGGCCAAACTGAGCGACACAGGCAAATGATCAGCTACGCCCGACAGAACCCGGAGGAGCAGACGGACATCGTGCCGCCACCGGCCGACGACCACATCGCGCCTGCGCCGCGCGTGTCGGTGCAGGCCTTCTGCGATACGGTCGAGACCGCTTCCATGGTGCAGGCTGCCGGCGAGGACCGCCGGCTCGGCAAGGCCCATCTCAAGGTCCAGATGGGCGGCATGGCCGCGGCGGCCGAGGCCTATCGCTCCGCGCCGACCCCGAACGTCATCGTGCTCGAGACCGACGCCCGCACCGACATCCTCGCCGGCCTCGACCAGCTCGCGACCGTCTGCGATCCGGGCACCCGCGTCGTGGTGATCGGCCGCGTCAACGACGTCACCTTGTACCGGGAACTGGTCCGCCGTGGCGTCAGCGATTACGTGCTTGCGCCGGTGACGCCACTCGACGTCGTCCGCTCGATCTGCAACCTGTTCTCCGCGCCCGAAGCCAAGGCAGTCGGTCGCATCATCGCGGTCGTCGGCGCCAAAGGCGGTGTCGGCGCCTCCACGATCGCCCACAATGTTGCCTGGGCGATCGCGCGGGACCTGGCGATGGATGCGGTGGTCGCCGATCTCGACCTCGCATTCGGCACCGCGGGGCTCGACTACAATCAGGATCCGCCGCAGGGGATCGCGGATGCCGTGTTCTCGCCCGATCGCGTCGACACTGCGTGTATGGATCGCCTGCTGTCGAAATGCACCGATCATCTGAGTCTGCTTGCGGCGCCGGCGACGCTCGAGCGCGTCTACGATTTCGGCGCCGAAGCATTCGACGCGATCTTCGATACCTTGCGCTCCACGATGCCCTGCATCGTGCTCGACATCCCCCACCAGTGGTCGGGCTGGACCAAGCGCGCACTGATCGGCGCCGATGACATCCTGATCGTCGCGGCACCTGATCTTGCCTCGCTGCGCAACACCAAGAATATCTTCGACCTGCTGAAGGCTGCGCGTCCGAACGACCGTATGCCGCTGTATTGTCTCAATCAGGTGGGCATCCCGAAGCGTCCGGAGATCAATGCCGGCGAATTCGCGAAGGCGATCGAAAGCCCGCCGGTCGCGACGATCCCATTCGAGCCGCAGATCTTCGGAGCCGCGGCGAACAACGGTCAGATGATTGCGGAGATTTCTGCCAATCATAAGACCACCGAGATGTTCCTGCAGATAGCACAACGTCTCACCGGCCGCAGCGAGACCAAGAAGCCCAAAGGATCTTTCCTGAGCCCGCTGATCGAAAAATTGCGGTCGAAATAGGCCACCGCGTGGAGTCCTAAGTCGTGTTTGGTAAGCGTAGCGGATTAGACGGCGATACCAGGGCAATGCAGCCGGCCGCGCCGGCCCCGGCCCTCGAACCAGCTCCCCTGGCGGCGAGCGCGCCTCTGGGTG
>NZ_JBARGP010000771.1:0-3401 GCF_049798375.1 Bradyrhizobium sp.
AGGAACGGGGCGTTGCCAAGCGCGACCGACTTGCCGTCGACAGTACCGCGCGCGCCCTTGCCGGTCGGCGCATCGAAGCCTGAGACCTCACCGAGCGTCAGATTGCGTGCCCTGGCGTGGCGCACGATCGCATCCGCCAGTGGATGCTCGCTGGCGCTCTCGACACTGGCGGCGAGCCGTAGCACCTCGGCCTCATCAAAGCCCTCGGCGGTGACGATCGCGGTGACGTCGGGCTTGCCTTCGGTCAGGGTGCCGGTCTTGTCGACCACCAGTGTGTCGATCTTCTCCATCCGCTCCAGCGCTTCGGCGTTCTTGATCAGCACGCCTTCATGCGCGCCGCGGCCGACGCCGACCATGATCGACATCGGGGTCGCGAGCCCAAGCGCGCAGGGGCAGGCAATGATCAGCACACTGACGGCGGCAACCAGACCGTAAGCCAGCCGCGGCTCAGGCCCGAATGCGTACCATGCAGCGAATGCGATGACCGCGGCTGCGATAACCGTCGGCACGAACCAGCCGGCGACCTGATCTGCAAGCCGTTGAATGGGCGCGCGCGAGCGCTGCGCGTCCGCGACCATCTGCACGATCTGCGACAGCAGCGTATCGCGGCCGACCTTGTCCGCGCGCATCACGAAGCCGCCGGATTGGTTCAAGGTGCCGGCGACGACGCGCGCGCCTTGCTCCTTGCTCACCGGCATCGATTCGCCCGTCACCAGCGACTCGTCGAGCGACGAGCGGCCTTCGAGGATGATGCCGTCGACCGGCACCTTCTCGCCGGGCCGCACGCGCAGGCGATCGCCGACGGCGAGCTGATCGATCTCGACCTCGTGGTCGTGGCCGTCGTCGCCGACGCGGCGAGCAGTTTTGGGTGCCAGCCGCAGCAGCGCCTTGATCGCGCCTGATGTCGCGTCGCGCGCGCGCAACTCCAGCACCTGGCCGAGCAGCACCAGAATGGTGATGACCGCAGCCGCCTCGAAATAGACGGCGACGGCGCCGCCATGATCGCGGAACGTCGCGGGGAAAGCTTGCGGCACCACCGTCGCGATCAGGCTATAGACGTAGGCCACCGTAGTGCCCATCGCGATCAGCGTGAACATGTTTAGATTGCGCGTCTGCAGCGATTGCCAGCCGCGCACGAAGAACGGCCAGCCCGCCCACAGCACCACTGGCGTTGCGAACACGAATTGAATCCAGTTGGACAGCATCGGCGCGACCAGCGCGTGGCCCAGCAGATGCCCGCCCATCTCCAGCACGACGACGGGGGCCGCGAGCAGGGCGCCGATCCAGAACCGCCGCGTCATGTCCGCAAGCTCGGGATTCTGCGCGTCGTCGAGGCTGACCACAGCGGGCTCCAGCGCCATGCCGCAGATCGGGCAGGTCCCCGGACCTTCCTGGCGGACCTCGGGATGCATCGGGCAGGTGTAGATCGTGCCGGCCGGCATCTCCGGCGGCGGTTCCTTCTTCTCCAGATATTTGGCGGGGTCGGCCGCGAACTTGGTGCGGCAACCATTGCTGCAGAAATGGAAAATCTCGCCATGATGTTCGTGGCGATGCTTCGACGTCGCCGGATCGACGGTCATGCCGCAGACGGGATCGATGGCCTTCTTGCCTTCCGCGTCATGATGATGAGCGTGGCCGCTACAGCAGGAATGCGGTGTGGCACCGCTCGTTTGGCTGTGTCCCGTTTCCGACATCATGTCTCGTCCCGGTCTTGCAACATATACCCTGTGGGGGTATATAGGCCGCATGCGGAAAGACATCAAGGCATCGTGCCAGAAACGGCTGAGCCGGATCGAGGGCCAGGTCCGCGGTCTAGCCAAGATGGTCGAGGACGATCGCTACTGCATCGACATCGTCACACAGATCTCGGCGGTGCGCGCGGCGCTGCGGCGGGTCGAGGAGGAGATCCTGCGCGACCACGTCGCGCATTGCGTCGAGCACGCGATCGCGGCCGGCGACAAGGCGGACCAGCGGCAGAAGATCGCGGAGCTGATGGCCGTGATCGGCCGCTCCGATCGGTAGGCCGGCCGGGCGGGGCTGCGGAACGATCGCTCGCTCAGCTCAACTCTTTAGTCATCCTGATTCAAAAATCAGGGCACTGCCCGACGATCGGCAGCGCCTCTAGGCCCTGGCCGCTCGCTTCACGCGGCGCGCCGGTGTGACCGTGACGCACTCCGCGGCCAGATGAAATTCCGTCACGGTGACGCGTTCGGTCAGGGCAGGGTCGGTGTCCGCGCTCATTTCCTCAGCCGCAATCGACGCCTCTTCGTCAAGCGCTTCAGGAACGAGCGGCGGCGCACTGGGTCCTGGAAACACGGCGAACGCGCCCGCTACCTCCGCGAGCGGCTTCTGCTTGTCGGCCCAGTGCAGGGCGGTGTAGTCGAATCCGTTGATGATGGTCGGCTTGACGACCTCGAAATAGGGCGAGATATCGAAGTCTCTGGGCATGTAGAGCGAGGAATCGCGGATGTGCAGGATCTCGCGCCGTGCCCGCCTCGAGCCCGCGCGCGTGATCTTGGGCAGAATCGGATAGCGCACGGCGTCGAAAGCCTGCGCGATCAGCGCCGAGCAGATCATCTTGGTCGGATCGCCCGAGCCGATCGCAATCATGCGCCGCCGCCAGCGTTGCGGGATCGGCATCGGGATCAGGAAGCGCATCAGGTCGACGATGTTCTTGGTGTCGTAGCCGAAGCCGATCCGGTTGATGGCATAACGGCAGACGGTGTAGCGGTCCTCATAGGTGAGGCCGACCGGGCGGCAGATCCGGGTGTGATAGGAGAAATATTTCGACAGCGGCGCCGATTCGACGCCTTCGCCGACATTGGCCTCGATCAACACATGCGGCTCACCGTCGGGCTCGCAGGCGCCGTCGATCGGACCGACATAGAGCGCCGCGTGCGACCAGGTCGACTGCGTCAGATATTTGATGATGCCGGAGATGCGGTTGTTGCCTTCGACCAGCAGCACGTCGCCCGGCTGCATGTCCTTGCGCAGGCTTTCCGGATCGCTCGGCGTGAACGGCTCATAGCCTGGCACCTCCTTCTGAAGGTAGCCGGCAAGCAGCTTGCCGATATGATCGAGCACAACACCCATGACGTCACACTTGCCCCCGAGCGACCTTGTTCCGGCGCTTTTCCCTGTTCCTATCATGGTCTGAGGCGGTTGCAATTTGGTTCATGGCGGTGAGCTTTTATCAATCATGATTGATTCACCATGACCGTTGCCGGCCCGCATCAGATGCGGCAATGTTGTCCTATATTCCCCGCTCGTCGAAGCTTTCGGAAACCATGACATGACGATCACGCGCCGCGGCTTCCTGTCGGCTTCCGCGACCCTTGCTGCGCTGCCTGTTCTTGCCCGGGCCGCGTCCGCCGCGGCGCCGCGGGAGGCCGACGTAGTGG
>NZ_JBARGP010000772.1:0-6369 GCF_049798375.1 Bradyrhizobium sp.
GCGCGGATCCCGCCGAGGTCTGCCGCCGCCCGCAGCGGTTGGCCAGCTTCGAGCCGCGCGCCGGGCTGGTTGACGCCTACGACGAGTCCTACGCGCGCTGGCGCAAACTCTATCCTGCCTTGAAAGAGTGCTCGCGATGAACGCATCAGCCACCTTCTTCCGGACCAAAGATCCAATCGTCTATGGCGGCGCGGACGCGAAGAGCCCGCTCGCCTTCCGTTGGTACGACAAGGACCGTGTTGTCAGCGGCAAGCGGCTGGAGGACCATTTGCGCTTCGCCGTCTGCTATTGGCACTCGTTCTGCTGGCCGGGCAGCGATCCCTTTGGCGGCGAGACTTTTCTGCGGCCGTGGCAGCACGGCAACGATCCCCTGGCGATGGCGCGCGCTAAGGCCGATGTCGCCTTCGAGCTGTTTCGGCTGCTCGACGTGCCCTTCTTCACCTTCCACGATGCCGACGCCGCACCGGAGGGCGCCACGCTAAAGGAATCCGTCGCCAATCTGAATGCGATCGCTGATCTGTTCGAACAGAAAATGGCGTCGGCCAAGGTGCGGCTGCTGTGGGGCACCGCGAATCTGTTCTCGCATCGCCGCTATATGTCGGGCGCCGCGACCAATCCGGACCCGGACGTGTTTGCCTATGCCGCAGGGCAGGTGCGCGCCGCGCTGGAGGTAACGCATCGGCTCGGCGGCCAGAACTACGTGCTGTGGGGCGGCCGCGAGGGTTATGAGACCTTGCTCAACACCGACATCAAGCGCGAGCTCGACCAGCTCGGCCGCTTCGTTGCGCTTGTGGTCGAGCACAAGCACAAGATCGGCTTCAAGGGGCCGATCCTGATCGAGCCGAAGCCGAAGGAGCCGACCAAGCATCAATATGATTTCGACGTCGCGACCTGCTACGGCTTCCTCAGGCGTTACGACCTGCTGAATGACGTCAAGCTCAATGTCGAGCAGAACCACGCCATTCTCGCCGGTCATTCGTTCCAGCACGAGATCGCGCTGGCGCAGGCGCTCGGTGTGCTCGGCTCCATCGACATCAACCGCGGCGACGATCTGCTCGGCTGGGACACTGATCAGTTCGCGATGAATACAAGCGAGCTGGCGTTGGTGTTTCATGAGATCATCAAGGGTGGCGGCTTGAGCACAGGTGGGCTGAATTTCGATGCCAAGATCCGCCGGCAGTCGATTGACCCGGATGATCTGATCCACGCTCATGTCGGCTCGATGGATGCCTGCGCACGCGGTTTCCTCGCTGCCGCCGACATGCTCGACGCAGGCGCCCTGACCACGCCTCTCGCCGAACGCTATGCCGGCTGGGATGGTGAGGAGGGCAAGGCGATCCTGGCTGGACAGCGCTCGCTCGCCGAGTTGGCCGATCGCGCGATAACGGGCCTCGATCCGCAACCGCGCTCGGGCCGGCAGGAATATCTAGAAAGTGTGGTAAACTGCTATCTATAGTGGTTCTATCCATCACGCACAAAAACGACGGTCGAACGACCGCGGCCAACGACAAGAGGGGAGGACCGCCATGAACATCACGGCGGCGACAGGGACGCCGGTGGTTGAGCCGGCTGTTGCGCCGGTCCTGCAGTTGCAGGGGATCGGCAAGCATTTCGGCGCGATCCGCGCGCTGTACGGCGTCGATCTCACCATTCGCGCCGGCGAGGTGGTGGGGTTGATGGGCGACAACGGCGCCGGCAAATCGACGCTGGTGCGGATCATTGCCGGCAATTTTCCACCGAGCCAAGGCACCATCCATTTCGATGGCCGCGAGGTGCAGTTCTATCGTCCGGTCGATTCCCGCGCAGTCGGCATCGAGGTCGTCTATCAAGACCTCGCGCTCGCCAACAATCTGACGGCCGCTGCCAACGTGTTTCTCGGTCGCGAGCTGACGCGCTCGGTCGGGCCGATCAAGCTGCTCGACCACAAGGCGATGGAGGCGCGGGCGCTCGAGCTGTTTCATGAGCTGCGCTCCGAGACGCGCCCCGAAAATTTGGTCAAGGACATGTCGGGCGGCCAGCGCCAGGCCGTGGCGATTGCGCGCACGCGGCTGTCGAACGCCAAGCTCGTGATGATGGACGAGCCGACCGCCGCGATCTCGGTGCGCCAGGTGGAGCAGGTGCTGAGCCTGATCCACCGCCTGAAAGAGCAGGGCATCGCGGTCATGCTGATCTCGCACCGCATGCCCGACATCTTCGCGGTCTGCGACCGTGTCGTGGTGATGCGACGCGGCGAGAAGAGGGCCGACAAGCCGATTGCCGAGAGCTCGCCTGAAGAAGTGACCGCGCTGATCACCGGCGCCAAGGAGATGGCGTGATGACGCAGCTTACGGATCATCCGGTCTCGTTCGGCAATGTCGGCAAGACGCGGTGGTGGCATCGCGGCCTGTTCGCCTCGCAGACCGGCTACGTGCTGATTGCGCTCATTGCGCTGATCATCATCATGAACTTCGCCAGCCCTTATTTCTTCACCGAGGGCAATCTGCAGAACGTCGCCAAGAACTTTTCCTTCATCGCGATCGCCACCCTCGGCATCACCTTCGTGATCATCACCGGCGGCATCGATCTGTCGGTCGGCTCGCTGATGTGCTTCGCCGCAATGGTCACCTCGATGGTGATGACGGCACTCTCGACGCCGGGCGAGCCGCTGTCCCAGCTCTTCGTGCATCTCGGCAGCGACGGCAAGACCGTGGTCGCCAATGTGCCCGGGCTGATCCTGCTGGTCTCGGTGCTGTGCGGGCTCGTGGTGTCGCTGATCGTTGGCCTCATCAACGGTCTCTGCGTCGCGGTGCTGGGCCTGTCGCCGTTCGTGACCACGCTCGGCATGCTCTCGATCGTGCGCGGGCTCGCCTACGTGATCTCGAACGGCAGGGGCAGCTTTCCAGGTGGACCGGATGCCGATTATTTCTACGCGCTGACATCGGGCGACGTCTACGGCCTGCCGGCGCCCTTCATCTATCTGGTCGTGCTGGCGCTGATCATGGCACTCGTGCTGCATCACATGCGCTTCGGCCGCCATGTGTTTGCTATCGGCGGCAACGAGAAGGCGGCCGAGTTGACCGGGGTCGCGGTGACGCGCGTCAAGATCGCGGTCTATGTGATCGGCGCGCTCGCCGCCGGGCTGCAGGGCATCATCATCTCCGGCTGGCTCGGATCGGCGCCGGCCAATATGGCGACCTCGTATGAGCTGAACGTCATCGCGGCGGCCGTGATCGGCGGCGCCAATCTCGCCGGCGGCATCGGCGGCCCGTTGGGGGCGATCGTCGGCTGCGTGCTGCTCGAGGTGATCCGCAATGGGCTGGTGTTGGCGCAGGTCAATTCCTACTGGCAGCAGACCTTGGTCGGGGTGATCATCATCGCGGCCGTGCTGGTCGACCGGATCCGCGCGCGCATGCTGGCATAAAGACTGGCCGGGACGTGAATGATGACGTCTATCCGCATTCCGGCGCAGGCAATCAACAGGATAGACAGGAGGAGGAGACCAATGAAGAAACTGCTATTTGCCGCCGCCGCGCTCGCGGTTCTGGTGGCGCCCGCTCGGGCCGAGACGAAGTATCATTTCGCGGTGGTGCCGAAGGCGATGAACAACCCGTTCTTCGACGTCGCGCGTGACGGCTGCGAGAAGCGGGCCAAGGAACTCGGCAATGTCGAATGCATCTACAAGGGCCCGGTCGAGCATGAGCCGGCGACGCAGGCGCAGATCATCCAGGACTTCATCACCCAGAAGGTCGATGGTCTTGCGATCTCGGTCGCCGACGTTCCGTCCATGACCAAGTCGATCGAGGCGGCGACCGCGGCCGGCATTCCCGTCATCACCTTCGATGCGGATGCGCCGGGCTCGAAGCGGATCGCTTATATCGGCACCAACAACAAGGATTTCGGCCTTGCGCTCGGCAAGCAACTGCTGCAGCTCAGACCCGAGGGCGGCAAATACGCCATCGTCTCCGGCGGTCCCGGCGCCAAGAACCTTGCCGAGCGCGTCGATGGCGTGCGCGAGGCGCTGAAGGGGTCGAAATGGACCGAGGTCGCGGGCTCCCCGACCTTCTGCAACGACGATTCTGCGCTCGCCGTGCAGCAGATGACCGACCTGCGTACCGCGACGCCGGATCTCGCGGCGATCGTGCCGGTCGGCGGCTGGCCGATGTTCGCGCCCGAGGGTTACAAGGCCTTCGTCAACCACAACAAGAAGGACATCGATGCCGGCAAGTTCACTCTGGTCGTCGCCGATACCTTGAAGATGCAGCTCGAACTGTTGCGCGACGGCTATTCCAATGCGCTGACGGGCCAGCGTCCGTTCGAGATGGGCGAGAAGGCGATGGACACGCTGCTCGCGATCAAGAAGGGCCAGAAGGTGCCGGAGACGATCTACACCGGCCTCGACCTCGTCACCAAGGACAACGTCGCGAAGCTGTTGCATTGAGTATCGGCTTAGTCCCGTAGCGAGCGTGAGGCGTGCGCGTATCGGGCGGCACACACGTTAACCTCGCCCCGCTCTTGTCCCCCATAGCTCGAAGAGCGACGGCGGATGCGGGGCGAGGTCGATCGCGAAGCGATCGGGTGAAAGGGACAGGTCTAACAACTCATATCGAGCAAGCGTCTGCCCCTCACCTCAGCCCTCTCCCCGTGAAGAACGGGGAGAGGGAGCGCGCCGCCAATGAAGCGATAGGTCGCAGCTCCATCAGCAATATCTGATGCACGCTTTCAAACAGCCTGCCGTCTTCCGCTGTCGTCGTCCGGCTTGTCGCCTACGCTGAAGCTGCGTTGCGCCCTTGATGGGTATCGCTTCGCTCAACCGATCCTACATCTACGCGACCAGCGCCGTATCCATCGCGGCATCGTCGCTCGCTTTCGTCGGTCGCCGCCGCTCGAGCAGGTCGAGGAATTTGGGCAAGGGCAGCGGAGCGGCGACGAGATAGCCTTGGCCTTCTTCGACGCCGCAGCTGATCAGTGCCCTGGCCTGTTCCTCGGTCTCGATGCCTTCGGCGACCACCGTCATCTGCAGGTCGATCGCGAGGCCGACCAGCATCTCGATGATTGCCGTGGTCGAGGCGTCGACTGTGACCGTATCGACGAAGAACTTGTCGATCTTGATCGTGTTGGCACCGAGCCCCTTCAGGCGCGACAGTCCGCTATGGCCGGTGCCGACGTCGTCGATGGCGACGCGGAAGCCGCGCGCGCGCAACTCGCGCACCACGGCCGCGGCGCGGGGGAGATCCTCGAGCTCGTCGCGCTCGGTCACCTCGATCACGATCTGGCGCGTCGAGACCTTGGCTGCCAGCACCACTCGGCGCAGCGCTTCGACGAAGCCGGCGCTCAACAGATGCTTCGGCACCACGTTGAACGACAGCTTGAACTCCTTGTCCTGCTTCAAGAGCGGTTGCAGGCCGGAGAGCGCGCGCTGCAGGATCTGCCAGGTCATGTCCTGGATGCGGCCGCTGGACTCCGCGAGCGGGATGAAGCTCATCGGTGGAACCACCGAGCCATCGTCACGCAGCCAACGCGCCAGGATCTCGCAACCCTTGATCTGGCCGGTTCTGAGATCGAAGATCGGCTGGAAGTAGGGCGCGAACTCACCGCGCGCGAGCGCACGGTCGAGGTCGGCAACCGGACCCTCCGTCCGCAGCGAGCGCGCCAGGAGAACGCCGAAGAGGACGCCGAGGCCGAGCGAGGTCACAACCGCGGGCCAATAGGTCTCGCCGTTCCAGGTGGATAGCGCGGCGCGGTCGATGTCGATGGTCGCCTGCAGCGGATATCGCGCAGAGCGCATCTGAGATTCGATCGGTTCCGGTAGCGCCTTGTCGGCATCCACCTTGAACTCACCGAGTGTCTCGCCATTGGTCAAGGCGAGCGCGACCCTGCTGTGAGCACGTAGCTCAGCCGGCATGATGTCGAGCAGGCTGTTGGTGAGGCCGAGAATGGCGACCAGGGCTGTCTTGCTGTCGATATCCCTGAGCACACCGAGCGCATTGCCGCCGAACTGCTCGACGCGGAAAATCCGCAGCTTGCCGTCCCGCGACGGCAGCATGTCGGATCGCGCGACCCAGCCATTGTCGAATTCCAGGGTCTCGGAATAGGCCGAGCAGATCACCGAGCCGTCCGTGTTGACGAGACGGACGTCCTTCATCGCGGAGTGCTGATAGACATGAAGCCGGATCGCCTGCAGCGTACCGGGCTCGCAATTGGTGAGGCCGCGGCTTGCAAGCTGATCCAGGCTGGCAGCGCCGGAATTGACGGCGAATTCCGAACGTCGCAGCATGACCTCGGTAAATTCATCGATCTGCCGCGCCTGCTGGCGATGGATCAGGGTGGTCGCGGTGAAATGGCCCGCCAGTCCAAAGACGGACGCGCTCGCGAACACGAGCGCCAGGAGGG
>NZ_JBARGP010000773.1:0-6146 GCF_049798375.1 Bradyrhizobium sp.
CGGTCCTCGCTTCGCCCGCGGCGTCCTTCGGCTTGGCAGCGGCCTTTTCGCCGTCGGGCTTCTTTGCCGCGACATGCACCTTCTTGCCGCGCCGATTGGGCGGGGTCTGGCTCGCCGTGTCGGCAGCGACGGCGGCGATCAGCGCCGTGCCGGTCCGGGTCGGGCCGGTATAGACCACGACCGGCTCCGACGGGGCGGCCTCCGCTGCGAGCATCTCCGCGGGCTTCAGTGTCTGCTGCTGCAGGCCGGCCAGCAGCGCGCCGCTGGGCGACTGGTCCGGCGAACTCGCCACCGTGTCCTCGTCCTCGTCGCTGGCGGGCTTGTGGCGATGTCCGCCGCACACTTCATCGTGCAGATCCGGCGGCGGGACATCTGCCGGCACTAGGCTGTCCACCGTGCCGAGCGAGGGTTTGAGAAAGCTCAGCGCCGAGCCGTTGAAGCCGCGGTCGAGCATCTGCATCGCGCGCAGCGAGCGCGCCTTGCCGGAGGAGGCGCCGAGCACGACCGCGATCAGCCGGCGGCCATTGCGGGTCGCGGATGCCACCAGATTGTAGCCCGAGGCGCAGATGAAGCCGGTCTTGAAGCCGTCGGCGCCGGGATAGCGGCCGATCAGCTTGTTGAAATTCTGCACCACCCGACGGCCGTAGCGGATCGAGGGAATGTGCACGAAATATTCGTATTGCGGCAGGTCATGGATGATCGCGCGGGCCAGGATCGCGAGGTCGCGCGCCGAGGTGATCTGAGCGTCGTCGGGCAAGCCGTTCGGATTGACATAGTTGGTCTGCGTCATGCCGAGCTGGCGCGCGGTGTCGTTCATCATCGCCGAGAATCCGTCGATCGAGCCGCCGACACCTTCGGCCAGCACCACTGCCATGTCGTTGGCGGACTTCACCAGCATCATCTTCAGCGCGTTGTCGACGGTGACCTGCGTGCCAGGCCGGAAGCCCATCTTCGATGGCGACTGCGACGACGCCAGCGGCGACACCGTGAACAGGGTGTCGAACGTGATCTTGCCATCCTTGACCGCCTTCAACGTGACGTAGGCCGTCATCAGCTTGCTCAGCGAAGCGGGATGCCAGGGCACGGTGGCGTTCTGTGCTTCCAGCACCTTGCCGCTCTCGGCCTCGACCAGCAGCAGCGCCTCGGCGCGCGCGACGTTGGTGCCGGCGAACGCCAGCACGGCAACGAGCATGATGAATTTGAGCGGCGAAAGACCAAGCAACGAGCGAAGTGGCTGCACTATCGGATTCCGGTCCTTTGAGACCCGCCTCATGAACGGAGGAGGGCAATCTGATGGTCGGGTTTCAAGCGTGTCCGGTGCCGCAACGACGATCACTCGGCTGGTGTTCCCTTGGCTGCCCGACATTCGCTGATATGCCGTCGAGCGAATGAATGGCGACGCAACACCAGTCACGGCCGGCGCAAACTATACCGGCCTGCCGCTTCGGAACAGAGCCAAGCCGTTCAATTCCACGATCGAATGTCGCACGTTGCTCACATCACCGGGCTTGTACTGTCCGGTCTGGCGATGGTCGCGCGCGCCTCCTCCTGGACCATGAATTGAGCTCTGGCGAGTTCCGCGAAATGACCGCCTTTCGCGACAAGTTCATCGAAAGTTCCGGTTTCGGTCACGCGTCCCGCCTCGAAGACCAGGATCCGCGTCGCGTTGCGAATGGTCGACAGCCGATGCGCGATCACGAAGGTGGTGCGCCCCTTCATGACCTCGTCAAGCGCCGCGTTGACCTTGGCCTCGGTCACCGCGTCGAGCGCGCTGGTGGCCTCGTCGAGAATCAGGATCGGCGGGTCCTTGAGCAGCGCGCGCGCGATCGACAGCCGTTGCCGCTCGCCGCCCGAGAGCATGCGGCCGCGCTCGCCGGCGTTGGTGTCAAAGCCCAGCTCGCCGCGTGTGATGAAATCAAGCGCCTGCGCCCGCGCGGCCGCGGTGCGCATCTCCTCTTCCGTGGCGTCAGGCTTGCCGATGAGGAGATTGTCTCGGATCGAGCGGTTGAACAACAGCGATTCCTGGAACACCACCCCAATGTTCCGTCGCAGCGCCGCGAGCTTCAACCCGCGCACATCCATGCCGTCGATCTTGATCAAGCCGGATTGCGGATCGAAGGCGCGATGCAATAGCGCAATTGCCGTTGACTTGCCGGCGCCGGTGGGGCCGACCAGCGCGATGGTCTGGCCAGGCAGCGCAGTGAACGACAGGTCTGCCACGGCCGGGCGCTTGCCGTCATAGGAGAACGAGACGTCGCTGAACTCGACCAGCCCGGAAAGGCGGCCAGTGTCCACGGCGTCAGGTCGATCGCGCACCGCCGGCACCGCGTCCAGCACCGTGAAGAACTCCTTCAGCCGCGGCGCTTCCATGAACACATTGTTGATGAAGGCGACGACCTGCTCGAGCTTCTGGATCAGCATGGTCGCGAACGAGACGAACATCACGATGTCGCCGACCGATGAGAGCCCTGAATCATGTAGCGCGATGCCGACGGCGAAGATCGCGAGTACGGTGATCGTGGTGGAGGCGCGGGTGATGACGGTGACCAGCGCCCACCAGCCGAGCACCGGCATCTGCACTGATAGCAATTGGGTGGAGACGGAGCGCAGGCTTTGCACCTCGGCGTCGATGCGCACGAAGCTTTGCACCAGCGCGACATTGCCGAGCGCGTCGGAGGCCCGCGCGGAGAGATCGCTGTAGTGCTCCTCCACCTCACTCTGCATGCTGAACGTCTTGCGCACCACGAATGTGGTCAGCGCGGTGAAGACGATGCAGAGCACGAACAGCAGGATCGCGAGCCGCCAGTTGAGATAGAGCGACAGCGGCAGCAGCACCACCACCGACATGATGGCGGCGAAATGCTCGCGGAAGAACGACAGCCACAGCCGCCACAGCGCGTCGGTACCGTTCAGCATCACCTTCATCAACCGCCCGGAATGGGTGCCGGCGTGGAAGGTGAGCGGAAGCTGCAGGATGTGCTCGAAATAGCTGGTCAGCACCGCCTGACGCTGGCGGTGGGCGAGCCGGTCGGCATGCAGCGCGACCGCAGCGCCCGCCATGATCGTGAACAGCCCGAACGCGGCCCACGCGGCCAGCAGAGGCCACGCGGAGCCGTCAGTGCTGCGACCCGACAAGGCGTCGACGATGCGGCCGAACAGCACCGGCTCAGCGAATTGCGCGCCGGCGAGCGCGAGATTGGCGATCGCCAGAATCCAGCCGAGGCGCGCCTCCTTGCCGAGCAATTGCAGAACGCGGGTGTAGAGGCGGAGCAGGGACATGGCAGCGATATCGTGTCATCCGGAGAGGGCTGTCGACCGGGCGGGCTCGGCCATTTACCCGGGACCGGCCGCTAGCGACAAGGCCTTAGCGAGCCATGGAGGCGGGCTTGCTTGGTCCTGCAGCGGGCACGTTCAACCGAAGCGCCCCGTCAGATCAGCGTCGGAAGAGGCGACTTTGCGATCGTGTCCGGCCGTTGTCCTGCCGCACGCGACCTGAACGCGCGATGAGCGCCGGCTGCGGCGTTTTGCTGCTGGCAGGACGGGAACCCGATCCCCATTCTTGAAATTGACTTTCCGAGACCATCGTAAGGAGGATCATGAGATGCTTGCACAACGCGGGATGTTTTCGCGGCTCGGCCGCGCCATGGCGCTGGCCACGGTTGCGGCCGTCGGCCTGACTGCAGTCGCGCCGTCGCTGGCCACAGCCGCGCCGGCCCGGAAGGACGTGACGGTGACCACTGGTCAGGCCGATGGCGGCGTGACCGACGTCAGCGCCCGCCACAGGGTCCATCGTCATTATCATGGTGGCGGCGGGGGCGCAGCCGCCGCTGCGGCGTTTGCCGGCATCGTCGGCACCGGGCTGGCGATCGCCGCGGAACAGAACCGGCGGGATTATTACGAGGACCACTATTATGGCCGGCCGGCCTATTACGGCCCCGGCTATTACAGCCCCGGCTATTATGGCGGTGGCCCGTATTATCGTGGCTGGTAGGCGAACTTCGTCCGCTGAAAATGCCCGCCGGTGCGTTTCGCGCCGGCGGATTTTACCTTTTGTGAGCCCGGTAATACGTCTGCCATGGCTTTCGACTAACGTATCGCCATGAGTGATTCGATCGCACGGCTCTATCAGGCGGTGTTGGCGGCCCGGGACCTTGATCCCGGCCGGTCGCGGACGGCCAAGCTGTTGCAGCGCGGCACCGCCAAGATGGCCAAGAAGCTTGCCGAGGAGGCCATCGAAGTTGCGATCGACGCAGTCAGCGGCGACGCCCAGGCCGTGGTCCGCGAGAGCGCCGATCTGATCTACAACCTCACGGTGCTGTGGGCGGAGACCGGGGTTCGCCCGGAGGACGTCTGGCGCGAGATGGAACGGCGCGAGCTGCTGCTCGGGATTGCCGAAAAGATGCCGAAACAGCCCGTGAAGGTTCCAAAAGCTGCTGTGCCGGCAAGGCCGCAACGGCGCCCCATTGTCGCGCTCGAGACCCGCTCGCTGCACAAGCGCCGCTAACCGCTTCAAAACATTCGCTCCCGCGCCATGGACAAATCGGCCGCGGTTTGCTTCATCGCGGCCATGCTCAGACGGATCTACGACTGGTGTATTGACGCCGCGCACAAGCCGCATGCCCTGTGGATCATGGCGGCGGTTGCGTTTGCCGAAAGCTCGTTCTTTCCGGTCCCGCCGGACGTGATGCTGATTCCGATGACGCTGGCGAAGCCGCAGCGGGCCTGGCTGTTCGCGGGCGTTTGCACCATCGCTTCGGTGATTGGCGGCCTGCTCGGTTACGCGATCGGCGCGCTGCTCTATGATTCCCTCGGGCAATGGCTGATCCATCTCTATGGGCTCGGAGACAAGGTCGAAGCGTTCCGGGCCTCCTACGCCGAGTGGGGTGCGCTGATCATCCTGCTCAAAGGCCTGACCCCGATCCCCTACAAGCTCGTGACCATCACGTCCGGCTTCGCCCGCTACAATCTCGGTCTGTTCGTGCTGTGTTCGATCGTGGCGCGGGGCGCGCGCTTCTTCATCGTGGCGGTGCTGCTCAATCGCTACGGCGAATGGATCAGGGTGCGGATCGAGAAGCATCTCGGCTTGTGGGTGGTGCTCGGCATCGCCGTGCTGGTGGCCGGCTTCATCATCGCCTTCAAGCTGATCTGAGCGGCACCCGGCATCGGCGCGATCGCTGCCGGTCAGCCGCGCTGCTCGCCATGACAGGCCGGTTGTCGTTATGCTTCTCCGGTCTGTCGATCTTTCTGGAACGGCTGTGCGATCGGCTCTTTCTGTCCATCCATTGCGGCTTGCGCTGGTATCCGTCGTCACCGCGCTGCTCGTCCTGCCGGCGCTGATCGGAGGCGCTGCGCCGGGCTGGGCGCAGAGCGGGCAGCAGTCACTGGGCCTGCAGGAGCAGGGAGCTCCGCCGTCGCCGCCGCCCGCGACACCCGAGCCGCAGCCACCACCGCCGGTGCGCCAGGATAATCCTGGCCTGTTCCAGGAAATGGGCAAGCTGTTCGACAAGATGCTGCCGCAGAAGAAGCCGGAGCAGGGAGGCGGCACCGCCAGCGCCCCGCCGCCGCCAAGCTCCGGCGATGCGACCAAGGGTATCGAAGATGCGTTGTCCCGGTTGAAGCCGTCGACGATGGTAACCGGGCGTTCGGCCTGTCCGCTCGCCGCGAACCGCACCCCGGACTGCAAGGCGGGCGCCGACAAGCTCTGCCAGAGCAAGGGCTACAAGGAAGGCAACAGCCTCAACACCGATGCGACCGAGAGCTGCTCGGCGAAGGTGTTGATTCCTGGCCGCGCGCGCAAGCCGGACGACTGCCGCACCGATACCTATGTGACTTCAGCGTTATGCCAATAGCGCGGCGGCGCTACGCCAACGATCGCGGCGGCGGCAGGCCGCGCAGACAGCGCTGGGCGCAAGATCGTTTAGCGCCAATCGTTGACCCGTGTCGATATGATTGCCTTGATGGCGCGCCATCTGGCATTCTGACGGACGGCCTTTTTGGCCTTCCACAAAGAGGAATTGCCGACATGTCCATGCCTGCCTTGTTCAAGGGCCGTCTATCCATTCCCGTGATCGGTTCGCCGCTGTTCATCATCTCCGTGCCCGATCTCGTGATCGCCCAGTGCAAGGCCGGCGTGGTCGGCGCGTTTC
>NZ_JBARGP010000774.1:0-2505 GCF_049798375.1 Bradyrhizobium sp.
TTCCCGGCCTTCATCGTCAACCGCATCCTGCTGCCGATGATCAACGAAGCGATCTACACCCTTTATGAGGGCGTCGGAAACGTCGAGGCGATCGACGCGGCGATGAAGCTCGGCGCCCATCATCCGATGGGACCGCTGGAGCTCGCCGACTTCATCGGCCTCGATATCTGTCTCTCCATCATGCAGGTGCTGCATGAAGGGCTGGCCGATTCCAAATACCGTCCGTGTCCGCTGCTGGTGAAATATGTCGAGGCCGGCTGGCTCGGCCGCAAGACCCAGCGCGGCTTCTATGACTACCGCGGGCCGAAGCCGGTCCCGACGCGCTAATCTCGCTACCTGCGACGATCAGCGCAGGCGCTAATTACCGGCCGTTAAGATCCGTCGGTTAATTTGCCCTTACAGGTAAAGGGTACAACGCGTATGGATATGAGTTTGGTCGCCGCCGTCATGGCGCAGAAGCAAGGCGCGCTTTCGCAGCAGATCGCCACCACCACGCTCAAGTCGAATCTCGACATGCAGAAGAACACGGTGCTGACCTTGCTCGGCGGCGCCCAGCAGTCGCTCGCCAATGTCGGCCCCGGCGTCGGCGGCAATCTGAACATCTCGGCCTGATCTTCCGTCATTGCGAGCGAAGCGAAGCAATCCAGACTTTCTTCTTGGCTCTGGATTGCTTCGCTTCGCTCGCAATGACGAAAACTGGGATTGCGCTTTGACGGCGCTATAAAGCGATCGCCGCATTCCAGCTACATCCCCGCCGCGACCGGCTGCATCGCCGCCGTGATCAGCTTGACCGCGTCGTCGCTGTCCCATTCGGCGGGGCCGGCGATGGTCGCGATCTCGCAACCCCGGCCGTCGACCAGCACCGAGGTCGGCATGCCCAGCGCCCGGCCGACGCTCTTGAGCTCCTGGAAGACTTTTGCGGTCCGGTCGTTGAAATAATCCAGCTTCGTCAGCTTGGCGTCGGCGAGGAACGTCTTCGGCTTCTCCGGATCACGGGTGTCGATATTGACCGCGACCACCTGGAAGTTGGGACTGCCGAGCTTGGCCTGCAGCCGGTCGAGTGCCGGCATCTCCTTGCGGCAAGGCACGCACCAGGTCGCCCACAGGTTCAACAGCACCGTCTTGCCGCGGAAATCCGACAGCTTCTTCGCAGCACCGCTGCCGTCCTCGAAGGTGAGGTCGGGCAGATGCAGCGGCGTCGTCGCCGGCGTCAGCGCCGCCACCTCGCCATGGATCAGCGGCGCGAGCTTACCGGCCAGCGCGACCGCCGGCCGGCAGGTCGGATCGCCGGACGAATGCGCCCCGAACAGGCCGCTGCGATAGGATGCGGCAAAGGCGATCGCGGCGCCGACCAGTACCACGGCGGCGGTCAGCACGCGGCGGCGGGTCGCGGGCGGCCGGGCGGGGGATGGATCAGGCATATCGTTTGTCATTTCCGGTCGGTTAGGGCTATCAGAGGCCGAAATCGCTGATATCGCCGTGACCGGCGGTCTCGTCGGATCGCGGTCAGGCAGGGTTCACGCGTGGCCAGGGGTAAGAGCGGCAGACATGAGCAGCAAGACATGAGCGGCAAGACATGAGCAACAAGATGTGGGGCGGCCGGTTCTCGGAGCGTCCCGATGAGATCATGGAGGAGATCAACGTCTCCATCGACGTCGACCGCCACCTTTACGCCCAGGACATCGCCGCGTCCAAGGCGCATGCGGCAATGCTGGCCGCGCAAGGCATCATCACATCAAGTGATGCAAAAAACATCGGCAAGGGTCTAGACACGATTTTGTCAGAGATTGCCAAGGGTTCCTTCGCTTTCAAGCGGGCGCTCGAGGACATTCACATGAATGTCGAGAGCCGTCTCGGCGAGCTGATCGGTCCGGCCGCCGGACGCCTGCACACCGCGCGCTCCCGCAACGACCAGGTGGCGACCGACTTCCGCCTGTTCGTCCGCGACACCATCGACGAGATCGACGCCGCGCTATCAGCCTATCAGCAGGCGCTGGCGACCCGGGCGCTGGAGCATGCCGGCACGGTGATGCCGGGCTTCACCCATCTGCAGACCGCGCAGCCCGTCACCTTCGGCCACCACCTGCTGGCCTATGTCGAGATGGCGGCGCGCGACCGCGGCCGCTTCATCGACGCCCGCAAGCGCCTCAACGAATCGCCGCTGGGCGCGGCCGCGCTCGCCGGCACCTCGTTCCCGATCGACCGCCACGCCACCGCGGAGGCGCTCGGCTTCGACCGTCCGATGGCCAATTCGCTGGACGCGGTCTCCGACCGCGATTTCGTGCTGGAGGTGCTCTCAGCCGCCTCGATCTGCGCGGTGCACCTGTCGCGCTTCGCCGAGGAAATTGTGATCTGGACCTCGCCGCTCGTCGGCATGCTCAGTCTGTCGGACAAGTTCACCACCGGCTCCTCGATCATGCCGCAGAAGCGCAATCCTGACGCCGCCGAGCTGGTGCGCGCCAAGACCGGCCGCGTCATCGGCGCGCTGAACGGGCTCTTGATCGT
>NZ_JBARGP010000775.1:0-2745 GCF_049798375.1 Bradyrhizobium sp.
ACGGGATCGGTGAGGTCGGCCCAGCCGACAACGGCGGTCACGAAGGGCGTCGCATCGGCCAGCCGCAGGAATTCCTCGGTTTCGTCGAGCGATGCCCGGCATTGCACGACGATGCTGGCGTCGATGCCGTTCGCATTCAGCAAGGGCGCGAGATCGGCCGGGCCGAAGCTGCGCCGGATCGGCGCCATCTCCGCGCCCTGCATCCACGGATAATCGGCGCGGGCAGGATCCCAGAAATGCTGATGGGCGTCGATGCGGCGGCTCACGTTGCATCTCCAGGCAATGGTGCACGCGGATCAACCAGGTTGCGCGCGCGCAGCTCCTGCCAGAACGACAGCGGCACTGGCGCATTCGCCATCGCGACATTGTCGGCGGCCTCACGGGCGGTGCGCGCGCCCTGCAGCGCGATCGTCACCGCAGGGTGGGCGAGGGCGAACTGGATCGCGGCCGCCTTGAGTTCGGTGCCGTGCTGCTTGCACAGCGCGTCGAGCTCCTTGGCGCGTGCGACCAGCGCGGCGCCGGCATCCTCGTAGTTGAACTTGGCGGCGCCATAGGGATCGGCCAGGATGCCGCTGTTGTAGATGCCGCCGAGCATGATGTCGACGTTGCGTTCGCGGCAGATCGGAAACAGCGTCGTCAGCGCGCCCTGATCCAGCAGCGTGTAGCGACCGGCGAGCAGGAAGCAGTCCACCGGCACGGCCTCCGCAAAGCGCGCCAGCATCTCCGACTGATTCATACCGGCGCCGATCGCGCGGATGGTGCGATCATCGCGCAGCCGCTGCAGCGCGCGGAATGCGCCGCCGACGGCTGTGTCATAATGATCATCAGGATCGTGCACGAGCAGGATGTCGATGCGGTCGAGGCCGAGCCGCTCAAGGCTCTCGTCGACCGAACGCATCACGCCGTCATAAGAATAGTCGAAATGCGGCCGCACGCGCGGCGCGCCCTTGTAATGATCATCTTCCGCAGGTGCCGCTTCATCCGCGCGTAACAGCCGTCCGACTTTGGTGGACAGCACGTAACTGTCGCGCGGCTGCGCCCGCAAAAAACGTCCCAGCCGCTGCTCGGCGAGCCCGAAGCCATAGAGCGGCGCGGTGTCGAACATGCGCACGCCGAGCGACCAGGCCTGCGCGATCGTCGCCTCGGCGTCGGCGTCGCCGACCTCTGCAAACAGGCCGCCGAGCGGCGCCGTGCCGAGCCCGAGCTGGGTGACCTCAAGGCCGCTCTTCCCAATTTGAACGCGCTTCATCGTTCTGTCCTTCTTGGCGAGACATACAGACGGCCGGCTGCGGCCGCCAGGCGCAGTGTGCAGGATGGATTCGCGCGGGGCAATCGGGATAGTTTGTGCAAGCCACAATGAAGCGACCGATGGAGGTGTTGCGATGTCGGCAATCAATCCGCTCACGGCGATCGGTGTCGTGTTCGCCACGGCGGCGACGGATGCGGTCTATGTGATGTTCACCTCGGCCGTTATCGCGCGACGGCGGGTCCCCGCTGCGACCTGGAGCTCGATCTGGTATCTGCTCTCGTCATTCGCCGTCATCAGCTACACCGAGAACTGGATCTATGTCGGCTTCGCCGCGGTCGGTTCCTGGATCGGCGCCTACGCATCGATGACGTTTCTGCACCGCCCGCCTGCCGGACCTCAGCCGCTTGGCGCGGCACCGGAATAGGGCGCAGCAAGCGGCCACATCCGCGTGAGCACGCTCACGGGGCGCGTGAAGTTTCTTGACGCTATGCCGGGTTTCGCCTAACCACAGTTCCGGGACACCTCCCCCCAACGGGAGGCTTACTATCTGGAAGGATAGATGATGACTGCAGTGAAGCCTGCTCAGCGGCCGGTCGTACCGCATTTCTCCTCCGGCCCCTGTGCCAAGCGCCCCGGCTGGACCAGCGAAAATCTCAAAGACGCAGCACTCGGCCGCTCGCATCGCGCGAAGATCGGCAAGGCCAAGCTCAAGCTCACCATCGAGCTGACGCGCGAAGTCCTGGAAGTCCCCGCCGACTACAAGATCGGCATCGTGCCGGCATCTGACACCGGCGCGGTCGAAATGGCGCTGTGGTCGCTGCTCGGCGCGCGCCCGGTTACCACGATCGCCTGGGAATCCTTCGGCGAGGGCTGGGTCAGCGACATCGTCAAGGAATTGAAGCTCAAGGACGTCACCAGGCTGCACGCCGGCTATGGCGAAATTCCCGACCTTGCCAAGGCCGATCCGGCCTCCGACATCGTCTTCACCTGGAACGGCACCACCTCAGGCGTGCGCGTTCCGAACGCGGACTGGATCAGCGCGAAGCGCGAAGGCCTGACGATCTGCGACGCCACTTCGGCGGCGTTCGCGCAAAAGCTCGATTGGCCCAAGCTCGACGTGGTGACGTTCTCCTGGCAGAAGGCGCTCGGCGGCGAAGCCGCGCACGGCATGCTGGTGCTGTCACCGCGCGCGGTGGCGCGGCTCGAGAGCTACACGCCGGCCTGGCCGCTGCCGAAAATCTTCCGCATGACCAAGGGCGGCAAGCTCAACGAAGGGATCTTCGAGGGTGAGACCATCAACACGCCGTCGATGCTGTGCGTCGAGGACTATCTCGACGCGCTGCAATGGGGCAAGTCGATCGGCGGTCTCAAGGCGCTGATGGCGCGCGCCGACGCCAACACCAAGGTGCTGGCCGACTGGAAGGCGAAGACGCCGTGGGTCGACTTCCTGGCAAAGGATCCCGCGATCCGCTCCAACACCTCGGTATGCATGAAGG
>NZ_JBARGP010000776.1:0-1573 GCF_049798375.1 Bradyrhizobium sp.
AAAACGAGGTCCAGAACGGCACGATCACCAGCATCATCGCGATGCCCTGCCAGCGCTTCGGCAGTCGCGCCATGCCATAGGCGATGGGATAGCCGATCAAAAGCAGGATCGCAGTCGAGATCGCCGCCACCATCACACTGCGTAGATAGGACGCGAGGTAGAGATCGTCCGACAGCAGCAGACGGAAATTGTCCAGCGACAGCGCCGCAAACGCGTCGTGCAGCGCCGACCAGCCGGCGGCGAGATCGAATACCGGTGTGTAGGGCGGCTGCGCGATCACGGTCTGCGACAGGCTGATCTTGAGCACGAAGCCGAACGGCACCAGGAAGAACAGCACCATCCAGACATAGGGCGCAATGGCGGCGAACCGCGCCGGAGCTGAGAAGATGCGGCGCGCGCTCATCGATCCAGCACCACGCAGTCGTCGGGCGTGAACCAGACGACAACGCGCTGATCGATGCCGTAGCCATCGACGTCGAGCCGCGCCGTGTTGGCCACGGCGGCGCGTAGGACCGGGCCGCTGTCGAGCTTCACCTTGTAGATCGTGCTGCCGCCGAGATAGTTGGTATCAAGGATGACGCCCTCCAGCCGGTTGATCGCATGCGCGGAGGCTACATCGGTCGCAGGGCCGCGGCGCGCCAGCCTGATCTTTTCGGGTCGGATCGCGACACACACCTTGGGACCGGTCAACGGGCGCTGCGGTTCGGCGGCCACGAACTCGCCGGCATCGCGCGTCGCGACCGCGAGACGGTGCATCGCGCGCGTCTTCACCTCGCCTTCGAACAAATTGATGTCGCCGACGAACTCGGCGATCCAGCGCGACGTCGGCTCCTCATAGAGCAGCCGCGGGCTCGCTACCTGCTCCAGCCGGCCGGCCTGCATGACGCCGATCCGGCTCGCCACCGTCATTGCCTCGTCCTGGTCATGGGTGACGATGATGAAGGTCAGCCCGAGCCGACGCTGCAGCTCCATCAGCTGGAGCTGTGTGCTCTCGCGCAGCTTCTTGTCGAGCGCTGCCATCGGCTCGTCGAGCAGCAGCACCTGCGGCCGGCGCGCCAGCGAACGGGCCAGCGCCACGCGCTGGCGCTGGCCGCCGGAAAGCTGGTCCGGCTTGCGCTTCTCCAGCCCCTCCAGCTTCACCAGCGCCACCATCTCGGCGACCCGCGCAGCGATCTCGGCACGCGCCATGCCGGCGCGCCGGAGGCCGAAGGCGATGTTGTCGCGCACATTGAGATGCGGAAACAGCGCGTAGTTCTGGAACATCATGTTGACGGGCCGCTGATGCGGCAGCATCGGTGCGATGTCCTCGCCCGCGAGCAGGATGCGGCCCTGGTCCGGCGCCTCGAAGCCGGCGAGCATGCGCAGCAGCGTGGTCTTGCCGCAGCCGGAGGGACCGAGCAGCGCGAAGAATTCGCCCGCGCGGATCTCCAGTGAGACGCCGTCGACCGCGCGAAAGCCGCCAAAACTCTTGACCACGCCCTCGATGCGCAGCAGCGGCTGTGCCAGTTCCGGCAGCGGCACAGGCTTTGCCGGCGCAGCGGTGGTCTCGATGTTCGCGATGTCCTCAGCCATG
>NZ_JBARGP010000777.1:0-30449 GCF_049798375.1 Bradyrhizobium sp.
GGCCTGACCCGCTCGCGCACCGACAACCTCGTGATGATGCGCGGCACGGCGAGCGGCAGCGAAGGCAGCGGCACGGCGAGCCGCGTCACCTCGCTGGCCTCGCACGGCGCTACCTCGCGGGCCGGCGATTCGGTCGAAGGTGCGGTCGCCCTGAAGCAGGACCCGCATCACGACCTCTCGCCCACCGAAAAGCTGGAAGCGCAACAGTGGAGCAAGGCCGGCACCGCCGCCGCAACGCAGACCGTCACCAAGGCCGAGCGCCGCGCCGAAGCCAAGGCCAAGGGCTACGAAGGCGAAATGTGCGGCGAGTGCGGCAACTTCACCCTGGTACGGAACGGGACGTGCATGAAGTGCGATACGTGCGGATCGACGACCGGGTGTTCGTAATCTCAGTAGGCGGCCAACACAGATCAAAGGCGCTGCGGAGAATGCAGCGCCTTTTTCGCATCTCACTCCGCAGCTCAACTAGAAACCTGTCCGCGTGTCGATTCGATTTGGCCGAATATCCGCATTTTCTACACTAGATATGGACGGAAAATGTGGAAAACACCTACCTTATATTGAAGTTCTTCTTATGTTCTGACATAATATCATTGCTCGATTCGCTCGCTTCTGGCGGCTGGGCTCCTTGTGAGCGTCGGTGTAGCTGGGGGCGAGGACCGCGAGGCTTTGGCTTCAGCGGTTCAGGTAGCACCCGAAGTTCGCTCGCCGCGCCTTCGGAGCCTTGGAGATCGAACTTCGCGCCTGGCTGAAGGGAAACTGGCCGTAGCCCTAACTATCAAGGGGACTCATCGGACGGTCAGCAGCTTTTCTTTCTCGTTGGTCGTGGAGGGCCGCTGGCCGGACTTGACGGACGCCGCAAAAAGGCTAGCCGACAAGTAAGGAGGGCCAGATGACCCGGACATGCAAAAACGTGCCACTCGTACGGCACGCCTCGCCGCTGCTATTTGCGCAGCGGCTCCGATCTACCCGCTTCTGGCGGCTGGGCTCCTTGTGAGCGTCGGTCTAGCTGGGGGCGAGGACCGCGAGGCTTTGGCTTCAGCGGTTCAGGTAGCACCCGAAGTTCGCTCGCCGCGCCTTCGGAGCCTTGGAGATCGATAACGCCTTCGGCCGGGAGCGGGTTTACCGGTGAGCTCCTACACCAACTGAGCTGAAATGAGCATTGATCTATCCAGATTAGTTCGATCTCGATCTGTCCTTCAGCGCTCCTGGGGAGTTGTCAGGAGTTCTGGTTTAAGCTCTCGTAGTGCAGAGACCCAACGAAAAACGAAAGAGTTCGACGCAAATTCGCTCAACAATATCGAGCGAATTATTAGAAAGCTAAGAAACGGCACCTTTCGTTTTTCGAATGAGTTGGGCGTCGCGCTACGAAAAGCACCTGGAAAACATGGACATCGCCCTCTTGTAGTTGCGCCGATCGAAAATCGAATTGTACGGCGCGCGATCCTGGAAGTTCTCCAAGGATATGACAGTGCGTCACCCCACCATCGGAAAACGTGGAGCGGCGTTAGCGCGATCCGAGAAATAATGGAGACTCCAACAAGTGTTGGAGGAATTGCTGGTCGTGGTGTTCCTTATGGTCTTTCCCTGATCGATTCAGCCATAAAAGCGGGTCACCACCGGTTCATTCGTTCGGATATCCGAGATTTTTTTACGCGTATCCCTCTGGAACAGATAAACAATTTTGTCCGCAAAGCCGTCCAGGAAGACGCTTTTTGCAATTTGTTTTCTCAAGCCCTCGAAACCAACCTTGCTAACAAAGAAGAATTAGAAGAGCGAAAGCACTTTACGCTCTTTCCGACCAATGACATTGGCGTCGCTCAAGGATCGGCACTGTCAGCGCTTGCTGGCAATATCATTCTGCACACTTTTGATGTAGAAATGAATGGTCGCGGCATCGTCTGCGTGCGCTACATCGACGATTTCATCTTACTTGGAACGAGCGAAAAAAATGTCGCGGCAGCTTTTCGGTCAGCTCAGATGCGATTGAGCCAATTGGGCATGAGTGCGTATGACATTGATGACGAGAAAGCCCGCAGATCCGGAAAAGTTGATAGCGGCAATATTCACGATGGAACAAACGTGCTCGGCTACCGAATTTCGGCAGGATCGTTACAGCCGAGCTCCGCGGCTAAAAAAGCTTTGCTCGAGAAAATTGACCGCATAATCCTCGAAGCTAAGCATGCGATGAGCGACGCAGCGGCTGGAAAGCCCCATTCACGTGCGCGCCTCTACCATCACGCATTGACTTTGATTGATCGCACAGTGTGGGGCTGGTCCCAGGCATTTAAGTACGCAAATGTCGAACACGCTCTGCAAAGTCTCGACACACAGATCGACGAACGGATTTTCTCTCTTCAAAATACGGCTCATCAGCTCACGAGAGATGCGTCGCCTCTTGCAAAACGCAGGATCAATGGCATTCATCTTGTACAGAACACTTACGCCTTCCCTTTACCCGAACTGAGCCCGTAGGGCGGACTAAAGAAGCGGAATGCACCGGCCATAGATGCGGCGGTTTACGGCTTCGCCGACCCCGCCCAATAGTACGCGCAACTTCGCCAATAACGACTGCCCGAAACAAAGTTACGGGTGACAGTGCACTTTACTCTCTGTAGGCCTATTACTCCGCCGCTAGCCTTACCACCTGCCGCCCGCCATTCATGTCCCGGAGCTTGTTGACGTAGTCCTCGGGACGGGTCCACCGGTTCGGCGTCTCCAAGCCCATAAAGCTCGCGATGCTGCCGATGAACGAGGTGCAATTGGCGATTTCCGCGCTCCACACCGGCGAGCTCGCCTGCAACTTCCTAATGTAGGCGAACACCCGCTTGGCGTCGGCTTCGTTCAGATAGACGCGGTAGCTCGCGGTCAGATAGTCCGGATCGAGATCGCCGTAGCTGGCGCCGGTCTCCGACGGCACGAAGGCGACATAACCGAGCATGTAGGACAGCGTGTCGCCGGCCGGCGTCAGGCCGGCCACCTCGACCGCCTTCTCGCTGCTCTTGCCATACCAGACGAAGGCGTGGCCCCAGCTCGCGGCGGTGCGCGCCCTGAAGTCGACGTAGTAAGGCCCCTTGGCCTCGGACGTGCGCCGTTCGGGCGCACGCCCCTTGACCTCATGTCCGGTCGCGGCGAAGCCCGGCCGCGCGGAGGCTGTCTGCACGGCGCACGGCGTCAGCAGTGTTGCCAAGGATAGTCCAACCAAGCACCAGCGTTGCATGGCAAGCACGCTCCCAGGATTCATGACCTCATGCAAAAAGGCTGAGCGTGCTCAGTAGCCGCGGCGGACCACAGGTCCGGGAGCGTAGACCGGCGCCTTGCCGACCGGAGACTTGCCGATCGGAGCCTTCCCGATCGGCATCTTGCCGACAGCGGGCTGCTCATAGACCGGCTGCGGACGCGGCAGGTCGGCAGCATGGGCCATGGTCACCAACGCGAGCATGGCGCCCGCCGAAATTACGAACTTCTTCACTCGACGATCTCCTCGAGTTTGGACGACGCCCCAGTCGTTCCTCAGCGGCACGACCATGAACGGCGGAATGCGTCGAGAGTGGGGCGATCACGAAGGCCCGGCGTGATCCCGCCAGCAAGTGCGGCAAATATGTCGCACGGCCATTCCGGCGTTCGCACCTCGAATTACAGTCATGCTGCACTTTACGTGTCGCATTTACGACAGCCAAGGGCCCCGAGCCGATCCTGCTGCGCCTCTCTATCCGGCACGCTCGCCGCGCGGTCTCAATGAAGGCCCAGGCGTTCTCAGGCCTCCGCCCGAGCCTGGTTCCTGGCGGGCTCATGCCGCGCCAGCCTCGATGAACGATCCAAGCAAAACGGCTCGCCCCCGGAATGGGACGAGCCGTTCGCGACCGAGCTTTCGCTCGATTAGATCACGATGCGATTACACAGAATCGCATCGTGATCTCATCTCTTTGTTTGAGCATGATCTTTTCGGAAAACCGGTTTCCACTTTTCCGGATCATGCTCTAGTGCAGATGAACTAACCAATAGCCGGCGCCGCCAACGACGATGACGGCGGGCACGGCCCACAACAGCAATACGGGCATCGCTTGTCCTCCTCGAAGTCTGCGCGGTCAGGGCTGGGCCGAGATATCGACCCAGGCCCCGACAGTTACTGTTCGGTGCAAACCTTGGTGGTCTTGACCGCGGACTCGGCTTCCGTCTTGGTCTTGTAGACGCCGTCGCCCACCACCGTCGTGGTCGTCGTCGTCGGCTTGCTGTCGACCACGGTGCACTTCTTGGTGCTGGCATCGCGCACCACGTAGAACTCGGCGGCGCTGGCGACCTGCGTGCCGAGAGCAAAGGCGGCAAGGGCAGTGCAAACGATGAGCTTCTTCATTTGATTTCCTCCAGTTGACATGGACGTAGTCCGTGCCAACGGCTTCTACTCTTGAATGTTCCACTTCTTCCCGATTTATGGAACGCGCAAACGCTGAAGAAGCACGTCGATTGCATTCGCAGATAGGGAATCCTGCGAGGTTGGTGTCGAGGTATTGCACCTTTATCCCAAAACTCTGGGACAACTTCGGCGTCACCTTTCGCGTCCGATCGCATGTTGTGCATCGGCAGATCACCTGCAGAGCTGCTCGCCGGTCAGTGCGGTTTCACAGGGCGGGGACGTCCGGCGGCCTTCGCGCGCCGCCTCGGAATTCGCCCGGGATGGAGCGGAGGCAGCGTGCGCATGAGCGAGATCGATTGAAATTCGCCGTCCACGGCGCGATGCGCAGCAGGTCCCGGCTCGGGATCGGCCGCGCGCATCGTCACAACGATCACGCGGCGAGCCTGTGTCGCAGTGTGCACGAGGTCGTAACCCCCTACAGATTGGCGAAGCGCAATCCGCAGACCATCCCACGCGGCGGTCGAACGGCATCGCCGACGAGCACCGCTCCCGTTCCGAAGTGGGCTGCGACGCCGACCCTGTTACAAAGCTGCGCGCCCTACTTCGGCGGCTGCAGCCCCGGGCTTGACGCCCATCTGCCGGCGTTTTCCCGCACGTCGTCCTGGCTCGGTCTCACCGGCGGTTTCGAGTCCCGCGGGATTTTTGGAAATTCGATTTTCTTGTCCATGATCGGATCTCCCTTCTGGCATCGGCTTAAACCTCCGAAGATGAAGCTACAATGAACAAGTTATTGATTTCGCTAGTCGAATTTACTCATTTGGCGATTTTGACGAGATTGGTGGAACTTGAGTTTCCTACTCAGAGTTAGATGTTTACTCACCAGGAGGACGGGACCGGTCGTGAACAAGCTCCGCGAGGAACGTCTGCAAATCATGCTGTCGCCGGAGGAGCTTGCAGTCGTCGACGACTTTCGGTTCATGCATCGCATGCCGACGCGCGCCGCCGCGGTCCGGGAGCTTCTCAAGCTGGGACTGGCCTCAGCGGGCATGACACAGGCGGACGGCAGCAAGTCGGCCAATTACGGCGTGCTGCGCCGCGGACCGAACAGCTATACCGACGACAACGAAGCCTGACGCTCGATCTTGGCGCCTCCGGCTGGATCGCCCCTGCCCGCGGTTCGACGATCAGATCCTGGCCTGCTGTTATACGCGCAAGCCCCAGCGCCGAGTTTCGGTCCTCTTAACCAACCGGATTGCTGCGCCGTCCCGCATACATCCCGTTAATTCCGTCATGCTCAAGTCCGGCTTTGGAGATCCGAGCCGCCGGCCGGCTCCCTCGGAGCTTGATGATGGAACGCGCGCCGCTCGCCAAGACGCAAATCGACACTACGCAAATCGACACGACCCAAATCGACACGACGCAACTCGACATTCCGCAGTTCGACACCATCGCGCTGTCCGAATTGCTGACCGCGCTCAGCCAGGCGCTGGATCTCACCGAGGGACAGCCGGCCGGCCATTGCGTGCGATGCAGCCGCATCGGTGTCGAGATCGGCCGGGACATCGGCCTCGGCGAGGATGAAATCGCCGAGCTCTACTACGCGGTGCTGTTGAAGGATCTCGGCTGCAGCAGCAATGCCGCGCGGATTTGCGAGCTGTATCTGACCGACGATCTCTCCTTCAAGCAGGACTTCAAGTTCATCGATGGCAGCTTGCCGCAGGCGCTGCGCTTCGTGCTGAGTCATACCGGGCTCAAGGCCGGCCTCGCCGAACGCTTCCGGGCCATCATCAACATATTCCAGAATGGCGGCGAGATCGCGCGCGAGTTGATCGAGACGCGATGCCATCGCGGCGCCGACATCGCCCGCAAGATGCGCTTCTCCGAACCGGTCGCCGAAGGCATCAGGAATCTCGACGAGCACTGGGATGGCAGCGGCAAGCCGCTCGGCCGGCGCGGCCAGGACATCCCGATCTATTCGCGGATTGCGCTGATGGCACAGGTCATCGATGTATTCCAGGTCTCGAACGGCGCCGACGCGGCGCTGCGGGAGACGCAGAACCGCTCCGGAACATGGTTCGATCCCGAACTCGTCGCGGCTTTCGAGCGCGTGGCGGCCCGGCCGGGCTTCTGGGAGTCATTGCAGGCCACCGATCAGCGCGCCGGTGCTTCGGCCGAGGCGCCGGCTCAGGCACGCGTGGCGGTCGACGAAGATTATCTCGACGACATCGCGGCGGCGTTCGCCCAGGTGGTGGATTCCAAAAGCCCCTACACCGCCGGCCATAGCGAGCGCGTCACGCTGTTTACCGACATGATTGCCGAGCAGCTCGCGTTCAGCACCACGCAGCGACGCTGGCTCAAGCGGGCCGCGCTGCTTCACGACATCGGCAAGCTCGGTGTCAGCAACGCGATCCTGGACAAGCCGGGCAAGCTGGACGATGCCGAGTGGGCCGCGATGCGCATGCATCCCGTCCATTCCGAGGCGATCCTGTCACGCATCAGCGCGTTCAGCGAGCTCGCTCCGATTGCCAGCGCCCATCACGAGCGGCTGGATGGCAAGGGCTATCCGCGCGGCCTGTCCGGCGAGCAGATCGGCCTGGAAACCCGCATTATCACGGCAGCGGATATCTTCGATGCGCTGACAGCCGATCGGCCCTATCGCGCGGCGATGCCGATCACGAAAGCGTTGGCGATCATGTCCGACATGGTCGGCACCCAGATCGATGCGGAGTGTTTTGCCGCCCTCCGCCATGGCCTCGGCCGCATCGACGAGACGCTGGCCGCCTGATCGGCGTGGCAGCAGTCCCGACGTCACCGGCTGAAAGCGACGGCGCCGCATTGATGGGCCGCGTCACAGGTAGCCACGCTGCGACTTGCCACATCCCCCTGATTTGCCCCCTGTCCAGCCCTTCGGATAAAAATAAATCACTTTCTATTTTGCCGAAATGATGGTTTGATCATGCCCGTCCCGCCTCGACCAAGAGGCGCGTATCGCGATCGTCACGAACGTGGAGCGCGGGATGCGATGGGCGTATCGGCTGCAGCGTGATTGATTCATGCGGACGAACAGCGCGATACGCACGGCGAAATCGTGTGGTCCTGGCATCCCGGTGCTGATGCCGAGCCGCAACGCGCTTCGCGCGTTGTCGCGACACGGGGACAAGAGAGCCGGTCCCCGAGGAGAGCGCGTATAAGCCGTCAACCATTGCGCAGGGAAGGCCGGTTATTGGCTGAACCTGTGGTTCTGCCGCGTGCTTTCTTCTGCACGCGGACCATGGGTATCAGCGGATACCCGGCCTTCCCTGCGCCCTCTCGTTCTCGAAGGGCGATGCCTCGCACAGCTCGGGCCGGCCAGGTCGCGAGATCGCGTCATCGTGTCAGGCGCATCCCGATCCAACTTGCCAAGCCCCGGTCGGCTCGCTTATGCAATTTTGCGCGTGCTGCGAGTTCCCGATTGAAACAAAGCGCTGCTTCGCCCGTTCCTGCAACGTTGCGATGCCCGCCAACCCCATGAGGATAACGCGATCATGATCAAATCCCGATTGGCAATCGCCGGTCTGATTGCGGGCGCAAGCGCGATCGCTCTCCCCTTCGTTGCCGCCGTCGCCGTTCAGGATACCGGTCTCGCGCCGCAGGATCTCGCGGTACTGGCCGGCGTGATTCAGCTGGTCCGCCAGGACTACGTCCATCCGGTCGGCTCCGAAGAGCTGGTCAAGGACGCGCTCAAAGGCATGCTCACGCGCCTCGACCCGCACTCCGACTACATGGACGCGCAGGAGTTCAAGGATTCGCAGGCCGACATGGCCGGGAAATTCGGCGGGCTCGGCATGCAGATCTCCGAGCAGGACGGCGTGCCGAAGATCATTGCGCCGATCGACGGCACGCCGGCGGCCCGCGCCAAGCTCGAGCCGGGCGACCGCATCGTGCTGATCGACCATACCAGCACCCAAGGCGTGAGCCTGCAGAAGGTGGTCGACCAGTTGCGCGGCGATCCCGGCACCAACGTGACCATCACCATCCTGCGCGGCAAGCAGGATCCTTTCGAGGTCACGCTGACCCGCGAGATCATCAAGGTCGAGTCGGTGAAAGCGGAACTCAAGCCCGGCAACATCGGCTATGTCCGCATCACCCAGTTCGGTGGCGACACCTCGGACGGATTCAAGAAGGCGCTGACGGACTTCAAGCACAACGCCAATGGCGGCTTGAAAGGCCTCGTGATCGATCTGCGCAACGACCCCGGCGGGCTGCTGTCCGCGGCCGTCGACGTCGCCGGCGATCTGCTCGACGGCGGCGCGGTGGTCAGCATCCATGGCCGGCAAGCCGATGATCAGCGCAGCTTCGATGCGCCCACGCATGGCGACATGCTGCCCGGCGTCCCCGTCGTGGTGCTGATCAATGGCGCCTCCGCATCGGCCTCCGAGATCGTCGCAGGTGCCCTGCAGGATCGGCATCGCGGCACCATTCTGGGTACGCAAAGCTTCGGCAAAGGCTCAGTGCAGACCATCGTCCCGCTAAAGGGACATGGCGCTGTCAGGCTGACGACCGCGCTGTATTATACGCCCTCGGGCCGCTCGATCCAGGATGATGGCATCGCGCCCAATGTCATCGTCGAAGCGCCCAAGGACCAGCAGATCAGCGGCGGCCCGCTGCTGCGCGAAGGCGCGCTGCAAGGCGCCTTCAAGAACCCGGGACCGCTCAATGCGAAGCCCGGCGCGGGTGCTGCGCCCGCCGATACGGCGCAGACCAAGTCGGCCTATTCGGCGCCGATCAAGGCGGACCTGATCGGCAAGCCCGAGGACGAGCAGTTGAAGACGGCGCTGGCTTATTTCGGTGAGCATGCCTCCAAGCAGCCTGATGCAGCCAACCAGCCGCAGGGAGCGCCCGGAGGCAAGCTGTAGTCGGTAATCCGTAGGGCGGATTAGCGGCTTGTCCGCCGTAGCTCAAAGAGCGAAGGCGGAAGCGTCATCCGCCGACCATTCGAGGTGGCGGGTTGCGGCTCCGCCTAACCCGCCCACCGCGAACGCACAATTGCGAGGCCAGTGATGACCAAGTTTGCGAAGGGCGACCACGTCTCCTGGAATTCGGAGGCGGGTCATGTGTCGGGGCACATCGTCGCGGTGCATGTGCGCGACTTCGACTACAAGGGTCACCGCCATCATGCCAGCAAGGACAGCCCGCAATACGAGATCAAGAGCGACAAGACCGACCACATCGCGGCCCACAAAGAGAGCGCCCTGACCAGGCTCGGCGGCAAATAGGATCGCGACCCGGCTGAATGACACAGCGCCCATCTTCCGAGGCCACAACGACGATGACAGGCAACCCGCTGCCCGTCTTCACCATCGGCCATTCCACGCGCACGATCGCCGACTTCGTGACCCTGCTCAGAGCCGGTGAGGTTCAGCTCGTCGTCGACATCAGGCGGATGCCGCGCTCGCGGACCAACCCGCAGTACAATATCGACGCGCTGCCGGGCGCGCTCGCGCCGTACCAGATCGGCCACATGCGCATCGCCGAGCTCGGCGGCTTGCGCAAGAAGCTCGACATCCCGCCCGAGACCAACAGTTTCTGGACCAACCGCAGCTTCCACAATTATGCCGACTATGCACTGACGGATGAGTTTCAGCGCGGCTTCGATTGCCTTCTGCAGGTATCGGCCAAGCAGCGCGCGGCGATCATGTGCGCCGAGGCGGTGTGGTGGCGCTGTCATCGACGCATCGTCGCCGATTACCTGATCGCGACCGGCCGCACTGTGTATCATCTGATGGGCACAGACCAGGTGCAGGTGGCGACATTAACAGCAGGCGCCGTCCGCGACGGCGGCAGGCTGCATTATCCGGCCGTGAAGGACGAATAGGGGACTGAGATGATCTCGGTGCCGTCATTCGCTGGCCGCGGGAGTGACATGATGGGTTTCGCTCGCGCTCACCTGCCCTTACAAGCGGGCCTCTCATTCTCCGAGCAGGTCATCATTCGTGCCGCCCCGCCCCGCCAAATCCGCCAGCAAGTCCCGCGCGGGAAAACGCTGGAGCGCCCTGCTCCGCAGCCTCAAAGGCTGGCGGCTGGGCTATTGGGCGCAGCGAACCCTGGGCGCGACATTCCGGCCGGTCAGGACCATGATTGTGGTCGCGATCCTGCTCGTCGTGCTGTTCGTGGTGAACATCGCCTATCAATTGATCCGCAAGCCGACCGAGCTGTTCTTCATCGCCGGCCACCGGCTCGACAAGGAGCCGCCGGACACTTGGCGCAGCTACGGCGCGCTGTTCCGGACCTATTCCACCGCCGCGATCCCGCCCGAGCTGCTGGCGGCGCTGGCGCAGACCGAAAGCTCCGGCAATCCGGTGGCGCGCACCTATTGGCGCTGGCGGCTCGCGCTCAATCCGCTCGCGATCTACAAGCCCGCCTCGAGCGCGGTCGGCCTCTACCAGACGACCGATCCGGCCTATGCGGAAGTGGCCCGCTATTGCATCCGCGACCATGCGGTGGTGGACGATGATTGCGGGATCGGCCCCTATCTGCGCGTGGTCCCGAGCCATGCCGTCGAGCTCGCGTCGGTATACCTGAATCGACAAATGGCGTTCGTGCTGGCGCGCGCACCCGGCGCCAAGCCGTCTCCGCAGCAGACGCAGGATCTCGCCACCATCATTCATCTCTGCGGCGCCGGCCCGGCGCTGGCCTATGCGCGCCGCGGCTTCCAGATGCCCGACAGCGAGCGCTGCGGCGATCATCTCGTCTCCGGCTATCTCGGCCGGGTCAACGCCATGAAAAGGGAGTTCAAGCGGCTGGCCAGCAGCCCAAATTAGCCGCGCGGGGGGCACGCGGAGGCAGCTCTGCAGCCCTGCACACGAGCTTCACGCTGGCGGAGGTTGTTGCAGTGCAATCGGGCCATTACACCCTTGTCTCATGCATGGCGCTCATGCCGCGCCCGCCGCGGAGACCTTCCCCACCGAGCAGAATCCGCGGCTGCGGCTGATCATTCCGGCCGTGGTCGGGATCGCCTTCCTGATGGAGCAGCTCGACTCCACCATCATCGCCACCGCCATCCCCGAAATGGCCGGCGGGCTCGGCACCACGGCGCTGCGGCTGAACCTCGCGATCACGGCCTATGTGCTGACCCTGGCCGTGTTCATCCCGGTGAGCGGCTGGTTCGCCGACCGGTTCGGCGGCCGGCGCATCTTCGCGCTCTCGCTGCTGATCTTCACCGTCAGCTCGGCGCTGTGCGGCCTGTCGCAGAATTTCGAGATGCTGCTGGCGATGCGCGTCCTGCAGGGACTCGGCGGCGCCATGATGACGCCGGTCGGCCGGCTGGTCCTGCTGCGCAGCTTTCCGCGCAGCCAGCTAGTGACCGCGATGACCTATATGACGCTGCCTGCCATCATCGGCCCGGTGATCGGGCCGCTGCTCGGCGGCATTCTCACCACCTATCTGTCCTGGCGCTGGATCTTCTACGTCAACATCCCGTTCGGCGTGCTCGGCATCATGATGGCGCTGCGCTATTTCGGCGATATCCGTGGCGATCGCGCGGTGGCGTTCGACTTTCGGGGATTCCTGATCATCGGTCTCGCCGCCGCGCTCTTGCAGTTCGGCATCGAGAACATCGCACGTCCGATGATCCCGGCGCCCTTGATCGCCGCCGTGCTGGTGGCCGCTGTCCTGCTGCTGCTCGCGTTCGGCTGGCATGCGCGCCGGATCGCCGATCCCGCCGTCGACCTCACGCTGTTCCGGCTGCGATCCTTCAGCGTGGGGACGCTGGCGGGCGGGCTGTGCCGGATCGGCATCAATGCCGTCCCGTTCCTGTTGCCGCTGATGCTTCAGCTCGGTTTCGGCATGAGCCCGATCGAGTCGGGTTCGTTGACCTTCGTCAGCGCCGCGAGCTCGCTGCTGGTCCGGCCGGTCGCGGGACGCCTGCTACGCCTGTTCGGCTTCGGCCACGTGCTGTTCTGGAGCGCGGTGGCGGCCTCGCTGCTGATCGCGGGCTTCGCCCTGCTCACGCCGCAGACGCCGCATCTGTTGATCGCGGCCTATGTGTTCGTGTTCGGCCTGTCGCGCGCCTCGCAATTCATGACATCCAACACGCTGTCCTACGCGGACATGCCGTCGGCACAGTTGAGCGGCGCCACCAGCCTCGGCGGCGTCCTGCAGCAGCTGAGCGTCAGCTTCGGCGTCTCGCTAGGCGCGATGTTCCTTGGCCTGGTGGCGCGCGAGGGCGCGCCGCTGACGCCGGAAGCCTTCCACCACGCCTTCCTGCTGCTGGCCGTGCTTCCGCTGCTGTCGCTGCCCGGCTTCCTGTTCCTGCGCGCGGACGATGGGGCCGAAGTCAGCCAGTACCGGCTGAAGCGAAGCTGAGGCGTGGCAAGGGAACACACGAAAAACGGCCCCCTTTCGGGGGCCGTCTTCCGCAACGTGTAACGCGTTACACGTTAATCGTCCCAATCATTGTAGTGATGGCGCCTGATCACGACCGTGCGATCACCGTCGTGATCATACCATCCGCGGTGCCAACCATGGTCATGGGCATAGAACCGCGGGCCATCGTAGTCACGATAGTAGCGGTCGCCGCCGACGCCGATGTGAACACCGAAATCCTCAGCGCTTGCCACGGTCGGTGCCGTGACTGCGAGGGTCGCAAGTGCGGCGAGAACATAGGGAAGTTTCGACATGATCGTCTCTCCTCTCGTTACCCTGGAGAGAAAACGAATGCGCCGGACCGCCGTTCCGGTTTCAGCGGCGAAACTTTCTTGAACGCGTATTCAGGCAGTTCCCGAGACATCGTTTCGACTCTGCCTGCATCCATGATCAAGCTATTTCTCTTCCTCCATCGTCACAGCCACGGCGCCCGCCGCAGACAGCCGTACCTTGTTGCCTTCCACACCGGCAACAAGTCCCTTGTCGATGAAATGATGATGGCCCTTGTGGCTACCCTCGCCGCTGTCCTTCTTGGTCAGCTTGATGCGGTTACCCTCGACCTTGTCGACGGTGCCGACATGCACGCCGTCGGCGCCGATCACTTCCATATGCTCTTTGATCTCGGTCATTGGCCTCTTCCCTGTGGTTGGATGGACGTTCATCGCCGCGCAATGGATGCTGATGTCAGCCATGAGGCGCCGATTGAACGAACATTCAACAGGCCCTCGGGTTCCGCGTTAAGCACGTCGCAATCATGTGCGCCCCGACGATCGACGTTAACACCTTGGTGATTTTTTTGCCGGCATTTTCATGGTCTCCTTCAGCAGAGAGGCACCATGTCTGACATCAGCGTTCCCGGCGGCCGTATCCGTTCCTTCATCGAGCGGATCGAAAATCTGGACAGCGAATTGCAAGAGTTGAACGAGCAGAAGAAAGAAGTGTTCTCGGAAGCCAAGGGCGAAGGCTTCGATGTCAAGATCCTCAAGGAGATCATCAAGCTGAGGAAGCAGGACCAGGATGAGCGCGACGAACACGAGACGCTGCTCGACGTATATCTGCGGGCGCTCGAAACGTCCGAGAAGGAGCCCGTAGCCAAGGCGGCTTGAGACTGCACGGCATTTGTAACCGACACGGAGAAGGCGGATGTGCAATCCGCCTCTCAACTCGTGCCGAATGCGCATCGAATGGACTCTGCGCGAGATAGGCGTCGATCCCGAATTGCTCGACATCGTCAACCGCAACTCGGCCTCGCATCGGGTGACGGAATTGCCCTCGTCCGACTGGCCGAGGCGTCGCCGCAACGAAACCATAGCAGGCGTCGTCGGCTCGGATGCCGGCGAAGGATGCCATCGCGGAACCTTCGTTGGCGCACGGCGTTCGAGCGTCAATGGAGGACGCCCATGTTGCGAGATGACCAGATCGCCGTGCTCTGTGATATCGGACAGTCGATCGCTTTTGCGGATAACAAGCAGGGCCAGGTCGACGAGCTGATCCGTGAAGGCTATGTCGCCAAGGATGGCGACCTCTACGAGCTGACGCCGAAAGCGGAAAAGATTTTGCTCGATCGCGGTGCCGGCTTGAACGAAGCCTGAAACAGCCGTCGCAACGCGGGTCCTGACGTTCACGTCAAGGGCACACCGAGCCGGCCGAGACCCGGAAATTTGAACGCCGGCCGACGCAGGTCGAGTCCGAGCACACCACCGAGAAAATTCAACTCGATCCCCTCGACCCAGCCGACCGTCAGGCCGAGATAACCGCCGAGCGAGACGAACAGGCCGGTGCCGGAGGCGGTGCGGCCCCACCAGCCGGCATAAGGATAATCCTTGCCGATCGCGGTCGGCGGCAGCACCGCATGCAGTTCGGGCACAGCATTGAGCGCGGCCTGGACGAAGGTGTTGGAGTTTGGCCCGGGCCAGGTCTGATAATCGCCCAAGCTGCGAAAGCGATAGCTCTCGATCACGGCACGGATCTTCGGAATCACGCCCTGCGCGTCGTCGCCGTCAACGGCAAGCACGGTCTCCGGCAAGGCGCCGAACCATCGACCGTCGGGCGCAAAACCATCGACGCGGATCGGTTCGCCCCAGGCGGTGTAGTCATAGCGCGCGTAGCGGGCCGCGCCGCGCTCCTTCAGCACGATCCAGCAATGAACTGCAAAGATGCCGCGCCAACGGACGGTACGCGCGGCATAAACCCGGATAAGCGCGTCCTGATCCTGCGAGGGCGGCGGCAGCAGCCCGGCACTCGAACGGTCGGCGGTCTGCCAATTACCGCGGCGATTGCCGACCGCAACGTAGCTGGCGGCCGAGATCGCGATCGGGCCGAAAAGGAGGAACAACAACAGCAGCACGGATTTCTTCACGAGGATCAGGCGACCGGCAGGATAGCAGGCGATGCCTATGATGTAGTCATCGTCGCCGCGCACCGCCAGCCATGACTTCGCATCGTGCGTTCAGAACATTTGCCAAGCGGATGTGGTAGCGATCGCGGCCGCCGCTGGCGATCTCGGAGTCCCATCGCATTGCGGCCGTTCGATAAAATTACGGCCGGCAGGCCAACGACCCAGAACCCTGATCTGGCATAAACGATTCTTCAACATCGTTGCCGAGTTCCATAGTTCATGCAGGTTACCATGCTCATTACTCTCGTCGCTCTGCTCTGCAACGGCCCGCTCTGTATGGATAAGGTCGTGACCAAGTGCATCGCCGGCAAATACACGCCCAAAAGCCAGGCTTGATGCGGGCCGGCGCGGCAACTGCCTAGCCTGGATCGCCGTTTCCCGACAGCAACTGCGCCGCCCCGCCGATGCCGCGACGAAATGCGCCGTCGAAAGTAACGCCGCGCATCTTCCATCGATGCGACTGTCCATCGGCATCGAGCCGCCACTCCGTGACCCAGCCGAGTTCATCATCATCCCAGACGAGTCGTCCGACCATGACGGCCTCGGCGCCTTGTGCCGCCACCAATTGCGCCAGCGTCTCGGTGGGTGCCGTCATCAGCGCGGCATCGTTGCCATTCGTCTTGGCGACGGATGCCTCATCCGGCAGCACGATAGTCATGCCGCGCCTGGATGCCGCAATCCCCAAGGAATCGCGCTGCAGATCCGACTGCTTGCCGTCTGCGGTAACAATGAAGTGACGTCCCGCGGGCACCATGGTGACGATGACACCAAGCGTCGGCCGATGTGACAGCCATGGCTTCAGCCCGAGCGTGCTCAGTAGCTGATCGATTTTCGGCTTGTCGAAATCGACGATCAAATCATAGGGCCGGTCGCGCGTGCCCTGCTCGTCGCGCTTGGGCTTGCCCGACATCTGATCGTGATAGTCGAAGGCGGTGACGAAATCGGCCGCGCGCGCTTTGGCGGGATCGAGGCGCGGGTCGCCTGCGAGCTTCACCGCACCGGAGACCTTGATGAGGACGTCTTCGAGGCAGGCGCCAAAGCCGATCAGACGGTTGGGCTCCCCCTGCCCGGTCACCGCCGTCTGCGCGCGATAGAGATCGTCAGCACATGCCGTCGCGACGTTGAGCGGGATAAGGAGCAACAATCCGAGGAGGAGGTTCCGAACATCCACGCCATGCCAATGTCGAGCCATGCCGATGATCCCACATGTCAGGACGCATCATCCGATATCACGCAGCATATACACGCGCGAGAGTAACGGGAACCGGATTCATCGCTATCGGCGCCGCCTGGCTCTTACGCCGGCATTGCGCGGACAAGAGGTCGGAGGATATCGGGGCGATGACGTGGCCAGCCGCGATCCGCTGTCCCGGCCCTCGCCGTCGCGGTGTCGCACGAGCGCAGCGTCGGCAGGATCGTCTGCTCGAATCTGGTTCTTGCAGCGGCATAGAGTGCAATGTCCACAGCGTTCAGCCGCCGGATCAAATCGAGGTCGTCGGACGAAACCGTTGCCGCCGAGGACCGCTCGGACGCGGCGTTCATCCGCTTCAGCGGCACCTCGCGCCCGATGGCATCGGAGAGCGCGAGTAGGCTCTCCGAAAAATACTCGACGATCCCGACGAAGTCGAAAGTAGCGAGGTTATGCGCGGCCTGGCGATGCAGATCGACGATCGTGTGCTGATGCTCCGGCCTGATATCGAACGCCAGCGCCTTGGCCTGAAAATTCTCGGTCACCATGCGCACGCCGGGCTCGTCGCAGCGCAGGAATTCGGACAGGGTCAGCGCCTTGGCAGCGCCGGTCGCCCGCTGGCTATATCCGGAGACCGGCGAGCCCGACCGCAGGAAATGATAGTTGGAGATTACCCGCTCCACGGGGTCCCTGAGAAACGTCATCAGGTAGCGGTCGCCACGCAGCTTGGCAACATGCTGATAACCGAAATGGCCGATGACGAGATCGTTGATCGCGACCTCGGCGGCGGTGACCGTGTCGAAGCTCTGCAGCGACTCGTGCAGGATCGCGGTGCCCTGCATGGTCTCGAACAACGCGTGCTGCACCGAGGTCCCTGCCGTCTTGCCGATATGCAGGAAGCAAAGCTGCCGGCCCCGAAGGCCTGGTGGCAACGGCGCCTTGCCGGTGCGCAGAGTCTCGAGGCTGCGCAGAATGCGGTCGCGCTCGTCGCGCACCGAAGTCAGCTCCGACGCGAGATTCCGATAGGCAGCGAATCCCAGGCGCAGGATTCGGTAACGACGGTAGCCATTCTGCACCGCGACCCACAGCGCACCGTCGTCGCGCGTGCGCCGTCTGATCTCTGCCCAAAACCCCCATCCGCCGAATCCCCCCCTCGACAACGCGCCGCCGCAATGGCGACCACACAGCCAGAACTGACCGCCGCCATGTTCTCCATGTTGCGTTCGACGATCATCTCGCGAGGCGGATTAAGCCGGTGACCCAGACGAGGTTCAAATTAAGTCTTGGTAACCCGCACAGATTGCAGGCCCGTGTCACGTTTCGATCTCAACGCCTTTCACAGGCAATGATCAAAACGCACCAACCCCCTTATTCGACTGATCCGAATGACATCTTCCCAATGTGGAGCACCCACAGGCCATGCTCGCGACGGTTGCGTTTCGTGTCAGATTGTTACGCATTGTAACACAATATGTTACCACACGTAACATTAAATATAAATAGTGGATGTTTCGGCTCGCTCTCCGCGCGCGCGTCGCTTGCCCAATTGGGACGAGCCGGCGCGCCGCCGGCTCATCCCCTCACGCGGGCTATCCCGCGGAGCACCGCGAGTGCCTACTGTCGATCCAGCTTGGTGATCGTCTTGCTGCCGCCGCTGTCGGCGGTGGAAAAGGTCACGCGATCGCCGACGTGGACGTTCTCCATCATCGCGGCGTCCTTGACCTTGAACTGCTCGGCTGCACCACCGGTGTTGGCGCCCACCGTACCGGTCTGGATGCGCTGAAGCGCGATAGTACTGTTCAGCCGGTTGATGAAGGTGACCACGCCCGTGGCGCCCTGATCGGCCGCCTGGGCCGATAGGCTGATGGCGGCGGCCGTGACACCTGCGAAAAGAATTGCTGCTGCTCTCATCGGCCTTCTCCAATCTTATTTTATTTCAGTACGGCGGCTTGACCTTCGCCCGCGTCGCCGCAACGCGCGGCACCCTCACGCTTCGCCCTCTGCGGCAACAAGACGTCGTCCCCGCTCTTGGTTCCGGGAACCATACGCATAATAGCGCGCAAACGCGGCGCTTTCGTGAGGCGCTCATAGCGCGATATCGCTGTTGCGGGCCACCGCGAGCTCAATTTCATCAGTGTGTTGTCCGATATCCGATCAAGCGCAATCGTCGCCTGATCAGTTGCGGTACTTTGTTGTTGCAACATGCCGCACCCGTCGCGCGCAGGATGATGGTCACAGGCACTGACACTTCCCGGTATCGTGCTGCGCAGATCAATGAGTATTCATCATCATGTCATAAACCGTCTTGACAGCGCGGCACGATGAGAGGAGCATCACCCGCGTCGTTCGAAGCGGCGAGTCGGAACAGCGACATCGACCGCTACGGCGACAACCTTCGACCAGAGCAAAGGGAGGTTCGATGAGTCCACCTCCGTACCAGATCCGCTGAGTGCTCCGGTTGTCCGGATCGGACCGGTGCATAGCGGCGACCCCACGAACGGCACGCCGGGTTGAGGTTTAGCGGGCTGCATCAGCGAGGCATGGCCCCTACCCGCCCGGCGCTGTGCCGTGTTCAGCACCATCAACGAGGTCGACCGGGATTGGATCAATCAGGCGATCATCGCTGAGTGGATCGATGGCTGAACCGCATTTCCCTCGATACGGGATGAGATTCACAGGGACATGACGACATGAGGTGACGGCGGGCGCGCTGCGCAACGCCCGCCGTCGGCCTTTATGAGTTGTCGATCAACTTGGTTATGGCGCGTCGTCCGGACGCAATCGACATCGCCTGCTTATTACTTGCTGTAGTCGTAGAAGCCCTTACCGGTCTTGCGGCCAAGCTGGCCGGCGGCAACCATCTCCTTCAACAGCGGCGCCGGACGATATTTCGGATCGTTGAAGCCGTTGTAGAACACCTCCATGACCGACAGCATGGTATCCAGCCCGATCAGGTCGGCCAGCGCGAGCGGGCCGATCGGGTGATTGCAGCCGAGCTTCATGCCTTCGTCGATATCGGCGGCGGTTGCGATGCCCTCCGAGAGCGCAAAGATCGCCTCGTTGATCATCGGGCAGAGGATGCGGTTGACCGCGAAGCCCGGACTGTTCCTCGCGGTGATCGCAACCTTGCCGATCCGCTTGGCGAAATCCATCGCAGCAGCATGCGTGGCGTCCGAGGTCTGCAGGCCGCGAATGAGTTCGAGCAGCGCCATCATCGGCACCGGGTTGAAGAAGTGCATGCCGATGAAACGATCCGGGCGATCGGTCGCGGTCGCAAGCTTGGTGATCGAGATCGAGGAGGTGTTGGTGGCGATCAGCGCCTCGGGCTTCAGGATCGGGCAGAGATCCTTCAGGATCTTCAGCTTCAGCTCCTCATTCTCGGTCGCGGCCTCGATGACGAGGTCGCAGGTCGCGAGCTTGGCTCGATCGGTCGCGCCGGTGATGCGTGCCAGCGCCGCGTCCTTGTCCGCAGCCGTGAGCTTCTCCTTCTTCACCAGGCGGTCGAGGCTCGAGCCGACCGCGGCAAGGCCCCGTGCCACCGCGGCATCGGAAATATCGATCATGGTCACCGGCACGCCAGCCGCCGCGCAGACCTGCGCGATGCCGTTGCCCATGGTGCCTGCCCCGATGATGCCGAGTGTCTCGATGATTGCCATTGCCCTTATTGTCTCGCGCCGGGATGACGTCCCGTGTCGAGGCTTTGCTTAACAGGCAAACGGCCGCACCGATAGGTCCCGCCGAGTCCTCACGGCGGCGGATGAAATGAGCATTTCCACGGTCCGACGCATGAGCGGGTTTGAGGGCGCGGGCATCTTTCGCGCAAGCCGCGCGAGGTGTCATGGCGCCCAGGGCATCAGACCACCGGCTGCTTATCCCTGCGCATGGCGTCCAGCAGGTCGCGATTGATGTTCAGATGCGCCGCGACCAGCTCATGCGGGGTCAGCGCCATCCATTGCGCCAGCGACACATCCATGTAGCGCGGCGATTGAACAGCTCGAGAAAACGCAAGGGTTCATCGCCGGTGTTCTCGATGAAGTGGCTCATCGACATCGGCACATAGCCGACATCGCCGGCCTGGAAGTCGAAGGTCCGCGCCGACGCCTTGGCTGCGAACACGCTCATCCGCGCCTTGCCGGAGATGTAGTACTGCCACTCGTCGGCATTCGGATGCCAATGGATCTCCCGCATATGGCCGGGATCGACCTCGACCAGGGCAGCCGCCACGTCGGTCGAGACTGGGAAATTGCGCGTATCGGCGATCCGTACCCGCCCGCCGGGAGACGATGTCGGCGGCTGCTCCATCAACCGGAACACCAAGCCCTGCGGTACGCTGCCGAGCGGATCGCTGACGCTGTCACGCTCGAGCGCCGGCGGCAGCTCAGCCTGGAAGATGAACCGCTCTTCCTTCGGGATGTGCTCGAACTCCTTGGCGTCGATTCCGAAGTTCTTTGCCAGCACGCTGCGATCGGTATGCGCGAACAGGTCCGTGATCGCAAAGGTGCTGTCCTCGGAAAACTGGCCATCGGGAAAGGCCAGCAGGAATTCGCAGCCGTCGTCGGCCAGGCCCTGGATCGAATGCGGAATGCCGCTCGGGAAGTACCAGAGATCGCCCGGCCCGACATCGGCGATAAAATTGCGCCCGTCATTGTCGACCGCGGTGATCCGCGCCTTGCCCGCCAACATGAAGGACCACTCCGCCTGCTTGTGCCAGTGCAGTTCGCGCACGCCGCCGGCCTTCAGCCGCATATTGACGCCGGCCATGGTCGTGGCAATCGCAAGCTCGCGCTGCGTGACCTCGCGCGACCAGCCGCCCTCGCGCATCTTCATATGCGTGTCGGCGAAGGAAAATCGCAGGTTCGGCAGGCTGCCATGATCCGTCGCGGGCGGACGCAGCAGATCGGGATTCTGCTGCTCGCGTGGCGCGTTACGCGGCCCGAGGATGGTCGCGCCCTTGTTGCCGATGATGGGTTCGTCGTCGGGGCGCGCCGCAGCAGCCGATGCGCCAAGCAGCGCGGCAGCCGCCAGCACACTTCGTCGATCCGGAAAATTCATGGAGAACGGGTCCAGACGTCGTGACATAGCTGACTGCAAAATCCGGCTGCCTTCTCATCGTTCCTCGGCAATCGCGCCCTCCCCACGCTGTGATCACGCATGCGCCAGCTCAATTGGAACCGAGCTTGACGCCAGCGGGTTTGCAAGCTGCACGGGCCGCTCGATCCGGCTCGTGATTTGCAGGAGACCCGCCTTGACGCCCGCCGACAACCTTCAACCGACCGCGCAGATCGCGCGCCATCCCATCCATGTCATGCTGGTCCCGGTGCCTATCACCTGCTTCGTGGGAGCCTTGATCACGGACATCGTCTATTATTTCACCGCCGAGATGATGTGGGCGGATTTCTCCGCCTGGCTGCTGGTGGTCGGCCTGATCGTCGGCGTGCTCGCCGCGATCGCAGGCCTGACCGACTTCATCGGCAACCGAGGCATTCGCAACCTGTCCGCGGCGTGGCTCCACATGTTCGGCAATGTCGCCGTCCTGGTGGTCGCCTTCTTCAACGTGCTGATCCACACCCGTGACGCCTGGACCTCGGTGGTTCCGACCGGGATCATCCTCTCGATTATCACCGTGCTGATCCTGCCGCTCACGGGTTGGCTCGGCTGGACGATGGTCTACCGCCATGGCGTAGCAGTTGATCGCGTAGGAGTGGCACCATGAGAACCCGCATGACCGCGCGCTGCTGCCTGACCATGCTACTGCTCGGCACAACCGCCATTGTGCTGTCCGGCTGCAACGAGGGCGGCGATCCCAACGCCGAGATCGGCGCTAACCCGAAGCTGCCGGAACTCACGCAATATCTGCTGCCGCCGATGAATGTCGCGCATGTCGTGGGCTGGAAACAGGGCGAGACGCCGATGGTAGCCCCCGGCCTCAAGATCGAGGCCTTAGCGACCGGCCTGCAGCATCCGCGCTCGCTCTATACGCTTCCCAATGGCGACGTGCTGGTGGTGGAATCCAAAGCGCCGCCGGCGCCGCCGCCGAAGCGTCCGAAGGATATCATCATGGGCTTCGTGGAGTCCTGGGCGACCTCGGGCGGCAGCACCGGCCCGAGCAACCGCATCACCCTGCTCCACGACGCCAATGGCGACGGCATTCCGGAGAGCAAGAGCGTCTATATCGATCATCTCAACTCACCGTTCGGCGTCGCACTGGTCGGCAACGATCTCTATGTCGCCAACACCGACGCCATCGTGAAATATCCCTACAGGCCCGGCGAGACCGAGATGAAGGCGCAGGGCACCACGCTGATGGAGTTGCCGGGCGGCCCGATCGATCATCACTGGACCAAGAGCCTGGTGGCGAGCAAGGACGGCTCGCTGCTCTATGTCGGCGTCGGCTCCAACAGTAACATCACCGAGAACGGGATCGAGGCCGAGAAGAACCGCGCCGATATTCTCGAGGTCAATCGCGACAGCGGGCGCTGGCGCGTCTTCGCCAGCGGATTGCGCAATCCCAACGGCCTGAGCTTTGAACCGCAGAGCGGCGCGCTCTGGACCGTAGTCAACGAGCGCGACGAGATCGGCCCCGATCTGGTGCCAGACTACATGACCTCGGTGAAGGACGGCGCCTTCTATGGCTGGCCCTACAGCTATTACGGCCAGCATGTCGATCCGCGCGTGATGCCGCAGCGGCCGGATCTGGTGGCAAAGGCCATCCCGCCCGACTACGCGCTGAGCTCGCATGTCGCGCCACTCGGCATGGTGTTCTACACCGCCGACGCGCTGCCGCAGGCCTATCGTGGCGGCGCCTTCGTCGGGGAGCACGGCAGCTGGAACCGCACGCCGCTCAACGGCTACAAGGTGATCTATGTGCCGTTCAGCGACGGCAAGCCCAGCGGGGCGGCACAGGATGTCGTCACCGGCTTCCTCAACAACGACAATCAGGCTCGCGGCCGTCCCGTGGGGCTCGCGGTCGACAAGACCGGCGCGCTGCTGATCGCCGACGATGTCGGCAACACCGTGTGGCGGGTGACCGCAACCGGCAGCTGATCCGCGGCAGGGAACGCGACATCGCGCGCGGCGTTTCCCATCGCGGCGACCCCGCGAATGGGACAGCCGGATTGAAGGGGAGATGCGGATGGGACTTGCGCAATATGCCATCGTGCCGGTCGAGGATCGTTGGGGTGTGCTGCATGATGGCGACGTCGAAGGTGATTTCGCGACCAAGGAAGCCGCCTTCGAATCGGCCGTCGCAGCCGCCTCGCTCGCGATCCGCGAGGGCCATGAGGTGCACCTCAGCGTGCCCGGCAACGACGCGCGTCCGATCAGCTAGATCATCGCCGACCGGACGCATCGGTGCTTCGTTGGAGCTGCTGGCGATAGCTAGTGCTCCTGGTTTGGCGCGAACCCGTAAATCCCGCCGGCAATCGCGATGCATGCGCCGTAGACCAACATGAAGGTGGCCTGAACCGCGGCGAGGATGGCCTTCGCCTTCAAATCCGAAACAAGCGCAATCGGAAACTCGAGCAGCCCGCCGACGTTGAAGGCAAAGTTGCCGATCGATTCCGGAACCAGCGATTTATAGCTCGAATCGACGGCCTTCTGGTTCGAGATGATGTTGGCGATGACCGGGAGATTCCACACGGCATTGATGAACGATTCAATGAACCCGAACACCTTGCCCGCGGTATCGCTTGCGGCGAACGGGATCGCCACCAAGCCCTTCAACAGGCTGACACCCGTCACCGCGTTGTTGACCTGCGACGGCCATGTCTGGATCGCCGCGTTGATCAGGCCCGAGAAGTTCGGCGAAATGTACGCGATGTTGAGCACACCATTGATCGTCTGCAGTGTCTTCAATTGCCCTCCAAACGGGGCCCGCTGGATATTGGTGAAGACGCAGAGACAGGGCGCGGCAAAGGCGGCGGCGATTCCGGTCGCAAAGGCGAAGATCTTCAGGTTACCCTGATCGAGCACCTCGCCCGTCCCCGCAGCGGCACTGAGGGAATGAGCCGCCACCGCAGCCCGGCGCGGCACCACGAAGGCCGAGCGGATCTGCTGGAAGTTGCTCGCGCCGATCAACTGCTTGGTGAAGCGTTCGTTCTCCGGGAACGGCGCTTTCTGGGCGGTCGCCTTGTAGATCAGCGTCACCGGGATCGCTGCGACCAGGCAAACCAGGTCGAGGAAAGACAGGTCCACTCCGGTCAGGTCCTTGTACAGCCACGACAACACCGGGATGTCCAGCTTCGCGGTCAGGATGTCGATGACGCCTTCAAGCAACTGCGCGAACACGTCGAGTGCCGTGACGATCACATTTTCCGCCGATTGCAGAATCGTGTCGGTCAGGATCGCCAGCAACCGTTTGATCACGTCCGTGACGCTGAGGTTGCTGAACTGATCGATGATGTCGGTCTTGATGGCCTTGACCGCCGCGGACAGCGTCTCGCCCTCCGCCTCCATCAGCTTGACGAGATCCTGCAGGATCGCCTCTGCGGGCGTCGGTGGCGCGATGTTGCTGGAACTATCAGCGCAGCCGTTCTGGAAGTGATGAACACCGAGATTGGCGGGCGCCGAGTTCTGCCCGGCGAGCGGTGCGTTCGACGTCAAGGTCGCGTTGGCCGACTGGGTGAAGCTCGGTATGTCGGCCCAGTTGTTGATTTCCTTTTGCATCATCTGAAAGGCGTCGGCGACCTGCGACTTCGTGGTCTGAATTTCGTCGATCGCATGCTTGGACAGGCAGATGAAGACGTTCTTGAGGACGCGGTGCGTGACCAGGATGTCCTGCCATTCGAACAGGAACTCGAGAAACTTGATGATGTCCTCGACGACGATCTTGATGCGGTTGTAGACCCAGGTCGCCGCGGCGACCACGGCCTCGACGCAGTCGAGGATGCCGTGATAGATCGCATCGCCGATCTTTGCGATGAAGCGCCAGACGCCCTCTGCCGCATCCTCCACGATGTCGATCGCCGCCTCCACGCCGGACGCCAGCCAGGAGAAGAAGTCGCCGACATCCACCAGCAGGCCGTCGACGCCTCCCGTCAGGGCCTTCACGGCCGCGTGCGACTGGACCACCGGCGGACGCACCGCCGGCATCGTCGACGGCGAGAGGCTGGCATAAGCTTTGTTCAGGCTCTGGTTCGACCTCGCGACAGCATCGAGATCGCCTGCCGACGTGCCGGCCGGAATGAAGGGCCGAGATGATCCGTCCCGATTGACGATTTTGGCCGACTGGAGACTGACCGTCGAGGTGTATTTCGCGTTGCGCTTCCAGGCCGGGTCCATCGTGCTGATGGGAATTGCGGGTTGATCGGCCACCACCACCTGATAGCGCGTTCCGGCCAGCGACGTCGTTGCCTCGACGATCGTCACCGTCCCCAGGACATCCGTCGCGACCTCGACCGGCTCGGGCCCGACGATGTAGTAGAGATGATTGATGTAGACCGAGATGACATTGCTGGCGGTAATCTTGACCGGGACGTTGGCCCCCGCCTGGCCGTTCGCATCCGTGACCTGAATATGTGTGGTATAGGAATGAATCGCCGTGGAGGCCTGCGTCGTGGCACTCGCCGGCAGCACGATGCTGCGCTGCGACCAGAGGCCCGTGGTGGGTGATTTTACCACCTTGATGAAGCCGGTGCCGGCGTGGGCGAAGAACGTGTTGGCGCTGTAGGCACGGTCGATGAATGGCGAAATGGCGTCAACTTGGCGGACGATCGGCAGCGGCGTGTTCCAGGCCGACATCTGCGACTGGCTTCCCAGCCGGCAGCTCAGATAGATCACCTCGTCGCTGCCGTTGAGGCCCCAGACCGTCACCACCCCGTTCGCCGAGTAGGCATACAGCGCACGCATCCCGTCGATCAGGGCATTGGAGGCGACCTGCACGGCCGTGGCGCCGTCCTTCTGATTGCCGCTGGCGAACCAGAACAGCCCGCCTTTTGCCGCGACGTAGAGGTCGGACGAATTGTCGTCGTTGCGAACGGCGGCGATCGCATCGGGCACTAGCCCGCCGGGCAGATGCAGGCGTGACGGCAGCGGTGGCTGCGATGGATCAAACGCGTTATAAAGCGGAGCGTAGATCAGCTGCGCCGAGCCGCCGACCTGTCCCTTGGTATAGAGCCCATCGACGCCGAAGGCGTGTGCCGCGCGGCCGAGGCAGGACTCATAACCCGCCGCCTGCACGTCGATCGCAAGGTCGTGCAATTTCCATTGCGGTGACGACGGATTGGACGCGTCGATATAGTAGCGCGACAGCATGCCGACCGGTTGTCCCGGATTGCGGATGACGTCGGCAACGGTGTATTCTCCGTCGCTCGCTTCGCTCAGGAAGACATTGGCGATCTGGAACGGTGTCGGCGCGGCGATCGGCTTGCCGGTCGCGTCCAGCGCGTTGAAGGGCGCCGGTGTCCAGACCGGCGCGGAGGTCCAGGACAGGTCGGAGTCGGAATTGCCGAGACTGAGATAAAGCAGTTCGCCCCTGGCATCGCTGACGACCATGGCGAGATGGATCTCGGCCGGCGATCCGGCCTTTGCGACCCTCTGTGCCGCCCCGAAGCTGACGACGGTGCCTTTGCCACCGGAGTCCGAGGCAATCCGGGCTGCGCTGAGGTCGACCTGGCGCCAGCCCTGCGTCTGTCCCGGCGCCTCGTAGGTCAAATAGAGCGCGCCTGCGGTGCCGATCGAGAACAGCAACGAGGCGCCCGCGTCGGTCTGCAGCGCGATGAATTTTTCCTGCGGCGACAGGAAATCCGCCTGAAGATAGTTTTCCATCAGTTCGGACGAGGTCGTGACTTTCCAGTTCATCTGAGTTCTCCAATGCGTTTGATCTGTTTGAAACGGCTCAGTTCGGATTGACGTAGGTCAGCTGTGCCGTCAGATCGGAGCCTGACGAGAAGCCCAGGTTCTTGAAGGTGAAGGCGTCGTTGCCGGGGAAGACCCAGGCGCGATAGCCGTTGATCGTCGCCGTCATCTGGCCGACATAGGTGGTGAATGCGGAGTCGATCCGCGCGGCAAGCTTGTTCTCGACGTCGGTGACGGCGTCGCGAAGTTTATTTTCAAAGCCGAACTTGCCGAGGATCCCGCCTGGATCGTAGGCCCAAGCGGCGGAAGTATCCTGCGTGCCATGCGTCTCGGTGACCTGCAATGCGCCGTTCTGATCGACGCCTAGCGTATAGAGCACCGTCAGTGTCTTGTCGTAGTAGTTGCGCCCGGGCAGATCGGTATAGCCCACGCCCACTTCGTGGTGCCTGAACTCCATATAGACTGTGGCATGGATCTGAATGCGGATCTGGTTGCCCTTGACGGCAACACGGCCGGTCATGTCGTAATTGTAGTCGCCCGATATCGAGACCAGGTGCGTCGATGACGTCGAATCGTCGCTCGAATTGTTGGCGAAGCTGAGCGAGAGCACGTCGGTGAACCCGTCCGAACCGGGCTGGCCGATCGGCGAGATCACGCGGAACGGCTGCGGGGACGACGATTGGCCGCTGGAATACGAGATGGTGAAGTTCTCGCCGGAATGATGCATCTCGACATGGGTCGAGATGCAGAGTGCGGCCGTCTCCGGGTTGATGAGATTGCTGAAGTAATTGAAGAAGACGTCGCGGCGGACCGCTTGCACGCCCGAGACTGCGTTCACTTCACCCAGTTCGACCCAATTCCAGGCGAACGGGACCGGCGTCGGTACGGTGGTCGACTGCGTGCCCACATAGACGAGCTCTGTCGCGTTCAACTGCGCGGGCGACGGGTTGTTGATCTTTTGGCCGTTCAGCAGCAGCGGCGAGCATTCGCGCGAGACAGCGCCGAGTTGGAGCGTCGTCGGCCGCGGTGCGTGGACGGTGAAGCTGTAGCTCAGCACGGGATCGCCCTTCTGCTGCAGCTTGCCGAAATAGGCGCCGAGGAAGAGTTGGCTGATCAGGCTCCAGACCGGCCAGCCTTCCGGTATGCCCTCGATCCGGGGCGAGGATTCGAGAATGGCCGTGCTGAGGTCGAGGAACAGCTTCTGGATGGTAAAGGCGTTCTGAACCGAGTGACGGAGTTCGTTGATGCGTTGCTGGACCGCCGGCGGCACCGGCGAATTGGGATCGACCGGCGCATCATTGAGAAAGACGTTGGCGGAGAAGTACCAGGGCGTTCCGGATCCGGTCGGCTGCGACTGATTGATCCAGGTGGCGCTGCCCCGAGGGCCGTATTGGAAGCCGGTGATCTGGAATTCGGAGCATAGCAACTTGAACAACACCGGCGCGCTGCTGCCTGCGCCGAACGTCGCGATCGCGGGAAGACTCTCGAGCGGCAGATCAGGCAGGCCGATCTGCGCTTTCACCGCGCCTGCAAAATTTGCCGCCGTCAGCTTCTGCAGCCCCGGATCGGTCGCGGGCTTCGCATTGTTAGGTATCGAAAAGGGATCGGTTCCGCCCGCGTTGGCGACCAGCGTCTTGTAATCGATCGGCACCAGATTGTTGTTGGTGTCGTAGACATAACAGATGAACACCTCGGGAGCCGAGAGGCCGGCGAGATACTGCTTGAGGGTTGCGTTCACGCTGGCTTGCGTGACCGCGACGACGAGGTCGTAGCCGTAATGCGGATCCGAAAGATTGGACTGGGAAACGCTCATTTTATCCTCCTTGGAATCGATGCTTGAAAATCACTGGTGACGTTTGGACCGGCTTGTCGCAGCCGTTCGCGATCGCAGCTGCGAGGCGCTGGGAATGCGTTGTCGGGTGAGCCCCCACTACGAAAGGATAGCCAATTATAGATAGATCAATTAGTTTTGATCTCTCTGTAGTTGCTTCGACTATCGAGCCGGATGAGAGGCCAAGCCTATGATCTGGATCACAGGGCCGGCGCTTTCTTGAACTCGTTCGGCGCCGACTGACGCAGAACTCAATCACGGATCGAGCCATTACAGATTGAGCCATGCGCGCGCTGTGATCGCGCCGCCATTTCGCAGATCAACTATCGTAAGGGCGCCGCGCACGTCGCTGTCGCGGCGCTTGTTGCTGACGATCTGGCACAATGAGTTCAGCCGAACATTGCCATGTGAGAGGCTGGCTCGCGGGCCGCCGCGAGTCTTTTCGCACCTCCCGTTATCCGGACGAGCCTCTCGATATGAAGGGCTTGTCCGCTCAGCGTCGGATCGTTCAGGGGCTTGCTTCTATCTATCGTGATGAGACAGCTAACGTGTGTTAGTGCCAGCGCGCCGGATTCATCCGACACTTGCGGCTTCCCGTGCAAGGAGGCTGCAGTGACGATCAGACGAAACCGGCGCAAGCCAACCACATCATTCGATCAACGACTACGTGAGGCAGCGACGACAGCACGCGAGGCGGCGCGCAGATTGCCTGCGGGGCAAGACCGCGAGGCGCTGATGCGAAAGGCACACCAGGTCGAGACTGCTGTCACCATCAATGAATGGCTGAGTTCGCCGGTCCTGCATCCCTCCTCTTCAGGCTGATGTCGATCCCGCGTTCGCTATCGGCCGTTCTCCCGAATGTGCCCCTCTTCCCCCCCGCGGCCGACGATTCCGCCCGCTCGGCGCTCCCAATGATCCACAAAGCGGCCCAGTAGCCGCCACGTCCCTGCCTTTGTTTGGCCAAATCGCGCTGGACTGTGGTGGCTGGCAGGGATTTATTGAGCAGGCGCTAGAAGGGTCGTGATGGGACATCCTGCGCCGGGCTTTCAATTCGGACATGAGTGCCGCGCGAACGCCATGAGCGTTTGACGCCATACTGGGGACAACCGGTATCCACTTTGCGCCCGCGCAGGCTCCGGTTTGGGGCTGTACCACACGTTGGCGTAAATCCGCGTCCCGCTTCCTGGGCGGGCGACAATGGAGGACGGAGCGTCGATGCTTTCCACACCGACCATGAGAGACACTGATGAGCGCAGCTCGGTAACGATTGATCCCGAGGTCATACTCGCCGCCCGGGCCGATCGGGTGGCGTCCGGAGCCGGTTCCGATGCCGGACGACGGGCCAATGAGCGGCCGGCCTATCACGTGGCAGAGGTGCCGCCCCCTACGGTCGACACCACGTTCCGGCCTGCTGACGCCGACGCGCCGCACGCCGCGGGCGGCCGGAGCGCGGTCGCGACCTGGGCGCTCCGTACCGGGC
>NZ_JBARGP010000778.1:0-4088 GCF_049798375.1 Bradyrhizobium sp.
GCTTGAGCAGCATGTTAAACGGTCCCTGCGTGCCGCCGCCGATCACGGAGATGCCGACGGTCTTGCCCTTGAGGTCGGCGATGGTCTTGATCGGCGAGTCATCCTTGACCGCCCAATAGACCGAGAACCCGCCGGGCTTCTCGAACACGTGCTGGGCAACGATATAGGCCTTGAGGTTGCCGCCCTTGACGCCGTTGGCGAGCGACAGCGGCGCTTGCGTTGCACAATCGAGCGCGCCGGCCGCCAGCGCCTGCGTCATCGGCGCCGTGCCCTGAAACTGGGTCCATTCGATGTTGTAGGCCTTGCCAATATCGGGAAATTCGGCCGGACGTTTCATCATCCAATATTTGGATTCCTCGGCCGGAATGGTCCAACCGACGCGGATGGTCTGCTGCGCCAGCGACGGCCCCACGCTCGCCGCGATCGCGGCTATCGCAAGCGCCGCCACATCCCACAATTTCCGCATTTCGCCCCTCCACCCTGGAACCAAGAGGGGCCAAATGTTTCATGGCTGAAATAACGGCGCAAGCGCGGAAAGCATGACATCGTTCCCCGGCGCGGAAAGCAACGGCGCAGGTCAGGCCGCCAGCACGCTCTGGATCTGGCCTCGGATCGTCTCCTTCTCCGTGTCGGAGGCCGCCTTCGACAACGGGAGGTCGAATGCAATATTGGCCGGCCGTCTCAGCACCACGATGCGATCGCCGATCTCCAGCGCCTCGTTGATCGAATGGGTGATGAACACCGCCGTCTTGCCATTCTCCTTCACCAGCCTGACGAACTCGGCGCGCAGCGCCCGCCCGGTCATCTCATCGAGCGCCGAGAACGGCTCGTCGCACAACAGAATGTTGGCGTCGGTTGCAAAGGCACGCGCGATAGAGACGCGCTGGCGCATGCCGCCGGAAAGCGCATGCGGATAGTCATGCTCGTGGCCACGCAGGCCGAGCGTGGCGAGCCAGCGCATCGCGGTGTCGCGGCGCTGTTCGCGCGCGACATGCAGCATCTCCAACCCGAGCTCGACGTTCTGCAGCGCGGTGCGCCAGGGCAGCAGCCGGTCGTTCTGGAACACGATCGCGATCTTGCCGCGCAGCGCGTTGAAGTCCTGAAACGGATTGCAGCCGTCGACCGTCACCGCACCTGCGGTCGGCTCGGTGAGGCCGGCGATCATATTGAAGATCGTCGACTTGCCGCAGCCGGTCTTGCCGAGCAGGGCCAGCATCTGGCCTTCGCCGACATCGAGATTGAGGCGGTCGACCGCGAGGAAGTTCGCCGCCGCATCCCGCTTGCCGAAGGATTTTGACACGTTGGCGAGGCTGATCATGGCTGCAGTGTCGGTCATAGCGTGCGCTCCGAAACGGCCCGATAGCGGAAAGCAATGGCTTCGACGAAGCTCAGCACGCCCTGCGCGATCAGGACGAAGATGACGAGCTGCAGGGTCCAGGCAAGTGCGCCCGCCATGTCGAACACCTGCTGCTGCTGCAGCAGCTCGTAACCGACACCGCCGGTGGCGCCGACCAACTCGGCGACGACGACGACACGCGAGGCGTTGCCGAGATTGACTTTCCAAGCGGTGAGGATGTCCGGCAGGACCGCAGGAATGATCAGCACGCGGAACAGCTGCAGGCGCGTCGGCCGGAAGCTCATCACCATTTCCGTGAGATCGCGCGCCATGCCCTGCAACGCGGCCAGCACCTGGAAGGTGAAGGCCGGCAAGGTCGTCATCACCATGATGAAGAAGATGCGCGGCTCGATGCCATGGAACCAGATGATCGCAAACACCACCCAGGACAGCGCCGGGATGCCCTGAAACAGCGTCAAAATCGGCAACAGGAATTCGTTGACGGCGCGCGAGCGAAACATCAGCACCGCGAGCAGCGCACCGATCACGAAGGCGCCGGCGAGGCCGGCGAGAATGCGCCCGACGGTCGCGAGGACGTCGCTGAGCTGGCTCCAGCTCAGGAAGATATCGATGCAGCGGCTGAAGACATCGACCAGCGAGGGGAACAGGAACGGTGGGAAGAACTGCGATGCGACCTGCCAGAGCGTGGCAAGCACCACGAACGGCAAGACGTAAGTCAGCGCACGCCGGCCGACGGCCACGCTCCAGTTCGGACCGCCGGACACCGGCCCGTCGTGCTCACGCGCCATCGTCATTGCATCGGTCCGCCGTAAATGGTGGCATCCGAGGGATCGGACGGCAGGAACGCGATTGACCTGCCGGCATCGTACACCGAACGGATCTCCTTCTTGACCTCGGCCGCGGCACGAATGTTCATGCCGAGGCGCTCATTGGCGCGAATGATATCTGCGATCGCCTTGCGGTCCCCGTCATTGCCCTTGGGCGAGATCAGCTTCGCCGCGTCATCAGGGTGAGCGACGGTCCATGCGCCGGCATCCTTGTAGGCCGCATAGAGCTTCGGGATCAGTGCCTTGTGCTGCTCCGCCCAATCGACATGCGCGGCCACCCCGAGATAGGGGATGTTACGGCTCCCCGTTGCCTTCTCCCAGCTCTCTGCGATCTTCAGGTCGAGCAGCTGGATCGAGGGCTTCTTCGCATGCAGGGTCGTGTAAGCCGGCTCCCAGAGCTGAACCGCCGTGGCGCGGTCGGCGAGCGCGTAGCCGACGAGCCCAGGCGTCGCCGTGTTGACGACCGATAACTTCGATGTGTCGACGCCAAGCTGCCGCGCAAACCAGTCGAACATCACATAGTTGGTCGTGCCTTTGGCGGCTGCGATGTCCTTGCCTTCGAGATCCTTGATCGTCTTGATCTCCGGGCGCGACGTGACGACGGCGCCCCAGTAGTCGAATAGGTTGAACAGATAGGTGACCTTGACGCCCCTGATATCCGCGAGCCCGACGGTCAGCAGCGCGGCACTGCCGCCGACCTTGAACTCGCCGGAATTGAATTGGGCGGTGTAGGCGTCCGGCGTGCGCTCCTGAAAATCGATCGACATGCCGTACTTCTCATCGAGCTTCAGCTGCTTGATGACAGGCGGCAGAAAGGCCCCGAGTGACGGTGCGCCGAACACCACAATCGAGAGCTTTTCCAGCTCCTGCGCCGAGGCCGGCGTGATCGCCGAGACGGCCAACAGCAGGCTCAAGCCGATCTGATATCGTCTCCTCAAGTCACCCTCCCCTTCGCAGCCTTGTCCGGCTCTGTCTTATTCCGCGGCGCCGCTGATCGGCGCCTCGAACTCTTTGCGCAGCGCTACGAAGAAGCGCCCGATCAGATGTTTCGAGACGCTGGCGAGAATGCGCTGGCCGACGCCGGCGACCAGACCGCCGATCTCCCCCGTGCCCTTGTAGATCAGCTTCGCGCTGGTCGCAGTCTCGGGCTCGATGGTGAACTGTGCGGTGCCATTGCCATGACCGAGGCTGCCGGCGCCTGACACCTTGATATTGCAGGTCCGCGGCGGCTGCTTGTCGGAAAGCGAGATCTCGCCCTCGAACGAGCCGCCGACGGCCGCGACCTTCAACTGCATCTCGACCTTGTAGGTATCGGGCGCGATTTCGATCATCGCCTTGCAGCCGGGCACGCATCGCGTCAGCACTGCGGGATCGTTGAGCGCGATCCACAGCGCGTCGGCCGGGCCGGGAATGATTTCAGTGCCGCCGATATCGAGCTTCACGGCAATACCTCACAGTCCGAACAGCTTGGCCGCCAGCCCGCCATTGATGCTGGCGCGCTCGGCATCGGTGAAAGCGGTTTCCGCCACGATTTTCAGCGGCGCCAGATCGCCGATCGGGAACGGCATGTCCGAGCCCATCATGATGCGGCCGGCGCCGACCACGTCAGCGAGGTAACGCAGCGCCCGGGTGTCCTGCACGATGGTGTCGTAATACATCGCCGCCAATGCCGCATCGGGATCGCCGAGCTTGTCCTTGTCGAGCGAATAATTGCGGCGCAGACGGCCGATCACGTAGGGCAGCGCGGCGCCGCCGATGCCGGCGACGACCTTCATGTTGCTGAAGCGGGTGACGTGACCGGCATAGATCAGCCGCGACATCGCGATCAGCGTATCGGTGATGCGGCCGACCGCGTTCGCCATGCCGTAATCATGGACGCGATCGTCGCCGCTCTCGAACACCGG
>NZ_JBARGP010000779.1:0-2042 GCF_049798375.1 Bradyrhizobium sp.
TCCTTGCTTTCCGGACCCCCGGCTCGCTGTTCGCCGACTACACCAGCCGCTTCAGCGACATACTCAGGGGTTTCGACTGGGCACCAGTCGAAAAGCTCGCCTACGATTTGCGCGACAGCTGGCAGACCGGCCGGCAGGTGTTCTTCTGCGGCAATGGCGGCAGCGGCGGCAACGCCAACCATCTCGCCAACGATTTCCTCTATGCGCTGTCGAAAACTCCGGGTTCGGGCCTGCGCGTGCATTCGCTGTCGTCCAATCCGTCCGTCATCACCTGCCTCGCCAACGACGAAGGCTATGACCAGGTGTTCTCGCTGCAGCTCGCTGTGCTGGCGCGCAAGGGCGATGTGCTGATCGCCTTCTCCGGCTCCGGCAACTCGCCGAATATCCTGAAGGCGCTCGAGGAGGGCAAGAAGATCGGCATGACAAGCTATGCCGTGCTCGGCTTCTCCGGCGGCAAGGCCAAGGCGATGGCCGACGTGCCGATCCATTTCGCGGTCGACGATATGCAGATCGCTGAGGACGCGCAGATGGTGATCGGCCACATGATCATGCAGTGGCTCTATGCCCAGCGTGGCGACATCATCACGAACCGCGAGGTCTGACGGATAACGTCATGGCGGGCAATGAAAAGTATCTGATCCTCGGCTCGAACTCGTTCTCGGGCGCGACATTTGCGGACTTCCTGGCTGCGGCCGGTCATGACGTGATCGCGACCAGCCGCTCCGACGAGCCCCACGATGCCTTCCTGCCCTACAAGTGGCAGAAGCGTCCGGGCAAAGTTCGGTTCCAGCGCATCGATCTGAACCACGATCTCGAGGCGCTGAAGGCGCTGCTCGCGACAGAGCGTCCGACCCATGTGGTGAATTTCGCCGCGCAAAGCATGGTCGGCGAGAGCTGGCTGTACCCGGACCACTGGATGATGACCAATGTCGTCTCCGCCGTGCGGCTGCACGATCTCTTGCGCAACTATGACGGCCTGGAGCGTTACGTCCACGTCACGACGCCCGAGGCGTATGGCTCGACCGAGGGCTGGGTGAAGGAAGACGCGCCGTTCAACCCGTCGACGCCCTATGCGGTGTCGCGTGCGGCCGGCGACATGAGCCTGCGCACCTATTTCGCCAACTACCAATTCCCTGTTGTCTTCACCCGCGCCGCCAATGTCTACGGCCCTGGCCAGCAGCTCTACCGGATCGTGCCGCGCACCATCGTGGCTGCGATGACCGGCCAGAAGCTGCGCCTCGACGGCGGCGGCAAGTCGATCCGCGTGTTCATCCACATGACCGACGTCTCGGATGCGACGGTGAAGATTGGGCGCAAGGGCACCCTCGGTGACACCTATCATATCTCCGGCTATGAGCTGGTCTCGATCCGCACCCTGGTCGAGATGATCCTCGCCCGTCTCGGCAAGAAGTTCGAGGACTGCGTCGAGATCGGCCCCGAGCGTCCGGGCAAGGACACCGCCTACACGCTCGATAGCCTCAAGCTACGCACCGAGCTCGGCTGGCGCGATACGTTCTCTTTGGAACAGGGCATCGACGACGTCATCGCCTGGGCGCGCCGTTTCGAAAGCGACATGGCGAAGCTGCCGACCAAATACGACCACAAACCCTGACGACCCCGCGCCTTCCTGCTGGAAGGCGCCACTGGAGAGCACGATGAACGTTGCAGTCCGGAGCCCAGCAGGCGCACCCGATGCCGCCGCTTTGAAGGCGCAGGCCGCCAAGCTGCGCGGCAAGATCATCGAGATGTCGCACAAGGCCCAGGCCGCGCATCTCGCCTCGTCGCTGTCCTGCGCGGACGCGATGACGGCGGCCTATTGGCACGTGCTCAACGTCGACCCGAAGAACCCGACCGATCCGTTGCGCGACCGCTTCATCCTGTCGAAGGGGCATGCGGCCGCTGCGCTGTTCGCGACCTTGGCGATGAAGGGCTACTTCCCGATCGAAGAGCTCGACACCTATTGTCAGGATGGCGGCCGTCTCGCCGAACATCCGCCGGCGAACCTGCTGCCCGGCGTCGAGGCCGCGACCGGCTCGCTCGGC
>NZ_JBARGP010000780.1:0-2034 GCF_049798375.1 Bradyrhizobium sp.
GTCTGCGGCGCGTTGCAATGCGCCGGCACGCCAATCGGCGAGGCCCGCGGCATAGCTGGCGAGGATGTCCTTTTGTTCGGCGCTGGTCTCTGCGGCGAGGCCATGCAGCTCGAAGATCCTGATCGCCTGGGCGCGGCCCTTGACCCTGATGGTGTCGAGCTCGCGCCAGGCAAAGGCGTCGCCGGCCAGTGCCACGGTGATATCGGAGGCGATGATGGTGGTGCCGTAGAACTTGTTGGCGCCTTCGAGCCGCGAGGCGACGTTCACCGCATCGCTCATGACCGAGTAGTTGAAGCGGCGCTGCGAGCCGAAATTGCCGACTAGCGCATCGCCGCTGTTGATGCCGATACGCTGGGCAACCTTGATGCCGCGAAACGCCGTGGAGCTATTGTTCAGCTCGGCCAGCCGCGTCTTGCATTGGAGTGCGGCGCGCGCCGCGCTTGCGGCATGATCGGGATCGTCGAGCGGCGCGCCGAACACCGCGACCACGGAGTCGCCGATATATTTGTCGACATATCCGCCATGGTCTTCGATCACGTCCGATATCGCCGTGAGATATTCGTTGGTGAGCGCCATCAGATCGTGCGGCGACATCCGCTCGGCAATCGCTGAAAAGCCCTCGATGTCGGAGAAGAACACGGTGACGTCACGGGTCTCGCCGCCAAGCTGCGGCAGCTTGTGCGAGGCCAGCATCCGCTCGATCTCGCGCGGCGCGAGGTAATAGGCAAAGCTCCTCTCGAGCAGCCTGCGGTCCTTGTCGCTGACCATGAAGCGGTAGCCGATCATGGCCGCCAGCGCGAGCACGCCGGAGCCGACCGGCTCGACCAGGGGCAGGGCAAGAGCATGATTGAACAGAAACGTCGCCGCAGCAGTGTAGATCACGGCGACGCCGAGCAGCATCGCTGCTGATGTCGCCGGCCTGAACAGCTGCGCCAGCGCGGCGGCTGCGAGCGCGATCATCACGGCGAGCAGCAGCGAGGGCGCGCGGCCGAGCTCGATCGCCGCGTCGTTGCGGATCAAATTGTTGACGGCCGTGGCGTGGATATAGACCCCGGGAATGGTGCTGCGGGCAAAGCCATCGGCGGTCTTTCGTTGGGGCAGGGCGCAGCGTGGCCGCCGCGCACCCTGGGTACGGGTGGCGAAACGTTTCGATGTCTGCAGCCGGTCGTCGAGCCCGGTCACGGTACCGATCAGCACGACCTTGCCGGCAAACTCGCGGCGGAAATAATCCTTGTCGCCTTTGATCGCGCAGGCCCTGAGATCGGCAAAGGAGTAGGTCGGGATGTCGTCGGCGCCGCCGTCGAAATTCAGCGTCATCGTGTTGGGAACGCTGCCGGCAACGCGATTACCCGCAAGCGTGAGCGTGCCGTCGGCGTCGATCACGGGCTGCGTGCCGAGCGTGCGGGCTGCCAGCTCGACCGCCATCGTCGGCACCGCGCCGTCTTTGGTGGCGAAGGTCAGGGGAATGCGGCGCGCGACGTCGTCGCGATCCATGTAGACGTTGAGCGGCCGCAGGTTGGCGGCGCCATGGACGGCGATCTGCTGGCCGCGCGAGGGCAGGACAGGTTGCGGGCCCATAACCTCGCCCAGCACGAGCCTGCCGGCCGCCGCTCCGCGCGCGAGCGCGAGCAGGAAATCGTGGTCGAAGCCGCGCACCTTGTCGCCCAGCGTGCCGTCTGCGAACGGGATCTCGGATAGTTCGATCGAATCCTGAAACACGATGTCGAAGCCGACGACCTCTGCGCCGCCGTCCAGCGTCGCACTGAGCACGCGGCCGATCTCGCCGGTCCAGGCCGGTAGCGGCGACCCTTTCAGGGGCGGCGACTGGTAACTGTCCTCGTCGATGCCGATGACGACAGCCAGGCTTTGCGCCGGATCGTGCCTGTGACCTGATGTCTCGAAGCGCAGCCAGGTCAGGATGTCGAGCGACAGGCCGCGTCCGCGGTCGAGCAGGGGCGAGGCGAACAGCGCGGCACTCGCCAACGCGATCGCGAGCACGGCGAGGACGTCGCGCGTTCGCCGGCCGACGGTCAC
>NZ_JBARGP010000781.1:0-5206 GCF_049798375.1 Bradyrhizobium sp.
GGCCTCGCCGACCGCGTCGTGATATTGGAGCGCGGCAGCATCGTCCACGACGCGCCGTCCAGCGCGCTCAAAGCCGATCCCGCGCCGCTGGAACGCCATCTCGGAGTGTCCGGGAGGTCGTGACGACTGTCTCTCGTCATTGCGAGGAGCGAAGCGAACGAAGCAATCCAGACTTGTTTCTTCGCACCGGATTGCTTCCGCCGTCGCCCTTCGGGCTATGGCGGACACGTCGCTTCGCTCGCAAATGACGGCGGGGAGATTTTAAAGTAACCACAAATCCTTTGTAGGAGGAGATGAAAGCATGCAGAGAACACGAGCACCATTCCGCGCCGACGAAGTCGGCAGCCTGTTGCGCCCGCAGAAGATCAAGGACGCGCGCGCCAAGCTCGAAAAGGGCGAGATCTCGGCCGATGATCTGCGCAAGATCGAGGACGGCGAGATCGAGAAGGTCGTGCATCGCCAGGCCTCGACCGGCCTGAAGCTCGCGACCGACGGTGAGTTCCGCCGCTCCTGGTGGCACTTCGACTTTCTCGCCAAGCTCACCGGCTGCGAGCTGTTCCACCCGGACGCGGGCATCCAGTTCGCTGGCGTACAGACCCGTCATGATGCAGTGCGCGTGATCGACAAGCTCGACTTCCCGGCCGACCACCCGATGCTCGATCACTTCCGCTTCCTGAAGAAGCATGCCGACACCGCGCATGTGACCGCGAAGATGACGATCCCGTCGCCGGCGGTGCTGCATTTCCGCGGCGGCCGCAAGGCGATCTCCAAGGAGGTCTATCCCGACCTCGACGCGTTCTACGAGGATCTCGGCAAGACCTACCGCAAGGCGGTGAAGGCGTTCTACGACGCCGGCTGCCGCTATCTGCAGTTCGACGACACGGTGTGGGCCTATCTGTGCTCGCAGGAAGAGCTGCAGAAGTCGCGCGAGCGCGGTGACCATCCGGAAGGCCTGCAGCAGATCTATTCGCGGATCATCAACTACGCGATCGCCGAGCGCCCGGCCGACATGGTGATCACGACCCATGTTTGCCGCGGCAATTTCCGTTCGACCTGGATTTCGTCGGGCGGCTACGAGCCGGTCGCCGAGACCATGCTGGCGCAGACCAATTACGACGGCTACTTCCTGGAATACGACAGCGACCGCGCCGGCGGCTTCGAGCCGCTGCGCTTCCTGCCCAAGGGCAACAAGGTCGTCGTGGTAGGCCTCGTGACGTCGAAGAGCGGCGCGCTCGAGAGCAAGGACGACATCAAACGACGCATGGAGGAGGCGGCGAAATTCGCGCCGCTCGAGCAGCTTGCGCTGTCGCCGCAATGCGGCTTCGCTTCCACCGAGGAAGGCAACATCTTGAGCGAAGAAGAGCAATGGGCGAAGCTGCGCCTCTGCGTCGAGCTCGCTGACGAGATCTGGGGCAAGTAGGCCGCTTCGTCATCGCTGATGACATGAGCCGGATCAGGCGTTGCCTGGTCCGGCTATTATTTGGTGTGAGACGGTTCCGGTCGCCGCGACGATTGCGCCCCTTGCCGACCTGCTTGCGACGAACTGCTCTGATGTAGAAGATTACACTCAAGCCGCCGCCGTGACGGCGGCCATTCCGGTCAGCGGCAAGCAAGTGCCGTGCCCCGCTCAATGGCCTCGTTCCAGGCGCGGTAGCCTTCCGCGTTGAGGTGGACACCGTCGACCGTGAACGGGGCTTCCTGCGTGCCGGGCCATTGCAGCAGCGTGGCACCGGTGCGGCGCGCCAGTTCCGGCAAGGTCGCGCGGTACCTGCCGATCGTGGCCATGACAGCTTTCGCCATGTCAGGCGTCGTCTGCTCCCGCGCCTCCACCGGAGGGATTTCGAGAAAATAGATTCGGTTGGTCAATTTCGACAGCTCGCGCAGCAGCGCCTCATAACGCCCGGCAAACGCCTCTGCGCTGCCGGGCGCGTCGCTCAACGCGTCATTTGCGCCAAGCGAGACGATGATCGCGAACGGCCGGTTGGCGCCCAGCGCCTGCTTGAGGAAGTCGGCGAGATCGCTGGCGGTCGAAGCGCCGCTGAGGCCGGCATTGACGAGCGCGTGCCCACAAGCGCTCGGTGGCAGCGTTGCTGCCTCGACGATGCTGTCGCCGAGCACGATGATGGGCGCCTTGGTCCGGTCCAAGGTGAGATACAACACGTGCTGGCGCGTTTGGCGATGCTCGGCGCCGGGTGGCAGCGCCTGACGCGCCTGCTGGGCACGTCCGAGCAGGAAGGCTGCGACGGTCATCGCGATCAGGACGATAATGGCAGCGCCCCAACGTATCTGCTTCGCATATTGCTTCATCTGCTCTGGCTCGATCCTTGTTTTCCATGGCGGATCGGTGCGGCGATGGCCGCAAGACCACATGCTCCCCTAATGCCTGGGGATCACGCGCCGCTTGTCGACGCCTTTGACCGTCCATGCGCAGCTTGGCAAAGTTGGCCTGATTGGCCCTCGACCGTCACAGAAGCAAAATGCGGTGAGCCCCTTGCGGTTCGACTAGCCCAGCGAGTTCTTGGAGGTGCCTCTTCCGTTGGTGGGCAGAGCGTGCTAGATCGCTGCCTCGAAATATCCTGCCCACCAACAAATCCCACCAACGGCCGAATGACCAACGACCAGATCATCGCCCAGATTTCGGAGTTCTGCCGCCAGGCAGACATGGCGGAATCGACCTTCGGCCGGCGGTCAGTCAATGACGGCAAGCTGGTGCACCGGCTGCGCGAGGGCAAGCGGATCACGATCGACACGCTGGATCGCATCCAGGCCTATATCGCGGCCTCGACCGGCACCTTGCCGCCGCCCAGGCTTCCCGAAGTCCCGGAGAAGCGCGACCCCCAGAGCAATTTCCGCTTCTTCGAGAACCGGCAGAAATACCTGCTGTTCGTGCACACCTGCAGCGAAAAGCGCGTGGTGGCCGAGCGGGTCGGGCTCGAGCTCGCCAGCATCCATCCGAAGCCGCCGGCGCTGCGGGTATTCGACGCCGGGGTCGGCGACGGCACCGTGCTGTCGAAGGTGCTGCGGACCATGCATGGCCGCTTTCCGCAAATCCCGTTCTACGTGGCTGGCAAGGAGCTCAGCCTGGAGGACGTCCGGCTGACCCTGGAGAAGGTGCCGGACCGGCTGTTCGAGCATCCGGCCAGCGTGTTCGTCTTCACCAACATGAATTATGCCGAGGCGCCGTGGCTGACGCCGTCCTCGCCCGCGGTCGCAGCCTCCATGATCTGGCACGAGGTGGTGCTGCAGGGCGCGTCGTCAGGCGAGTTCGAGGCGCAGATCGCGGCGCTCAAGCCGTTCCTGGATCAGAACTGGCGCGCCAATGTCTCGCCGCGCACCGGCATGCCGGTCTATGAGCGGCCGATCGCGCTGGTGCTGTACCGCGAGGATCACCGCTTCCTGCTGGACGGCATCATCCCGCGCGCCGGCCGGGTCGAGGCCAATTTCGACCTGGTGATCGCTTCGCAGCCGTATCGCGCTAAATCTTCCGTGAACTTCCGTGCCAAGCGGATCATTGCACCGCTGGCGCGGGCGCTGCGGCCAGGCGGCCGGCTGATCGGAATCCACTCCCATGGGCAGGATCCAGGCCTGGAAATCATCCAGCAGGTGTGGCCGGGAGAAAATCCTTTCTCGGTCAGCCGCCATGAGCTATTGCGCGCCGTGAAATACGAGCTGGGGTCGAGTGGGCGAGACTTAAATTTTAATGCCTATGCCGACAATCGCTCGATTTTCAGGTATGACATGGAAGCTCTGCCCAACGAGGTCACCGGGACCATCGGAACCTCGACCGCTTTTGCAGCCTGGAACGCGGCGGTGTATGTCGCCCAGATCGAGGAAGACCGCCTGACCGACATCGCTCACAGCGCCCGCGCGCTCGATGCCGCCAGGGAGGTGCTGCGAAAGCACAACGGGTTGTGGTTCTACGACGAGTCCTACGTCATCTCGCGGCGTCGCGATTGACCGGATCAATATCAATGACCGCCGTGGGCGGCGAAAAAGGGGTTGCTTGATGCGCGCGTCATATCTGTTCACCTCGGAGTCGGTGTCCGAAGGCCATCCGGACAAGGTTTGCGACCGGATCTCGGACGAGATCGTCGACCTGTTCTATCGCGAAGGGCCAAAAGCGGGCATCGATCCTTGGGCGATCCGCGCCGCCTGCGAAACGCTCGCCACCACCAACAAGGTCGTGATCGCCGGCGAGACCCGCGGCCCGGCCTCGGTGACCAACGAGCAGATCGAAGGCGTCGTCCGCGCCGCGATCAAGGACATCGGCTACGAGCAGGAAGGTTTCCACCACGCCACCTGCGACATCGAGATCCTGCTGCACCCGCAGTCGGCCGACATCGCGCAGGGCGTCGACGCGCTGCAGCCGGGCGAAGTCAAGGAAGAGGGCGCGGGCGATCAGGGCATCATGTTCGGTTACGCGACCAACGAGACGCCCGACTTGATGCCGGCGCCGATCTTCTACGCTCACAAGATCCTGCGGCTGATCTCGGAAGCCCGTCACTCCGGCGTCGAGAAGGTGCTGGGCCCCGATTCCAAGAGCCAGGTCACCGTGCAGTATGAGAACGGCAAGCCGGTCGGGGTGCGCGAGATCGTGGTCTCGCATCAGCATCTGGTCGAGGACATGACCTCGGCCCAGGTCCGCGAGCGCGTCGAGCCCTACGTGCGCAAGGCGCTGCCGGAAGGCTGGATCACGCCGAAGACGATCTGGCACATCAACCCGACGGGCAAGTTCTTCATCGGCGGTCCTGATGGCGACGCTGGCCTCACCGGCCGCAAGATCATCGTCGACACCTATGGTGGTGCGGCCCCGCATGGCGGCGGTGCGTTCTCGGGCAAGGATCCGACCAAGGTCGACCGCTCGGCCGCCTATGCCGCGCGTTATGTCGCCAAGAACATCGTCGCCGCCGGTCTTGCCGACCGCTGCACCTTGCAGCTCGCCTACGCGATCGGCGTGGCGCGGCCGCTGTCGATCTATATCGACACCCACGGCACCGGTAAGGTGTCCGAGGATCAGCTCGAGAAGGCCGCGGCCCAGGCGATGGACCTGACGCCGCGCGGCATCCGCAGCCATCTCGACCTCAACCGCCCGATCTACGCGCGCACCTCGTCCTACGGCCATTTCGGCCGCACGCCCGACAATGAGGGCGGCTTCTCCTGGGAGAAAACCGACCTCGTCGAGCAGCTCAAGCGCGCGGTGTAGCTC
>NZ_JBARGP010000782.1:0-7990 GCF_049798375.1 Bradyrhizobium sp.
GGCCTCGTCCCAGCGGAAGTTGTGCAAATCGACCAGGATCCGCATCAGCTCGGTGACGGCGAGCGAGGGATGGGTGTCGTTGAGCTGCACCGCGGCCTTCTGCGCCAGGTTGCGGAGCTGGCCGTCCGAGCCGAGGTGGCGCTTGACCAGATCCTGCAACGAGGCGGAGACGAAGAAATATTCCTGCCGCAGCCGCAGCTCGCGGCCCGCCGGGCTTTCATCATTAGGATAGAGGAACTTGCAGATCGCCTCGGCCCGCGCCTCCTCGGCGGAGGCGCCGAGATAATCGCCGGTGTTGAAGACGTCGAGCTTCAACGGATCGGGCGAGCGCGCCGACCACAGCCGCAGCGCGTTGACGTGCTCGCCGCGCCAGCCGACGATCGGGGTGTCATAGGCGACCGCCTGCACCGTCTCGCCGGGCGTCCAGACCGCGCGATCCCTGCCCTTGTCGTCGACATGCGCGACGCTGCCGCCGAAATGGACGTGGTAGACCACGTCCGGCCGCTGCAATTCCCAGGGGTTGCCGATCGACAGCCAGACGTCGGGATATTCCTGCTGCCAGCCGTCGACGATCACCTGCCGAAACAGGCCGAAATCGTAGCGGATGCCGTAGCCGATCGCGGGGATTGCCAAGGTCGCCATGCTCTCCATGAAGCAGGCGGCCAGCCGGCCGAGGCCGCCATTGCCGAGCGCGGCATCAGGCTCGCATTTGCGCAATTCCGACAGGCCGACGCCGAGATCGCCGAGCGCGATCTCGAACACCTTCATCAGCCCCATATTGTTGAGCGCGTCGGTGAACAGCCGGCCGATCAGGAACTCCAGGCTGAGGTAATAGACTCGCTTGCGCCCGGCGTCGTAGCTTTCCTTGTCGGCGGTCAGCCAGCGATGCACGATGCGGTCGCGCAGGGTCAGGGCCGCAGCGTGATACCAGTCCTGCGCGGTCGCCAGGCTCGCGTCCTTGCCGATGGCAAGCCGAAGCTTGGCCAGGATGTCGCTCTTGATCTCGGCCACCGCCAATTCGTCGACGGGTTGGCCGGGGGCCGGAAAGCTGCGCGGGGACGGCTGATCTGTCACCTGGGGAACCTGTGATGCTGATGCCAGTACGATCTAAAATCATACGACGGATGGGCCGGAATCGAAACCCGGGGTGGTTTCGGGGCCGGGGGAAAGGATAAATTTCGGGCAAGATCGCGCCGGGAGTTCCCAAGCTCCGCGCGGCCTCGTTTTATGCTAGGATCGCTGCCGGCCCGCGTCGCTCCAAAGCGCACGATCAGGGGGAGGTGCGTCATGAGGCTTGCCATCGAGATCGCCGCGGCATTGCTACTGGTCTGCCTGATCACGGCGACCGGCGCCGCCGCCGGAAGCATCGGCCGCAGCGCGGATAGGCTGAGCTGCGGCTGCAGCGTTCCAGCCAATGCGTCACCGGCGCAGCGTTGCATGGCGATCAAGCGGCAATGCGGTGAAAAATTCTGGGCCAGCGCCTGCAGCGGCCGGCTGCTGGCGTCGGGGTAGGGCAGGTCAGAGAGAAGTGGCAATGGCGAGGCTTGCCGAATCGGCAGATCTCGACGGGCTGCTCGCGCTGTTTCAGGTCTCGGAGGTGAGCGCGGTCGCGGCGCCGCGGGAGCGGACCGAAGGAATATGGGCCGAGCTATTGTCGCGCGCCGGCATTGCCATCTTCGTATCGCAGGCCGAGAGCCGCATTGTCGCGACCTGCATGCTGGTCACGGTCCCCAATCTTCTGCGCGCCGGCCGGCAGCATGGCTTTCTGGAAAATGTTGTCACGCACCCGGATCATCGTGGGCGCGGTCATGGCCGGGCCGTGGTGCAAATGGCGCTCGAGGAGGCGTGGCGGCAGGACTGTCACCACGTGTTGATGCAAAGCGGCCGCGCTGATCCGAGCGTGCACCGCTTCTATGAGGGCTGCGGCTTCAGACCCGGCCTGCGTACGGCCTATGTGGCGCAGCGGCCGCCGGATTGAGGGCGGGTGCGATATCAAGCCCCAGCCGTCATCCCGTTCCCAGCCGTCATCCCGGACAGGCGCGCAATTGCGCGCCGAGAACGCCGGGATCCAGACTCACCGGCCGCAAATCAGGCCCGACAAGTCGTTCCAATCGAGATTATCCCGTTTGATCAGCTCGATCTTCCAATCGCGGCGCCAGTTCTTCAGCTGCTTCTCGCGGGTGATCGCTTGCATCGCCGTTGGATAGGTTTCGACGTAGACGAGCCGATTGAGCTTGTATTTGCGGACGAAGCGCGAGCCCTGGCCACCCCGATGCTGCGCGAGCCGTCTTCGCAGATCATTGGTGACGCCGTTGTACAGCGTGCCGTGTTGGCCGCTGGCCAAAATGTACACGTAGTATGACGCCTCGATAGCCATGGGCGACGACCGTGCAGAATCGAGGAGCTGCGGCGTATGGGTCCCGGCGTTCGCCGGGACGACGAACTTTCTCTCTTTGCAAATTCACTAGAACAAATTAAGAACACTTTAGCAAGCTGTCGTTATCTCCGTGATTCGACGGGCTCCGTCGGTCCAGCATCCACGGCATCAGCGTTTTCTAGCGAGGACATCATGTCCAATTTCGCCTTCGATCCCTTGGCTCTCACCCGCATCGCGGATTTCGCCCGCACATTGTCGCGGCTGCACAAGACGGCGCGGCGGCGCGTCGTCGATGACGACCAGCTCGATCGCGCCTTCAATGCGGTCTGCATGTCGGTCTGGGGCTTCACCACCGACGATATTTCCGACGCGCTGTTCTCGGCCACCGATCACACCTTCCTGGATGGGCTCGACGAGGCGCGGGCGCGCATCTTCGCGGCCGAGGCGGGCTATGACCTCGTCGACGACGAGGGCATGCTGACCGACTGGTGGGGCTTCTGCTGGATGATCCTGGCCGAGAAGCGTGGGCTGCTGACGGATGAGAATCGCGCCGCGGCGCGGGCCGCGATCGAGGAGAAATACCTTGCCGCGCCGAACGTGATCGGCGTGATCGTCGGGCGCTAGCCTCTTGCTGTCATTCCGGGGCGCTCGCAGAGCGAACCCGGAATCTTGAAATGAGTAACCTCTGGATTCCGGGCTCGAGGCCTATGGCCTCGCCCCGGAATGACCGTTTCGCGGTCAGTTCAACGCCGCCCGCTTGTCGCGGCCCTGGCCCGGCTTGGGCGTAATGTCGGCCGGCGGCGCCAGACTGACGTCGCCGCCGACGGCAGGCTGCGCCAAGTCGGTTGCGACCGTGTCGGCGCGCACCGGGGCGACCTTGAGCCCGGTCAGGCGGGCGCGCACCTCCGCCGTCAGGCCGGGATAGGAGGCGACCGGCGTGAAGTCGCTGGGCTGGGCGGTGGCACCGCGCGCACCGGAATAGGCCACCAGCCCGTCTGATGTGGCGATCACGTCGCCGGGACGCAGCGAATTGTCGAGCGCGAGATCGACCGGCGCCAGGCCGGCGGGATCGCGGCCATTGCAGGTGCAGTCCGCGCGCAGCGTCTTGCGATAGGCATAGGCGTTGTCGCTCTCGCCGTAGCTTTCGCCGTTCGCGGCATAAGCGCTGTCGATCGAGGCGCCGAAATAGACTTTTGTGGCGCTCGCCGGGCAGAAAGCCTGGCAGATCGCCACGGGCGATGAGGCGCCGCGCATCAGCGGAAAATAGCGGCCGTCACAGCTACGGACGCAAAAGGCGGGCCCGGAACCGGACGCAACGGCATGCGGCTGCGGTGCTGTCTGCTGGCCGGCCGCCCAGGGGTCGGCGCCGTTCGGCTGCGCCGACGATTGCTGCGCCCGGTTGAACCCGCCGAACAGGAAATCGAACAGGCCCTGGGCGACCGCCGCACGGGGCATCGCAACGACCGCACCTGTCACCGCCAGCACAGCTGCGACAACAAACCGACGCCGCTTCCGCGGCAACGACAACAATTGACGCAACGCCCACTCCACCCAAGCAGCGTCACGCCGGCGGCGCGACTACGCGTTAGCTTTCCAGCAACCATAACGCGGGATGGTAAATGAGTGGTGAGCGCGGGCGCGCGAAGCCGATACCGGCTCGCGTCGAGATGCGCGCAGAAGCGGACTCCAGAGCATCAGGGATTGTGGTTGAGTCGAAGCCGCTGCCAAAGCCTCGGTTCACCTCTCCCGTGGGGAGAGGTCGATCGCGCAGCGATCGGGTGAGGGGACGCGGCTCCGTCGATAGACCGGAACCCCTCACCCGGATTGCATCTGGCGATACAATCCGACCTCTCCCGATGGGAGAGGTGGACCTCCTGAGAAGCATTGAATCGACTTTACTTGATCGAGCGCTAGAGAAACTCGCTCGCGGTGTAGAGCGAACGGAACGGCAGCCGGGCGGCTGCGAACGCTTCCGCCGCGCCTTCCTGGCGGTCGACCATGGTGAAGACCAGCGCGACATCGGCGCCGGCCTCGCGCAGCGCTTCCACTGCCTTCATCGCCGAGCCGCCGGTCGTGGTGACGTCCTCGACCACGACGATGCGCTTGCCGGCGAGCGTCTCGTCCCGGGTGAGCCCCTCGATCGCCAGCCGCGCGCCGTGCTCCTTCGGCTTCTTGCGCACGAAGAAGGCTGCGATCGGATGGCCCTTGAGCCACGAGATCTGCGCGATCGCGCCGGCGAGCGGCACCGCGCCCATCTCGAGTCCGCCGATATAGTCGTAACTCTCGTCCTTCAGCGCCTCGTAGGTCAGCTCGGCGAGCAGCGTGGCGCCCTCCGGATCCATCATGGTCGGCTTCAGGTTGAAATAGAAATCGCTCTTCCGGCCCGAGGCCAGCGTGATCTCGCCGCGGCCAAAGGAGCGCTTGCGGATGATCTCGTGAAGGCGGGCACGTGAGGCGGATTTGGACAAGATGCTTGATCCCGAATGTTTGGTCCTGATGGCGAATGGGGTGCGCTGGCGCTTAATTTTACTGGCCGCGCGACGCTCTTGCCAGCGCTTGGCGTGGCTCGTCAACAGCGGCGAGGCGGCTTGTGCACGCCGTCCTTAACGGGCTGGCTCTGACCTCGGTCGTTCTTTTCCGGTCGTTTTGCCGCCTTACCACCAGGATGCTACAGACGCCTCCCTGAACAAGAGCTGAAGAGGCCCCAATGACCATCGAGCTGCATACCTGGAACACGCCGAACGGCCGCAAGATCTCGGTGGCACTGGAGGAAATGGGCCTGCCCTACAAGGTGGTCCCGGTGAACATCGGCAAGGGCGAGCAGATGGCGCCCGCCTTCCTCGCGATCAGCCCCAACAACAAGATACCGGCGATCGTCGATCCCGAGGGTCCGGAGGGCAAGCCGGTCTCGATCTTCGAATCCGGCGCGATCCTGCTCTATCTCGGCGAAAAGACCGGCAAGTTCCTGCCGAAGCCGTTGGCTGAGCGGATTCCGGTCTACGAATGGCTGATGTGGCAGATGGGCGGTTTCGGCCCGATGCCGGGGCAAGTGCACCATTTCATCGCGCTCGAGAACGAGCAGGACCGCGCTTACAGCCTGAAGCGCTACATGGCCGAAACGCGCCGGCTCTACGGCGTGCTGGACCGGCGGCTGGCGGACCACGAATTCGTCGCGGGCGCGCTGTCGGTAGCCGATTTCGCCATCCTCGGCTGGGCTTGGCGGCACCCGCGCCACAAGGTGGAGCTGTCAGAATTCCCCAACGTCAAGCGCTGGTACGAAGCGCTGATGGCGCGCCCCGGCGTGGCGCGGGGGATGGAAGCGAAGCTGGATTGAGTGCGTGATTGCGCCGCATCGGCGGTGCACCCTCTCCCCTTGTGGGAGAGGGTGGCGGAATCGAGCGAAGCGAGATGGAGCCGGGTGAGGGGTTCTATCCACCCATGCAAATGCCGAGAGAGACCCCTCACCCGTCTCGCCGTCGCGTTCCGCGTCGGCGATCCACCCTCTCCCACAGGGGGAGAGGGTTGCACCGAATGCGTAGTGAGATGTTGGGCGATTAGCCCCGCCGCGCTTCCACCATCATCCGCACCGCAAGCCCGGCCAGCACCGTGCCCATCAGATAGCGCTGCGCCCGTGCCCAATTCGGCCGCCTCGCCAGGAACACTGCGATGCTGCCGGCCGCCATCGCGATGACGGCGTTGATGCTGACGCTGATCGCGATCTGGATCGCGCCGAGCACCAACGACTGCGTCAGCACGCTGCCGGCGGTGGGATCGATGAACTGCGGCAGCAGCGCCAGATAAAGCATCGCGATCTTCGGGTTCAAAAGATTGGTCACGAAGCCCATCAGGAATAGTCTTCGCGGGCTGTCGATCGACAGCTTCTTGACCTGGAACGGCGAGCGGCCGCCGGGCTTCATTGCCTGCCAAGCCAGATAAAGCAGATAAGCCGCGCCGGCAAAACGCAGCGCGTCATAGGCAAAGGGCACCGCGAGCAGCAGCGCGGTGATGCCGAATGCCGCGCACAGCATGTAGACGATGAAGCCGAGCGCGACGCCGCCGAGCGAAACGATGCCGGCCGCATGCCCCTGTGTGATCGAGCGCGAGATCAGATAGATCATGTTCGGCCCCGGTGTCAGCACCATGCCGAGGGAGACGAGCGCGAAGGCGAGCAGGGAGGATGTATGAGGCATTGGCGGCTTGGTTGTGACGGCGGCTTGGGCTGCGGCACGGATGCCGCAGTCCTACCGCGAGTTGCCGCACGCCGTCATCGCGCAAATTGCTCGGAGAGCAATTGAGCTGCACGACAGCGGCTCGCGGCGTGTGATCCTCAATGAGGCCACCACAAAGATTGTCGTCCCGGTGAATGCCGGGACCGATACGCCGCGGCGGTCGTTCGGTTGCTCAACGAAGTCCCGACCGGCTCGTGCGCCGACTTCCGCTTGTGATTATGGAGCCCGGCTCAAGGTCGGACGACACTGTTTTGCGAAAATAGCTAGGGCCTCAGATCGCGCCGCCGTTCCGGCGTTCGCCGGGACGACGGCGGTGTGGTTGGCGACGCCTGCTGGTCCGACGGGCAATCTGCACATGAAAGGCATGCACAAATTGCCCGTCGGGTTACTTTGTCGCATGCCACGCAGCTTGCCTTGTCGGGCAAATCAGAACGATGCTCCGCACGTCCCGCCTCCGCATGAGGGGCGTGTCGCGATCGTCACGGACGTTGGAAGCGGGATGCGATGGGCGTGCATTGTTGCAGCGTGATCTTCACGTGGACGAACGATGATGCACGCACGTGAAATCGCGTGGTCCTGACGCCCCGGTGCTGGCGTCAAGTCGCAATGTTCATGACGAGCATCGCGATGACGGGGGCAATCAAGCCGGTCCCCGAGGAGAGCGCGTATAAGCGTTAAAACCGTCGCGCAGGGAAGGCCGGGCATTCTCGGCTGAGCCTGTGGTTCTGCCGCGTGCTTTTTTGTTGCACGCGGACCATGGGTGCCGGCCGGTGCCCGGCCTTCCCTGCGCCCTCATTCATTTTCGAGGGCGATGCCTTGCATAGCTCGGGCAGATCCTGCCGCGACGATGCGAGCGCACGCCTTCAGCTGTTTGACACGTGAAGCGGACGTGAGGGCCTCGTCATTGCAAGCGAAGCGACTTGTCCGCCATAGCCCGAAGGGCGACGGCGGAAGCAATCCAGAGTCAAGAAGGAAGTCTGGATTGCTTCGTCGCCTTCGGCTCCTCGTAATGACGTCAGGTCATGTTCGCGATAGCGCCTAATGAGCCTCGTCCCAATTGTTCGCGGCGCGGGCATCGACCTGCAGCGGCAGCGAGAGCAGCACCGCCGGGAACGGCGCGTCCTGCATCACCTTCTGCACCACCGGCAAGGTCGCGGCGACCTCGTCGTCCGGCACCTCGAAGATCAGTTCGTCATGCACCTGCAGCAGCATCTGCGCCGACAGCTTCTTCGCGGCCAGCGCGTCTTCGACCCTGATCATGGCGCGGCGGATGATGTCGGCGGCGGTGCCCTGCAGCCGTGCGTTGATGGCGGCGCGCTCGTTGAAGGCGCGCACCGAGGCGTTCGACGCCTTGATTTCCGGGTAGTAGCATTTGCGGCCGAAC
>NZ_JBARGP010000783.1:0-18585 GCF_049798375.1 Bradyrhizobium sp.
GGCCTCGCCCTCGCCGCAGCCGCCTGCGAAGTAACGGTTCCGCCAGAACACGCAACGCACCCGATCACCGCGGACGAAGCTCTCACGGGCGCGCCGCGGTGTCATGCGCCATCCGCCATGACAGTCGCGAAGCGGCATGGCAGGATAATGTAGACGTTGCTGCAATGCGGTCGAACGTTGAGCTGGTTCAGACTTTGTTCAACCTCGGTCACGCTTTGTAGCTGATCATCCCAACTGGTTGTCTCATCGATGCGTGCCATCGTCGCCGTTCTGCTTCTCGTCACCGCCCTGCACGCCGGTCTCTGGGCGCTGCTGCAGGAGAAGCAACAGGCCCCGGATTTCACCGGCATGCTGCCGAGCGTGTCCTACGATCCGCACGAAGGCACCGGGGCACCCGACATCGGCACCGTGGCATCGCTGGACCGTATCCGGGCTGACATGAAGCAGCTCGCGACCATGACGCGCGCCATCCGTCTCTACTCGTCGACCGGCGGTGTCGAAGCGGTGCCGCCACTCGCCGCCGAGGCCGGATTGAAGGTGATGCTCGGTGTCTGGATCACCAAGGATCCCGAGCGCAACGAGCGCGAAATCCAGTCCGCGATCAACCTGACGCGCCACAACAGCAACGTCATCGGCATCGTCGTCGGCAACGAGACCATCCTGACCGCCACGCAGAAGGTCGATGAGCTGATCGAGAAGATCAAGCGCGTCAAGAAGTCGGTCAACGTGCCCGTGACGACAGGCGACGTCTGGAACACCTGGCGCGATAATCCGGAGCTCGCCGCCAACGTCGACTTCATCGCGGCCCACGTGCTGCCCTATTGGGAGTTCTTCACCTCCGCCCAGGCGGTCGACCAGGCGGTCGATCGCTATCAATTGCTGCGCCAGCAGTTTCCCGGCAAGCGCATCATGATTGCGGAATTCGGCTGGCCGAGCGGCGGCTACAACCGCCTCAACGCTTACCCTGGCCCGTTCGAGCAGGCCGAGGTGCTGCGCAACTTCGTCAGCCGTGCCGCCTCGATCGGCATGGAATACAACATCGTCGAGGCGATCGATCAGCCCTGGAAATACTTCGAGGGCGGCGTCGGTCCCTATTGGGGCCTGCTCAACGCCGCGCGCGAGCCAAAATTCTCCTGGACCGGCCCGATCGTGAATCCGGACTATTGGAAGCTCGCGACCATCGCGCTGCTGGTCGGCGTGCTGCTGTCGCTGCCGATCCTGCGCATTGTGCGGCCGACCCTGCCGCAGGCCTTCGTGCTGGCGGTCGCAGCCCATGGCGTCGGCGCCTGGGTCTCCACCATCTTCGCCTATTGGGAGACGCATTATTTCGTCTTTGGCTCGGCCTTCGCGCTCACGCTCGGTGTGACGCTCCTTGTTCCCTTGATCTTCATCGCGATGGCGCGGATCGAGGAGATCGCCGCGATCGCGCTCGGCCAGCCGCCGCGTCGCCTGCTGACCAGGGATGCCGCCATTGCCGCCGCGCCGTTCGCCGGCCCCTACCCCAAGGTCTCGATCCACGTGCCGGCCTATTTCGAGCCGCCGGAGATGCTCAAGCAGACGCTCGATGCGCTGGCCCGGCTCGACTATCCGAACTACGAATGCGTCATCATCATCAACAACACGCCTGATCCGGCGTTCTGGCAGCCGATCCAGGACCACTGCCGCATGCTCGGCGAGCGCTTCAAGTTCATCAATGCCGAGAAGGTTCAAGGCTTCAAGGCCGGCGCGCTGCGCATCGCGATGGACCGCACCGCCGCCGATGCCGAGATCATCGGTATCATCGATGCCGACTATGTCGTCGAGCCCGATTGGCTGAAGGACCTGGTGCCTGCCTTCGCGGACCCGGCCGTAGGTCTCGTGCAGGCGCCGCAGGAGCATCGCGACGAGGACCTGTCGCTGATGCACTACATCATGAACGGCGAGTATGCCGGCTTCTTCGATATCGGCATGGTCCAGCGCAACGAGGAGAACGCGATCATCGTGCATGGCACGATGTGCCTGATCCGGCGCGCGGCGATGGACATGGCCGGCGGCTGGTCGAGCGACACGATCTGCGAAGATACCGATCTCGGCCTCGCCATCCAAGAGCTCGGCTGGCAGACCCATTACACAAACACCCGCTACGGCCAGGGCCTGCTGCCCGACACCTACGAGGCGTTCAAGAAGCAGCGCCACCGTTGGGCCTATGGCGGCTTCCAGATCGTCAAGAAGCACTGGCGGCGCTTCCTGCCCGGCCGAAGCAAGTTGACACCGGATCAGAAGCGCGAATTCGGCCTAGGCTGGCTGAATTGGCTCGGAGCAGAGAGCCTCGGCGTCGTGGTGGCGATCCTGAACCTGATCTGGGTGCCGATCGTCGCCTTCGCCGGCATCGCCATCCCCGACCGGATTCTCACCATCCCGATCATCGCAGCCTTCGTGGTCTCATTGGCCCACTTTCTCATCCTGTACCGGCTGCGGGTGCCGGTCAGGACCTGGCAGATGCTGGGGGCGATGGTGGCGGCGATGAGCGTGCAGTGGACGGTCAGCCGCGCGGTGGCGCAGGGCCTGATCACCGAGCACCTTGCCTTTGCCCGCACGTCGAAAGGCGGGCTGTCGCGGATGTCGATCGAGTTCCAGGCGTTCTGGGAGGCCGTGATTGGTGTGCTGCTGCTGGTCGGTGCAGGCACGCTGATCGTCACCAACACGCTACAGATCGTCGAGCTCTACATCTTCGCCGCCGTCCTGATTATCGAAAGCCTGCCGTTCCTGTCGGCCGTGGCGATCGCGCTGCTGGAAATGTCCCGGGTCAACTCGTTCGCCTTCTGGCGCAACAGCGCAGTGCGCACCGCCGAGCTGATCGGCCTGCGTCCGGTCTGGGTGCCGGAGCTCGCAGGCTCGCTGCCGCAGCCGGCAACCGTGACCGCGCAGCGGGAGAAGGTGTAGGCGCTTGCCACATCATCATCGCCAAGCCCATCCCGACCGTCGACGTTGTTTGGACCTGCAGACCACCAAGATCGGCCGGGATATCCCCTAACCCGTTTTGAACGCTGGCTTATCTCGGCCGCCGGCCGCTTGTGGTTTGGCCACTCGCGGCTATTGACCGGACCGGCCGCGCCCCCTACACAGCGGGCGACCAAGCAACTGCCGCTTTCGGATGGGATCTTCCCGTCTTCAAGCCAGTCGAACCGCCCGAGTGCCAACGGCGTTTCGGACGCGGTCATCGAAAGACGATCCGGGCACGGCGCCATCGCCGTCGCAACGCTTCTCCTGGGAGCGAGCGCGTAGCTCAGCCGGTAGAGCACGTGACTTTTAATCACGGGGTCCTGGGTTCGAGCCCCAGCGCGCTCACCACATTGTCCTTCGATCGCAACATCTTCCCATCCTCGCCGAAGCGACATCGTGCGTACCATCAAAAAGAGCAGACAAGCTCCGGGAGAAGTGTAGGATTCGAGGAATCAAGGAGAGAGCGCATGTTTGAAATCAACGGTTTCGACACGGCGGGTAGCGTCCGGCTCAAGCGGGTGTCATTCGCTGCCGCCCTTAAAAAGGCCCGAGAGCTTCTCGCAGACGGGTGCTGGGACGTGCAAATCATCGACCCCCATGGCCGGGTCCATACCCCGCTTAAGGAAGAAGCGGCTTAACGCGCGCCTTCGGCGTTATCACCAAACGCCTGTTCGTCGCACCGTCCCACCCAGCCGCCCCCTACACAACGGGCGAGAACTGCCGTTTGTGGATGGGGTCTTCCCGTCTTCAAGCCAGTCGAACCGCCCGAATGCCAACAGCGTTTCGGACGCGGTCATCGAAAGACGATCCGGACACGGCCAGAGTTTCCGACGGTAAGACCGCCGTCAGCTGTGCGTTTCGGGCCACAGTCGCGCAGCCAGCTGCCGAACCGATCCCGCTTGGCGGCACCGGGAGTTGAGGGCCTCCGGCGCTCTATGATAGCGGTGGCCGATGACCTCAAAATCGTTGATCGACGGACCGGCCGTCGCAGGAAAATCCGACATCTGGCCGCTGCTGGCGATACTCCGTTTCTTCTTTGCAGCGTGGGTGCTGTTCGATCACACCTACAATTTCGGCCCTGCAGATCGGGCCATGCCAATCTTCACGAAGAGCGGCCTGGTTGCCGTGATGTGCTTCTTCGTGATCTCGGGCTACAGCATTCATCATTCGATCGCCCACCGGCCCGACGGCTACGGCGCGCGGAGATTTTGGCGGATAGCACCGATCAACGTGCTCGCCGTCGCTATCGGCTATGTCGCTTATGTCGTTCTGGGACTGTCGGGGGGATACGGCACGCCGCCCGTCGCGCCCTCAGCGCTGACGTGGATCGGATCGCTGCTGCTTCTGGAATGTGTGCTACCGGTCACCATTCCATTCCTGTTCCCTGCCTGGTCGCTGTCGATCGAGGTCCTGTATTACTTCGCCGCGCCGACCCTGGTGAAATCCAAGAACAGCTTTGCGATCCCGGCTGCTGCCCTGTTGTCCGCCATCCTGTTTGTACGCTGGCCCTACATTCGCGACGAATATATCGCGCAGCCAACCTATTTCGTTTCGGCCGCCGCCCTGCTGTGGGCGTGGCTGGCCGGATGGCTTGCCTATTCCCACCGGGGACATAGACCGATGCTTGTCGCCTTCACGGCGGCGGGCATTCTCGGGATATGGACCCAAGCGAAATTTTTCGGGATCGTCGATTTCGAGTCCGGCGCGGCCAATGTCTTGGCCTGGTTTCTGACGTTGGTCGTCGTGTTCCTGGACGTCAGGGTTCCGCTAAGCCGCGAGCTCAGGGCGATCGCGAATTACCTCGGCGATATCAGCTTTCCGCTTTATCTATTGCACTATCCAGTCCTGTTTGCGGTCACGAGCTCGATATTCAAGCGCCATCCCGAATGGAATTACGGCATCGTGCAGGTCATCATTGCATTGATCAGCGCTGTCCTCGCTTATCACTTCGTTGATCGTCCATTGCGATCCGGGACGAAGCAGACCTCGCGAACACGCGATACCGTCATCAACTACCCGTCGCCGGTTGCTGATACCAATTGACGAATCTCGATCCGGCGGCCGCGCCCGACAAGCCTGGTGACGTCAAAGCCTTCACAAGCTCGCCAGCGACATATCGAACCGGCTGGGACATGGCATATTCAAGGTCGCCGGTGAGGGCCAGGACTAGATCACGATGCGATTACACAGAATCGCATCGTGATCTCATCTCTTTGTTTGAGCATGATCTTTTCGGAAAACCGGTTTCCACTTTTCCGGATCATGCTCTAGCTGGGAACGTTTCGCGCAGTTGGCCGTTGAGTCATCGATGCCGGATCGCCAGCCCCCAGGCTCCCGGCGTTAGACCCCGCGCCAGTCGCGGGGTTTTCTTTGCCGCCATCGCGGTGCTCACAGGCCGCGGTCTTCGGCAGCATTTTGAAACGCCGACGCGATCTTGATCGACGCTGCAGCACCTGATCGCAGCAACGTTGGCTCCTGCCTTCGGCCGCTTTACCGCGATGATCTCCGCGATCACGACGCGTTGTCGTTCCGAAACACTTGGCCGAACACCACATTGTCGTGGCGATCTCTTGGGAGTCTTGCATGAAAAGACTGTCCAGGCGACGCCTTCCGGAGCCAGCGTCAGGACCGAGCTGGTCCTCGCCATGGTGCTGGCCATCGTCATCGGCACCACGACGCTGTATTTCGCGCTGTCCTAATAAAATCTCCCGATCTAGGGAACGTCGCCGCTCCTGCGGCTCTCGCCGGCCGAATGCGGCTTGTTCCAGAAATACTCGCGATTTCCGGTCGCGGCTTCGGCGTACTGATCGATCGCGACGATGATCGCCTGGACGTGGTGATAGCACCACCCCTCATGGACGCCGATGCGGCGGACTTCGGCGAGCGCCTTGATGAAGGGCGAGTGGTCGTCACTGTCGCTGAAATACTTCATCATCATGGCCGGCCTCCGCTCGCTCTGGCCTGCGACGGACGGGATGAGGTCGCCTTCAGCCGGTCTCGCTCGGAGCACAGCTCATCGATCCCATTGAGCATCCGCTCGAGCAGCGCCTCGGCGGAAGCCGTCGCAATGCCGGCCTTCTGAAGCGCCAGGATCTCCCGCCGCTGCCGGCCGACCTGCGCACGCCTGCGCTCGATCTCGGCCCGGATGAAGTCGATGTCCGGCATGTCACGCTCCTTCTCTGGAAAAGCGCAACAGAACAAAATAGGAACGATCGCGCAAGCCGGACGTTGCCGGTAAAACTACGGAGGTGAATATGGCTGATAACACGCAGAAGAATCCGAAGGATTGGGTCTCGGGCGACGACCCGATGACGGGCGCCCAGGAATCCTATCTGAAGACGCTGGCCGAGCAGGCCCACAAGCCGGATCCGACCGAGCACGATCTGACCAAGGCGGAAGCTTCGAAGTTGATCGACACGATGAGGCAGAAGGCCGGTCTGGAAAAATAGGAACGGACGGGCCGCTTGGTCGTTGGTTCGACGACTGATGTGATGAAGGAGAAATCTGACAGAAATATTGGTCAAAAGCCCCGTCAGTTACCCGGTAACTGGCGGGGTTTTGATTTTGCGAACTGGGAGATGCCCCATGTACGCGCTCTTTTGACGGACGGACGCAGATCGGCAGCGCATTTCCGACCGAGAAGCAAGTCTGGGAGGCGGCTCTGATCGATGGCCTCGTGACCGACGTCCCCGTCGCCGATGAGGCCGGCGGCCAGATCCTGCCCCGAGGCTACCATGTCGCGCGGGTTGAAGAGACCTACAACGCCAAGCCGGACTGGAAGCTTCCACGCGGGGTGTCCTGAGGCACTTGCGCGCGACGCGCTGGCATTAGGCAAGCTGAACGATGTCACCATCGCGCGCGGAAGGTTAGATCGCGGAGATCATGATCCGAGCAGACGACATCGGATCACGATCTCTGTCGCTTTCGGCATGCCCGTAATGGGGCACGCCTCTCTTTTTGCGTCCGATCAGTTCAACCGTTTGTCTCGGACAGGCTGCGCATCAGAAGTGGACCGTGGTGCGCATGCCGAGAACCCACGCATTGTCGGTCTTGATACCGGCGCCATTGAAGCCGCGCCCGCCGGGATTCATCACGTACTGGGCATCGAACTTGAGGTTCATCCAGCCCGTCGCCTGCCAGCCGTACCAGGCTTCGATCGGGATTTCGTTACCACCTGCATTCGGGCTGAGGGCAGCCGAATTCACGTGGGTCGTACCGACAGCGAAGCCGACTTCGTCTTCAGGACGCGAAGCGAACGTTCCGGTGTGCTTGACGCCCCCGGCGATCTCGTAGTCCTGATAGGACGTCCGGTGATCGGCGACGGTCGTGTTGAGGAAGGTATACCAACCCTGCCCCTTGGGGCCATCGACGGTCAGACGCTGCACGATCGATTCATAGATGCCGTAGCGGCCTCGTTGATCGCCCAGGTTCTGGTCCGGGATACCACCGACGCCCGGGATGGTTGTGATGATACCCGGAAGGCCGCCATCGATCGTCGACGCGTTGTCATACCAGCCGCCAAGCCGCCAAGTCCCATTCAAGGGACCGCTGGGTGCATAGACCAACTCCACGGGCACCAGCACGCCCGCGCCGGGATGCGAGCCTGGCGCGCCCGGCAGGAAGTAGGTGCTGGGCTCCGACGTCGTCAGATAACCCGGATTGGCGTCGTAGACGCCGACCGACAGCTCCACTTCCTTGGTGATGTTGTAGTGGGCCACGCCGCCCCATTGGCTCACCGGCCAGTTGTAGATATAGCCGCCCTGGATGTTGCCGGGCTGACCACCGCAGAACGTCAGGTTGATGAATTCGCACAGACCGAAGAAGAAGTCGGAACCGACCGGAAGACGTCCGCCTTTCAGTTCGAGGCGATTATCGAAAAGCTTTTGCGAGTAGTAGAGCTCGGTCAGGCGCAGGATGTTGCCGCGGCCAAACACTTCGTTGGTGAGCTGCAAAGCGGGAATGCCTGCCTCGCTATTTAGATTGTCGCCGAAGCGATCGACGATCGTGAGGCCTACCGTGCCGCCGGGGATACCGGCAAGCTTCCCCATGTCGAGCTTGGCCCCGAACCACAGCTGTCCTGCATTGGCCCCTGTTTTCCTGTCGCCGCCCGACAGGTTGGCGACAGATTCGTTGCCGAGCGACAGGCCCAGATCGATACCCATCTCCTTCAGTCGCGTCCTGCCGAGATCGCCGAACAAATACGGTCTGGTCCAAAAATCATCGGTCTCGGCGTAAGGTACAGGCGGCGCCTTGGTCAAAAGATCGGCCGCATGCGCTCCACTCACCAGAGCCGACAAAGCCATTCCCGAAGCAATCCACAAACCGCATGCTCCTGCGGTTTTTACAGACCTATGCAACATTTCCTGGTCCTCCTAGCGTCCCAAGCTTTTTCTGTTTTTGCGTCACGTCGCTGCCAAAAGCCCTTGGCGTGAACGTGCCCTCTCCCCAGCGCATGATTGTCAGCCGCGGCTTCGAAAGAAACGGCTGGTGATCAACCAGAGATCAGACGATCTTCTTAGCGGCGATTTGAGCGAGCATATATAGTCATACTGTATGTTCAGCTGGGTATAATGGTAACTGTGACAGGAGGGACACATATCGAGTCAGATCACGGCGACGGCGGTCTTTCATTACGGTCCGAATTCGTTCTCTCCTCGGGCCATTCCGGTGATTGATCGCATGGCTCTGGAAATATTCCCGAGCCGTTCGGCTCCGGCGTGACTTTTGCGCAGTGACGCTATCCAGCCCGTCAGGATGCGGCCGGACACCGCCTGGACATTTGGCAGCGCCTGCAGAAGGATCGCCGACGGCTTGCGGCGAGAGGTGCATGATGACCGGCTACGACGACCAGAACATCTTCGCGAAGATCCTGCGCGGCGACATCCCCAGCTTCAAAATCATCGAGGACGAGCGGACCTTGGTCTTTCTCGACATCATGCCGCGCAGCCCGGGACATACGCTGGTGATTCCGAAGGCCCCTGCCCGCAACATCCTCGACATCGCAGAGGCCGACCTCGCGGCAGTCGCGGTCACGGCCAAGCGGGTCGCAGTGGCCGCCATGCGGGCCTTCGATGCGGAAGGAATTATCATCCAGCAGTTCAGCGAGCCGGCGAGCGGCCAGGTGGTCTTCCACCTGCACATGCATGTGATGCCGGTCAAAGCGGGCATCGAGCTGCTGCCGCCGCAAACACGGAAGGAAGATCCGGCTGTGCTCGCCGAACATGCAGCCCGCCTGATCGCCGCCATCGGCGGTGATCGCGCTTAGAGCCTTTCCGTTCCGATTGAATCGGAACGGGGCTCTGGCTTTTTGTTTCGACGCGTTTTCTTAACGCGAACCGGTACCCACTCGCTTGAAAACGCTTCAGCTCATACGCCGAGATAGCGCTGCAGGAGCTCGGGCCGCGCCTTCAACTCCTCGGACGCGCCCTCGTGGACGATGTGGCCGTTGTTGATGATGTAGATGCGCTGCGCCAATGCCAGTGTCGCCGCAAGGTTCTGCTCGACCAGGACGATGGTCTGGCCGCTGGCGGCTAGATCCCGGCACGCCTTTACCAGGTCACGAACGATCACCGGCGCCAGTCCCTCGAACGGCTCGTCTAGCAGCACGACCTTGGGATCGCGCACCAGCGCGCGCGCGATCGCCAGCATCTGCTGCTCGCCGCCCGACAGCTCGGTGCCGCGGTTGGCACGCCGTTCCTTCAGGCGGGGAAACATCTCATAGATGCGGTCGAGCGGCCAGCGCTTGTTGGCCGTGATGCCCGCGATCACGATGTTCTCTTCCACGCTGAGGCTGCCGAAGATGCGGCGCTCCTCGTGCACCAGCTGCATGCCGTGTAGCGCGATCTTGTGACTTCGCTGTCCCGCGACGTCCTTGCCGTCGAGGACGACGCGGCCGCTGCGCGGCGTCACCACGCCCATCAGGCTCTTCAGCGTGGTGCTCTTGCCGGCGCCGTTACGGCCGAGCAGCGCCACCACCTCGTGGCGCTCCACCCGCATCCCGACATCGAACAGGATGTGGGAATCGCCGTAATAGCTGTTCAGGCCATCCACCTCGATCAGGCTCATGCCGCGATCTCTCCATGGATGCCGCCGAGATAGGCTTCCTGAACCACCGGGCTCGCCTTGATCTCCTCGGGCGTGCCGTGCAGCAGCACGCGGCCTTCCTGCAACACCGTGATCCGCTCCACCAGCTCGAACAGCGAATCCATGTCGTGGTCGATGATGATCATGGTCCGGTTGCGCGCGATCGACCTGAGCAGCTTCACCGTCTCCACCCGCTCGCGCGGGCTCATGCCGGCGAGAGGCTCGTCGAGCAGCAGTAGCCGCGGCGACGTGGCGAGCGCGAGTCCGATCTCCAGCCGACGCTTCTCGCCATAGGCAAGCTTGGAGACCGGCGTGTCCGCGCGCGCGGTCAGGTTGACCATATCGAGCGTCTCATTCACCTGCGCGGTCAGCCCCTTCACGTTGTTCAGGCTCTTGAACAGATCGAGGCGGAAATTGCCACGTAGCCGCGCCAGCGCGGCAATCACGATGTTCTCCCGCACCGTGAGGCCCACGAACAGCTGATTGACCTGATAGCTCTTGGTGAGGCCGAGCTGGCAGACCTGCGTGACGTTCATGCCGGTGATGTCGCGCCCGTCGAACATGATCTGGCCGGAGCTCGGCGGGATCTCGCAGGTCAGCATCTTGAAGAAGGTCGACTTGCCGGCGCCGTTAGGCCCGATGATGCCGCGCAACTCGCCGTGGTGGACGCTGAACTCGATATCGCTGTTCGCGACCAAGCCGCCATAGCGTTTGGTCAGACCGCTGGCCTGCAGGATCGGCTGCACGGCAAGCGAGCCATCGGCAGGTTCGACAATCGCCGGCGCGACCACCCGCTCGCTGGTCCCACTAACCGCAATCGGCTCCGCCTCGGCAGCTGCCTCGTCCTCAGCCTTACGGCTCTTGCCGGTGATAAGGTGATACAGGTCGACCAGACCGCCGACGATGCCGCCACGCAGGAAGCAGACCAGCAGCACGAAGACCAGACCGAGCACCAGCTTCCAGGCCGCGCCGAGCCCCAGGGCCTGCTGCAGAAAATCCTGCAGGAACAGCCAGACCGCGGCGCCGACCAGCGGGCCGAACAGGGTGGCGCGCCCGCCGATCGCGGTCTGCATCACGAGCTGGCCCGAGGTGTCGAAGGTGAAGGCATCCGGGGGCATGAAGGCCTGCAGCACGCCAAGCAGACCGCCGGCGAGCCCGGCATAGGCAGCCGCGATCACGAAGGCGGTCAGCTTGTAGCCATGAATGTTGTGGCCGACCGCGACCGCCCGCAGCGGGTTGTCCCGGATGGCGTTGAAGATGACGCCGACCGGCGAGCGCACGATGCGCAGCGCGATCACGACGCCAATGAAGTAGCAGAAGGCGATAAACTCGTAGAGATGCCAGCCGCCGGCAAAGTTGAGCGTCGTGAAGCCGAGATTGAAGCTCGGGGTCGGCACACCCGGCAGGCCGTTCTCGCCGCCCGTGAAATCGGACAGCGGATTGAACTCGACAAAAAAGAACACTTCGGCGATCGCGACCGTGATCATCGCGAAGTAGATGCCGGTGCGGCGCAGCGCCACCAGGCCGACCAGATAGCCCGTCGCCGCAGCCGCGATCATGCCGATGATCAAAGCCCCGACCACGCTGCTGAACCCGGTGCGGGTCAACAGATAGGCCGCGACGAAGCCGCCGGTGCCGTAGAACGCCGACTGTCCGAACGACAACAGGCCGGTGAAGCCGAACAGGATGTCGAAGCCGAGGCCGAACAGGCCCCAGACCAGGATGCGGTTCACCGTGTTCGGCGCGAAGCCGAGATACGGCAGGACGAAGGGCGCCACGATCAACCCGACGGCGGTCAGGATCTCGATCAGATAAGGGCGTCGGCTCAGCATGGGATCAAGACCTTCATTCGCGCCCGGCCATGCCGAGCAGGCCATGCGGACGCACCACCAGCACCAGCGTCATGGCCGCAAACAGCATCACATAGGCGTAGCCGGGATTGAACATCGAGGTGACGCTGATGATCTCGCCCGCGATCAGGCCGCCCAGGATCGCTCCCGGGAACGACCCGACGCCGCCGATCACCACCACCACGAAGGTCTCGACCAGGATGTCGTCGCCCATCCCCGGCGTCAACGACACCACCGGCGCATTGATGATGCCGGCAAAGCCGGCCGCCATCGCGCCGATGCCGAACACGACCATGAAGACGCGGTAGACGTTGATGCCGAGCGAATCCACCATCACCGAATCTTCGATGCCGGCGCGCACGATCATGCCGAGCCGGGTGCGGTAGAGCACGAGAAACAGCGCGCCGAGCGCAATCGCAACGATGCCGACCACGGCCAGGCGATAGGTCGGATAGAACATGAAGCCGAGATTGGTGATGCCCTGAAACAGCGACGGCGGCGGCACCATCTGCGACTGGCTCGAGAAGATCAGGCGGATCACCTCGACGAAGCAGATGCTCAGTCCGAAGGTGACCAGCAGCTGGTCTTCATGCGGCCGGTTGTAGAAATGACGGATGATGACGCGCTCCATCAGTAGGCCGAGCACCATCACGAACAGCGAGCCGGCCAGCACCGCCAGCAGGAATGATTGGGTGTACTGGTAGGCGACCAGACCTGCGTAGCCGCCGATCATGAACATCGCGCCATGCGCGAGGTTGAGGACCCCGAGCGTGCCATAGATGATCGTCAGCCCCGAGCTGATCAGGGCGAGCAGAGCCCCGAGCGCCAGCCCGTTGAAAAGCTGTGAGATGAAGTTCGGCCAACTGATCATCCAGAGGCAGCCTGTCCTGGTAAGGGGATGTGGTTAGTTACACGCACAAAAAGCTGACGCCGCAGCATCATCAGCCGCGGCGTCCGCTCATGCGCGTCAGCACTCAGGTGTAGTCGCCGAGATGACAGCCGAACGCGTCGGGCTTCTGCATCAGACCTTCACCTGGGACGACCTCGACGACCTCCCAGAAGTCTTCCTTGCCCTTCATGTCCTTTTCCATCTTGCCCTTGACGATGATCACCGGGCGCACGCACTGGTGGTCTTCGGGGCGGTAGTGGACGTCGCCGACCAGCGAGGGAATGGTCTCGCCCTTCTCGTAGGTCTTGATCACGTCCGGCGGGTAGAAGCTGCCCGCTTCCTCGCACATGCGCGCCCAATGGGCGAAGCTGACATAGGCGTTCTCGGCGCCCCATTCCGGCTTATAGTTGTACTTCTTCTCAAAGGCCTCGTTGAACATCTTGGCCAGCGGATACTTGTCTTCCAGCGTCCACCAGTAATCGGTAGCCGCATAGACACCCTGCATCAGGCCGTTGGTCTCGCGCGCGATGAACGGCACCTGGTAGGGCACCACGAGCTTCATCTTGTCCAGCACGCCGAACTGCTTGGCCTGCTGCGTCGAGAGCACCGCGTCGTGCCCCCAATTGACGTTGATAAGGAAGTCGGCGCCGGAATTGGCGACGTTGAGCAGATAGGACGAATAGTCCGGCGCACCGAGCGGCGCGACCTGGTTGGTCGCCGTGGTCCAGCCGGCCGTCGCAAGGAAGTCCTGCATCGACTTGGTGACGGTATGGCCGTAGGTGTAGTCGGGCGTCAGATACGCGGCCTTCTTGTTCTTGCCGAAGGTCTTGACCAGCACGGGCCCGATCGCGGCGGCGGCGGTCTGGCCGAAGAAGTTCTGGCGGAAGCCGTAGCGGACGCAGTCCTTGCCGGTGGTGTCGTTGGAGCCGGAAATGCCGCACACGAACAGCACATGCTCGCGCTGGGCCAGCTTGTTGAGCGCCACGGCCACCGCGCTCGAGGTGCCGCCGGTGATCATGATGGCCTTGTTCTCGCTGATGAAGCGCTGCTGGGCCTGCACGGCCTCGTTCGGCTTCGCGGCGGAATCGGCCACGCCGTATTTCAGCTCCTTGCCGAGCACGCCCTTGGTGGTCTTGGGCGAAATCTTCTTGATCAGCTCGTGGCCGGAATTGATGTGCTCGATCGCGAGCTCATAGCCCTTGAGCTCGTCTTCGCCCTGCACCGCATAAGTGCCGGTGCGCGGCACCGAAATGCCTATGAACGCCGTCGAGCCGGACACGCCGGCCGGATAGGTGCCGATCGCCGGCTTGTCATCGGCCCGGGCCAACGCTGGCAGGAATGAGCTGCCGACAAGGCCGGCACTGCCCTGCAGCAGGCGACGGCGCGAGATGCCGAAGTTCAATCCGCCATCGATCAGGGTTTTCTTCATGTCGACGACATCCTCCCAAAAATTGTTTTATCCAGAACCGGCCGGCTCGACCGGACGTGAGAATGTGCGGTTCTGGTTGAGCCAGACTTCCCCGAGAGTGTCGTGCTCTGTCAATCTGACCTTTGGTCGAATATGTTGATTTTCCGGGGAAAAATACATCGTAGCACGATACGTATCGGCGCTTTTGCGATGCCATTCCTGGCTGTTCACACGCAGCCTGAGGCACCGGACAGATGCGATGCAGCAACACAGTTCTTACGTGTGCTTCTGAAAACATTGGGTGAATGCCCGCGACCAACCGGTAGGCCTTATCCACGGACCGGGGCGGTTTGCCGGCCTGCTCCCGATCAGGTCGGTCCGCGCCGCGTCGCCCGCTACTTTCGTCTACGACTAGCAGAGAGTGACGGAAGGCCGGTTCAAACAGGCAAAAGCGTCACCGGCAGACGCCGAGAAGCTCCTTCACGGCGTCAACGCAATCAGCACGTCACCTCTAAGCAGGTCCGGACGACGTTCAAACGAGTGTCGACAAAGCGGCACATCGCGCTCGCGCCCTATTTCGACAGCCGTGTGCCGGGCGTGAGAAGCTAACCCAGCCGATGTCCGACCATGCGCCCGATCTCCGCAAAAACGGCTTGCAGCTGCGGCGGGGTCGGCGAACCTCCCTGCGTATAGGCACAGATCAGCACCGGGCCGCCCGCTTTGGGCCACGCCACGGCGATGTCGCCGGAGGCGTCCTTGCCGTTGTTGCCCGTCTTGTCGGCGATCTTCCAGCCGCTGGGCAGGCCGCCGCGCAGCCGGTTGTCGCCGGTCTTGCAGTCCACCATCCAGGTGGTGAGTTGGTCGCGCGACGTAGCGGACAGCACGTCGCCGAGCACGAAACGTCGCAAATTGCCTGCCATTGCCGCGGGCGTGGTGGTGTCGTGCGGATCGCCCGGCGGAGAGCGGTTGAGCTCCGGCTCGTTATGATCAAGACGCGTGACGTCATCTCCGGTGGCGCGCCAGAATGCGGTCAGGCTGGCCGGACCGCCGACGCGTGCCAGCAACAAATTGGCGCAGGTGTTGTCACTAAGCTCCACGGCGGCCTTGCACATCTCGGCGACCGACAAAGCCGCCTCCTTCCGCTCGCCGAGATTCTGTCGCGCCGCCGGTGCGTAGTCGAGCAGATCGTTCGGCCCGTAGCTGATCGTGGCGTCGAGACGATCCTGGCCGTGATCGACCCGTGACAGCACCAAGGCGGCGAGCGAGGCCTTGAAGCTGCTGCACATCACGAAGCGTTCGTCGGCGCGCCAGGCGATCTTCGCGCCGGTCGCGAGGTTTTCAGCATAGAGCCCGATACGGCTGCCGGTGTCGCGCTCGTAGTTCTGGAGAGCGCCCGATGTGTCCTGGGCCTTGTCTTGGGCCTTGTCTTGGGCCTTGTCTTGAGTCTTGTTCTGGGCCTTCGCCAGCGCCGGCCAGACAATCAGCCCGGAGGCGGCGGCAAGCAAACTGCGTCGATCGATGGTCATGTGGTGTCCTCCAGAAGTTTGTGAGCCGATTTCTGCTTCGCCTTCCCGCGATTGACAAACGATGGTTACTGAGGACATCCATAAGAAAAACTTGGATCAGACGTGTCCCGCCAAGCTCCCACCGTTTCTCGCCTGCCGATGAACGCGCTCCGCTCATTCGAGGCGGCTGCGCGCCATCTGAGCCTCACCAAGGCGGGCCTCGAACTTCGTGTGACGCAGGCTGCCGTGAGTCAGCAGGTGAGGATTTTGGAAGACAGCCTGGGCGTGAAACTGTTCAGGCGGGTTCCTCGCGGGCTCGCGCTGACAGAGGAAGGCGAAGCGCTGCTGCCGGCGATCTCCGATGCGTTCGGTCGTATCAACCAGGTGCTGGACCGGTTCGAGAACGGTCGCATGCGCGAGATGTTGACCATCGGCGCGGTCGGAACATTTGCATCCGCCTGGCTGCTCCAGCGCCTCGGGAATTTCGGCCGAAGTCATCCTCACATCGACGTCAGGGTCTTTGCGAACAACAATCGCGTGGACCTCGCCGGCGAAGGCTTGGACTACGCCATCCGGTTTGGCGACGGCGCGTGGCATGGAACGAGCGCGGAGCGTCTGGTCGATGCGCTGTTCACGCCGATGTGCGCCCCGGCCGTCGCGACGCGGCTCAGAACTCCGGCCGATCTCCATCGGGAAGTGCTGTTGCGCTCCTATCGGCCAGGCGAATGGGCGCAGTGGTTCGAGGCTGCAAACTGCAAGCAGCCGCGAATGACCGGTCCGATCTTCGATTCGTCGGTCTCGCTCGCGCATGCGGCCGCCCAAGGCGGCGGCGTCGCGCTGCTGCCGGTCGCCCTGTTTTGGTATGATGTATTGCGCAAACGACTGGCGTGCCCCTATGACACCCAAGTCTATCTCGGATCGTATTGGTTGACATCGTTAAAGTCGAAACCAGTTTCGCCCGCGATGCAAGCGTTCCGGGACTGGCTGCTGGCCGAAAGCACGAAAGCCAGACCGCGCGTCGTCAAGCCAAAGCCGGCTCGTGCTCGCCGCCAAGTGTTAGCCGGGCATCCCCACGCAGACAGTCGCTCAACTCGCGGTCAGTCGGTTCGTTGACCTGTGATCTGCTGGGGTCCGGGATTAAGCACCAAGCCCGTCGCCTTTACCGAATATTCACCAAACCGACTTTAAGTCGCAAGAGGCATGGGATTGGTGAAAATGAATCGTCACGAGCGCCGGGCAGCCGAGAAGAGCGCCCCATCCAAATGCGCTTGGCTTCTTCGATGCATCCAAGGGGCTTCAGCCGGACCATTCGCCGACCCTGCAGCTGCGCGCCCTCACCCTTGATGGTCTCGGCCGCCATGAAGAAGCCCTGCACGATGATCTGCGGGCAAACGAATTGGAGCCGGATAATCCGTTCGTCCTGAACGGCATCGGCTATGATATGATGCAGCTCGGTCGTCATGCCAAGGCATTGCGATGGCTGAGTCGGGCACTCGAAGTCCAGCCCGACTTCGTCAAGGCCGTCCACAACACGGCGCTTTCGCTGTTCCAGTTCAACCGCTTCGACGAGGCGCGTGTCGGCTTTGAACGACTGATGCAGCTTGATGGGACAAACCCCGAAGCGATCTGGGATTTTGCGCTGCTGCAGATGCTGACGGGCGATTTCGAGGCTGGTTGGAGCGGACGCGAAGCGCGTTTCAATCTGCCCTCGGTGAAGGTCCGCTATCCCAATTTCGATCGGCCGCAATGGCATGGCGACGAGCCACTCGAAGACAAGACAATCCTGCTCTACGCCGACGAAGGCATCGGCGACTCGATCCAGTTCGCGCGCTATGCACCGATGGTCGCGGCGCTCGGGGCCCGCGTGGTTCTGGTCGTCGAGCAGGCGGTCTGCCCCCTGCTCTCGGGCCTGAGCCGCGTGGCCGAATGTCGATCAAAGTCGGACCCGTTGCCGGCGTTCGATCTCCATTGTCCGATCTCCAGTCTACCGCTGGCATTCCGGACCCGCCTGGACACCATCCCGGCTGCGACCTCGTACCTGCCCGCCCGTCCGCCGGATCGTATCCGTGCCTGGGAAGATCGGCTCGGACCCCACGACAGGCTTCGAGTCGGGCTGGTCTGGTCCGGCAATCCAAATCACAGCAATGACCGCAATCGGTCGATGCCGCTGCGTGCCTTGATGCGCCTGCTGGACGTCGATGCGACGTTCGTAAGCCTGCAGAAGGACCCGCGCGAAGACGACAGGACCATGCTCGCCGGCACTGCCATCGTCGACCTGACGACGCAGCTAACGAATTTCGCCGAGACCGCAGCGCTCGTGTCGTGCCTGGACCTCATGATCACGGTCGATACCAGCGTCGCGCATCTCGCCGCCGCACTTGGCCGTCCGACCTGGATCCTGCTGCCGTTTACGCCGGATTTCCGTTGGCTGATCGGCCGCGCGGACAGTCCCTGGTGTCCGTCGGTCCGGCTGTTCCGGCAGAGCGAGACGCGGGACTATGCCGACGTCATCACGCACGTTCGCGCAGAATTGCTCACGGTGAGCGGGCAAGCCTTAGCTGGGCAGCCATGGCTGCCCAGCCCAGCACACTGACGGCTTTCATCCGACCCACGCTCGGCTTACTTGATCAGCCCGAGGATGGTGAGCGCGTCGCAATTGTGCTCGGTCGAGAAGTCGGTGATTGGGGACGGCTGCGCCGGCCCCGGCACCAGCTTCTGGATCAATCCTTTTGGGCCGAAGCCAGGCCAGAAGGCGAGATGCTGATGGTCCGCCCGGTGGTCGTCGTCCTCATCCCCTTCCCCCCGGCCGTTGGGATCGTGGAAGCGAACGAAATTAGCCCAGTAGGTCTTCATATCAGCCGCAAGCTG
>NZ_JBARGP010000784.1:0-5356 GCF_049798375.1 Bradyrhizobium sp.
CGTCCAGCAGTGCAAAATTGTCGCGGATTTCGTCGATCGTCGTCGTCATCGTGTCCATCGTTCCCATCTCCCCCTTATATGGGATCATGGGCCAGTGAAAGCGATATTGGACGCGTGGGTTCCGATGCCGGAGCGCGATTATTGCGCCGGCGGCAGATGCCATTCAGCGGCAAGATCGTCCGATGAGAGCGTGTCGGCAGGCGCCTCGCCGGGTGACGCCTCGGCCACCACAGGGGCGTCGATCGAGCCGGTGTGGTCGGGAGCGCGCTTGTCTGCGATCGCCGGCTTGACCGGGCCGATCGGCTTCTCGGCGGTGCCGATCTTTTCCGTCGTCTCCGGCTTTTCGGTGATGATCTGATAGACCTTGCGGGCGCCGTCAGCAGCGCGGTGGCCGATCGCGGTCGCGGCCTGGCCGCCGACATCGCAAGCTTGCGGTTGGCGCTTGCAGAACTGGGTCATGTCAGCGACGGCTGCGGTGGCTGCCTGCACCGCCTCCTGCGCATTGATCTGCGGCAGCTTGTCTGAATCGGGGGTCTTTTCCCGCGGCAACAGCACCAGCACCAATCCGAGCCAGAATGCCATGCGAAGCAGGAAGAACATGACGCAACCCCGATCGTCTCACTCAACTGCGCTGCGCGACTTCGCAGCCAATCGGTCACTAGGTCCAGTTTGTAGGATCAAGTGCTTGCATTGAGCTTAATTGGTTGAGAATTCGCGAAGGCGACGGTTGTTTTTTATCCGTAAATTTTTGCTTGATGCGATCTCGGTCCGGACGATAACGGGTTCTCGCTCTGCACGGTTTCGCGCCGACGATCGGCCACGGAAACGTTGCATTCACCATCCCGGCCAAATGCTGCAGGCGCCGGGGTCGCGGGCTTAGCGTTCGTTTAATGCGAACCTGACACGGTGTCCGCGAAGGGGCGCCCCGGCACGTTTTCGACGAGAACGAGAGCCGCGGCGCGAGAGCCGTGATTGTGTTGAGTATCATCCGCGATTGTCTTGATGCGCTTTTGCATCCATCGGCTCGAACTGATGCGCTGACGCGTGCGCGCCATCGCGCGTTCATTGCGCCGAGGCTGTTCGGCAGCCTTGGCGCCTTCGCGGTGTTCCCGGCCTATCTAGCCGTGCGCGGCGCGCCGAGCGCGCTCGAGGTTTGCGCGATGGCGTGGTTGATCGCGCCGATCCTGTTGTCCTGGTTCCTGTCCCGGACCGGCCGCTACGAGCTGGCCTATGCGTTGTCCTCGCTGGCGCTGTCCGCCCTGATCGTGGCGCTCGCGACCGAGACCGGCGGCATGGAGTCGTTCGCAGCGGTCTGGCTGATCGTCGTGCCATTGGAGGCGGCGCTGTCGGGCTCGCGTCGGGTCGTCATCTTCGCGGCCGTCCTGACGCTTGGCTGCGTGGGCGCGCTGACCCTGATTGCGCATGCCGGGCTGTTGCCGCCAGCCGATACCCATCCTGCGTTGCGCGCGGCGCTTGCCGCGTTCGGCGTCGCGTCCGCGACGCTCTATGCCTCGGTGCTGGCGTTCGCCGCCGATGCGTTGGCGCGCACCAGCATCTCGCTGCTGTCGATGGAGGAGGAACGCTATCGGCTGCTGGCGCTCAACATGAGCGACGTGATCTCGCGCCACCGTCGCAACGGCGCCGTGATGTTCATCTCGCCCGCAGCAGAAAGCCTGCTCGGTGCGCCGGTCGCGCAGCTTCAGGGCCACGGCCTGTTCGAGCGCGTCCATGTCGCGGACCGTCCGGCCTATCTCACAGCGTTGGCGGAAGCCGCGCGCGGCAATACGGCCTCCAGCGTCGAGTTCCGCCTGCGCCGCGATCTGTCGAGCGATCAGCGCAGCTCAAATCATCCGATTGATTTCATCTGGGTCGAGATGCGCTGTCGGCCGCTGGAGCGGGCAGGCCAAGTCGTCTCTGGTGTCGCATCCGCTGCAGATGCCGAGGTCGTCGCTGTTATCCGTAACGTCACCGACCGCAAGCACCAGGAACAGGCGCTCGAGCTCGCACGCGGTGCCGCCGAGCGCGCCGACGCTGCCAAGACGCGCTTCCTTGCCACCATGAGCCACGAGTTGCGCACGCCGCTCAACGCCATCATCGGCTTCTCCGACATGCTGGTGCAGGAGCAGACGCTGCGGCTCAACGCGGAACGTCGCCGTGAATACGCCCAATTGATCAACGATTCAGGTCAGCACCTGCTCTCCGTGGTCAATGGCATTCTCGACATGTCGAAAATGGAATCTGGCAATTTCGAGATCGTGCCCGAGCCGTTCGCACCGCGCGCGGCGCTGATCAATTGCTGCAACCTGCTGGCCCTGCGGGCGCGCGAAAACAGCATCGATCTGTCGGCCGATGCGCCGCAGGATCTGCCCGACATCACCGGCGATCCGCGCGCCTTCAAGCAGATCGTGCTCAACCTCGTCTCCAACGCGATCAAGTTCACCGAACGCGGCGGCAAGGTGACGGTGGCGGCCGGCGTCGAAGGCACGCAACTGATCCTGCGCGTCAGCGACACCGGCGTCGGCATTGCGCCGGACGATCTCTCGCGGATCGGCGATCCGTTCTTCCAGGCCGGCAAGACCTATCAGCGCCGTCACGAGGGCACCGGACTCGGGCTGTCGATCGTGAAGAGCCTGGTGCACTTGCACGCCGGTGAAATGTCGATACAAAGCAAGCTAGATGAGGGAACGACGGTGACCGTGGCGTTGCCGCTCAGCCACGCCGAGCCGGAGAGCAAGACCGGCAACAATATCACGCCGCTGGCGCCGTCGTTGCGCGCCGCGCCCGAGGGGCAGGCGTTCCAAGCGAACCAGGCGAAGAAGAGTGCCTAGACGAGCCGCAGCAGACGATGGCGGGGCGCCGCGCCCGCGAAAGCGCGCGACTGCCGCCGCCGCCAAGGTGGAGGTCGCAGACAAGCGCGGCCTGCTGATGCGCGCGCTGCTCTACAGCCCGAAGGATCTGCTGGCAGGCTTGCTCGGCTTTGCCGCAACCAGCGCCATCGTCGTCAATGCATTGTACCTGCAGTCGGGCCCGCATCCGGCACCGATGTTCGGCTCCTTCGTGGCGATACCCGCGCCGCTGTCATCAGCGAATCCGCTGCCGCGGCCACGCCCGATGGAGGCGAATGTCTCGCCGTTCGATCCGAAAATGATCGAGACCAAGTCGGCGGATGCGAAGGCTGCGGAGAGCAGGGGGTCCGATGCCAAGGCTGCGGACGCAAACGGAACCGATCAGAAATACGCCGATCCGCTCGCCGATCTGGTCAAGTCCATCAGCAACGGACGAAGCGCAACGCCACGGCCGCAGCCGGCCGCGGTGCAGAGCGGCGGCGCACGCCGCGTTGCGGCGGTCCAGCGCGCCTTGACCGATTACGGCTACGGCCAGTTGAAGCCGACCGGCATGGTCGGCCCCGACACGCAGGCTGCGATCGCGAAGTTCGAGCGTGACCGCAAGCTGCCGGTCACAGGCCAGGTCTCCGACCGTCTGGTGCGCGAGCTCGCGATTGTCATCGGTCATCCGATCGACTAGAGCAGGGGCTTGTTCCACCTCTGATCGACTGCTTTCCGATGCGATTAAAGACCAGCATATGGGTCGCAGCCTATCTGCGCCGCTGCCAGACGTCGGGCGTGTTTGGCGCCGTGCGCCGGCGCGGCGCTGACGAAGGCGGCGCTGTGTTCGTCAACGTCGCGCTGATGAACGGCACGGCACAGCTCTATGGGCCGGCGCCGCAATCGCTCTATGATGACAGCAGGCCGGTCGAGCGCTTCTTCGTGCCGATGACGCCGCAGCCGGTCGCCGAGAGCGAGGTCGATGAGCGTCTTGCCAAGGAGCTTCGCTTCGATCCGGATGCCTGGATCATCGAGACCGAAGACAAGCAAGGCCGTCACTTCCTCGAGATCGTGCGCGACCTGAAGTGATGCAGGTCCAGCGCGGCATTTCTCAGCGCTTGTAGTTGTCGGTGCCAGTACGGGCGATATGGCCAGGAGCTGCCTGCGGCAGGGACCGGGCTGTACCCCGGGCGCGTTGACGCTCGTCGTCGTAGAGCGCGGGGCGGTGCTTGGGCCGCGCGGCCGTTGCCATCGCCGCGCCACGCCAGGACGCCAGCATGATCAGCGCGGCGTGTTCGCTCAGGCGATGGTAGAAGCGCGACAGCCGAAACACCGCGTGGACGGACTGGCCGATCTCCGGCTTCAGGAACAGCAGCACCCGCTCGTAGACGGCGCCCGGCATGTCGAGCGCCTTGAGCGCGCAGGCGAGCGCCTCGCCGCCGGCATCCTCCACGATTTGTTCCGCGATCCGTTGCGCCAGGATCAGGCTCTCGCCGAGCTCGCTCGTAAAATTCTCAAGGTCGGAGACGAACGCCGCCATCTGCAGCGCATCGATGGCGCGCTCGGCGCGGGCGTGCGGAATCCGGGCCGCAGGCTTCAGCGGCGTGCGCGTCAAGTTATGCAGGATCGCGGCACGCTCGCTCGAGGCCGCACGAAAGAACATCTCCGCGAGCTCGGCGGCATCTTTCGGCTGCATCGACAGGCTGGCCGCGGAAGCGAGCGGATCATGCGCGGACTGCAGCAGCTCCGCAGGCAACGGGGCCGCGAGCGGCATCGGCTGGTCGGCCGATCCGGGACGCAAGCCAAGCTTGTGCAGGATCACGATCGGGGCTGCGGGATAGATCGCGAGCCGGCCGCGCACGGCGGCGCGGGTTGCATCGTCGACCTCGTCGATCAGGCGCGAGGTCAACTCGACGAACTGCCGTTCCTCGTCGGCGGAATGCGCCTGCGTCTGGACATAGAGGTCCGTCAGCACGCGCAGCAAAGTGGGTCTGATGTCGACCCCCTCGCGGCGCGAGAGCGACAGCAACCCGTCGAAGCCGGGAAAGGGCGGTGATGTCGTCATGTGGGTACGCAACTTCGCAATGTCGCAGCCAATGTACCCCGGCTTCTTTTAACAGCTCGTTAATCTTAATCCCGCGTAACCACCGGGACCCGTCCGTAGGCCAATGTTGCCGGGCATCGAGACAGGCCGCAAATGCGGATCGATCTCGATGCGGCTGTGGTGAGTTCAGTTCTTGTTGGCAAGCTGCGCCGCGCGTCCACCGGCGGCGTAGAGATTGAGGAGGGAGTAGACGCCGAACGGCGAATCGTCGTCGAGAAAGCCGCCGCCTGGGTCTTCCGTGTCCGTCAGAATCTGATTGGCCTGATCGAGGGTCAATGATGGGAATGCGGCAGTCAGAAGATAGCCCGCCTCCGGCGCAAGCTGGCCGAAGTCCTCGCGCCTGCCGACGTTCTCCGGGTAGACCACAGGCAGTCCATAGGTTTGCGTCGCATGATATGACGTCTCGTTCATTTCAGCGTTGTTGAAC
>NZ_JBARGP010000785.1:0-2153 GCF_049798375.1 Bradyrhizobium sp.
CATGGCGCGGCGGATGATGTCGGCGGCGGTGCCCTGCAGCCGTGCGTTGATGGCGGCGCGCTCGTTGAAGGCGCGCACCGAGGCGTTCGACGCCTTGATTTCCGGGTAGTAGCATTTGCGGCCGAACAAGGTGGCGACGTAACCATTCCTGCGGCAGAACTCCTTGGTCTGGTCCATATAGTCGCGGATGCCGGGGAAGCGCTCGAAATACTTCTTGATGTAGGCCGAGGCCTCCTCGCGGGCGATGCCGAGCTGGTTGGCGAGGCCGAACGCGGAGATGCCGTAGATGATGCCGAAATTGATCGCCTTGGCGCGGCGGCGGACCTCGCTCGGCATGTCCTTGATCGGCACGCCGAACATCTCCGACGCCGTCATGGCGTGAATGTCGAGGCCGTCGCGGAATGCCTCGCGCAGCACCGGCACGTCGGCGATCTCGGCCAGCAAACGCAGCTCGATCTGCGAATAGTCGGCCGAGACCAGCTTGTGGCCGGGCGTGGCGATGAAGGCGCGGCGGATCTTGCGGCCGTCCTCGGTGCGCACCGGGATGTTCTGCAGGTTCGGCTCGTTCGACGACAGGCGGCCCGTCGTGGTCGCGGCCAGCGCGTAGGTGGTGTGAACGCGATGGGTCTGCGGATGGACGTAGGTCGGCAGCGCGTCGGTGTAGGTCGATTTCAGCTTCGAGACCTGGCGCCATTCCAGGATCTTGCGCGGCAGCTCGTGACCCTGCTCGGCGAGGTCGTCGAGGATCGACGCCGAGGTCGACCAGGCGCCGGTCTTGGTCTTGCTGCCGCCCGGCAGGCCCATCTTGCCGAACAGGATGTCACCAATCTGCTTGGGGCTGCCGACATTGATCGGCTCACCGGCCAATTCCTGCAGCTCGGCCTCGACCCGCGCCGCGGTCTGGGCGAAATCGCCCGACAGCCGCGAGAGGACTTGTCTGTCGATCGAGATGCCGCGGCGCTCCATGCGCGCCAGCACCGACACCAGCGGCCGCTCCAGGGTCTCGTAGACAGCAGTCATGCGCTCGGCGACCAGCCGCGGCTTCAGCACGTGCCAGAGCCGCAGAACCACATCAGCATCCTCGGCCGAATAGGCGGTGGCGCGATCGATCGCGACCTGGCCGAAGGTCAGCTTGTTCTTGCCGCTGCCGATCAGCTCGCCATGGCTGATGATGGCATGGCCGAGATTGTGCTCGGCGAGGGAGTCGAGCTTTTGCGAGCCGCGGCCGGCGTCGAGCGCATAGGACATCAGCTGCACGTCGTCGGTGTTGACGAGCGTGATGCCCGACTGCGCCAGCAGCACGGCGCAGAACTTGATATTGAAGCCGATCTTCAGAATGCCGGCCGATTCCAGGATCGGCCTCAGCACATCGAGCGCGGCGCGATCCTCGATCTGGTCTGGCGCCAAGCCTGCGTCGAACAGGCCGACGCCATCGCCGGCCTGCCGGTGCGCCAGCGGAATATAGCAGGCATCGTTGGGCGCGAGCGCCAGCGCGATGCCCGAGAGCTCCGCCTGCATCGGGTCGATCGAACTGGCCTTGGTCTCCAAAGCGAGATGGCCGAAATCGTGGACGCGCGCGAGCCAAGCCTTGAGCTGATCGAGGCTACGGATGGTCTGGTACTTGCCGCGATCGATGGGGGCGGACTTGGCTTGCTCGGCGCGCGCAGCGGCGAGCGCCACCGGCGTGCCTTTGCCGCTGGCGGTTTTGTCGGTCCTGAGATCACCGGTGCGTCTTTGGGAGCTCCCTCCCCCCTTGTGGGGGAGGGACGGGGAGGGGGGTAACCCCGAGGCACCGTCTTTGTGAGACCCCTCTCCCTGACCCTCCCCCACAAGGGGGGAGGGAAGGGAGGCAGCGGTGGACGCCCCACTCTTCAACTGCGCATCGGCAGCGACGTCGGCCGGATCGATCTGCGAATAGTCGGCGACGCGACGCGTCAAGGTCGAGAATTCCATCGCCTTCAGGAAGGCGATCAGCTTGCGCGGATCGGGCTCGTGCACGGCCAGGTCGTCGAGCGGCACCTCGAGCGCGACCTTGTCGTCGAGCAGCACCAGCTGGCGCGAGATCCGCGCCTTCTCGGCGTTCTCGATCAAGGCCTCACGCCGCTTCGGCTGCTTGATCTCGGTGGCCCGCGCCAGCAAGCCTTCGAGATCGC
>NZ_JBARGP010000786.1:0-4703 GCF_049798375.1 Bradyrhizobium sp.
CCTTCAGTCTCTCGGCGGCCGCGACCACCTCGGGGAAATAGCGGGTGAGATCCTCGCCCGCCTTCGACGTCATCGTGACGCGCTCGCCCTCGCGCGCCAGCAGGCAACGGAAGCCGTCCCATTTCGGCTCGTACTGCCACTCCTTGCCTTGCGGGATTGCGTCGACCGAACGCGCCTCCATCGCCTGCAGAGAACTCTTGGAAGCGGATTTGCGGGGGCGGGTGGGCACGGCGGGCAAAACCTCGAAAACGCGACAAAACACCCCTTCTCAACGGCGAACGGCCGGCGATGTGCCGGCCGTCCTCAAAAACAGATAGCGGAAACTGCGCGCGGATCAGACCGCAGAGCTGATCCACTGCTGCAGCTTCGCCTTCGGTGCGGCGCCGACCTGGCGGGAGGCCATCTCGCCACCCTTGAAGATCATCAGGGTCGGAATCGACATCACGCCATACTTGGATGCCGTCTTCGGGCTTTCGTCGACGTTCAGCTTGACGATCTTGACCTTGTCGCCCATCGCGCCCGCGATCTCGTCCAGCGCTGGTGCGATCATGCGGCAGGGGCCGCACCACTCAGCCCAGAAGTCGACCACGACCGGGCCGTTGGCATTGAGCACCTCGGTCTCGAAGTCGCTGTCGGAAACCTTGCTGACGGCCATGGGATTACCTCGTTCGTTTCAGGAGGAGGCGCGGGAATCGCGCCCCGGGATCATGCGGATCAAAGTATGAATGGCCTGTTGCCGGGTCAAGCCGAGTCACCCACCCGTGCGGGGAATGCAAGCTCCGCATCCAGCGCGGAGGCGGAAAGCTCCATCACTTCAGGGGTTTCGGTCCAAAGCAGGGCGGCCCGCACGGTCCGGCCGGAATAGAGCCGGCCGAGCACCGCGCGGTACAGCGCGAGCTGGCGGACATAGGCCTGCGGCACCCCGGCAAGCGTCGTGGGCGGCTCGTGGTTGGTTTTGAAGTCGATGATCAGGACCTCGGTCTCGGTGACGACGAGCCGGTCGATCTGGCCGGAGATCAACGCCTGCGGCTGTTCGGGCAGCGACAGCCGGCCGACGATCGAGACCTCGGCGCGGCTGCCGTCGGCGAACACCGCTGCAAAGCGCGGATCGTCGATGACGCCGCGCACGCGCTCCGCCAGCTTGATACGCTCGGCCTCCGGCCAGTCGGCGGCATTGCGGGCCAGATATTTCAGCGCGGCGTCGCGGCGCCGGTCGGCCGCAATATCGGGCAGCGATTGCAGCAGGCGGTGCACCAGCGTGCCGCGCTGCATCGCCTGGGTGCGGGCGACGATGGCGGCGCCGGGCCGCGGGCGAAGCTCGGCGCCATCGGATGCGTCCGACGGGCGCAGCACTTGATTGCTATCAGGTGTCTCGACCACCGCCGCACGCAGCCAGACCGGCAGCTCGATCGCATCGACTGCTGTCTTCTCGGCCTCATCGCCGGGAATGGTCGCAATATCCTCGGCGCGCGCGTAGCGCTTGACGGTGCCGTCAGGCGTTTCGATCCTCTCGACCGTCAGCCCTGAGGCATCGAGGCCGCGCGCGACCAGGTCGTACCAGCAATTCGTGCGGACGTTGTTCATGTTGCCCGGCATGCAGCCGGCGATGATCAGCCGGTCGGCGGCACGCGTCATCGCTACGTAGAGCAGGCGACGATATTCGTCCTCGGTCTCGGCCAGCATCGCGGTGCGCGCCTCCCCGACCGCCCTGGGATCATCGGCCTTGCGGCCGGCCCACACCGTGACCTCGCCTTTCGTGTGCCCGTCGCTGGTCGGCAAATGGATCAGCCGCAGCCGCTGCGAATCCGTCGGCGACGACGTGGTGTCGACCATGAACACCACGGCGGCCTCGAGCCCCTTGGCGCCATGCACCGTCATGACGCGGACCTCGTCGCGCGAAATCTCCATGTCGCGCTTCACTTCGGTGTCGGCAGCGCGCAGCCAGGCCATGAAGCCCTGCAGCGAGGCCGGCGCCTTGCGCTCATAGCCGAGCGCGAGCTCCAAGAACTCGTCGAGTGCGTCATTGGCCTCGTGGCCGAGCCGCGCCAAGATGCGGCGGCGGCCGCCATCGCCGCCGAGCAGCCAGGCATAGAAGGCGAACGGCGTCTCGTCGGTGGCGCGGCGCTGGCATTGCTGCAGCCGCTTCAGCACGCGCTGAAATTTTTCGTCTGTCTCCGCGTGCTGCGCCAATGCCTCGCGCAACGAGCCCTTGCGGCCCCAGGCAAGGGCAAACAGGTCGTCGTCATTAAGGCCGAACAGCGGGCTCTTCAGCACGGTCGCCAATGCAAGATCGTCCTGCGGCAGCAGCAGCGCGTCGGCGAGGTTCATCAGATCGATGATGGCGATGTGCTCGGTCAGCTTCAGCCGGTCGGCGCCGGCGACGGGAATGCCGGCGTGCTTCAGCGCCTGGATCACCGCGTCGAACGCGTTGCCGCGCCGGCGCACCAGAATGAGAATGTCGCCGTAGCTGAGGCGGCGCTGCACGCGGTCATGCCCGGTCATCGTGCCGTCGCGGATCAGCCGCTTGATCTCGAGCTGGATGCGCCGCGCCAGCTTGACCTCGGGGCTGGTGACGGCGACGCCGTCGAACGGCGCGCGCCAGCCTTCGATATCCTCGCGATCGTCGCGCTCGGCGAGCGGCCACAGCTCGACGATGCTGGGGCCGGCATCCTCAAGCGCGTTGTGAATGGGATAGCCGATATCGGGCGAATGGATGCTGCTGTAGATCTGCTTGTCGCGGAAGACGTGATCGACCGAATGCAGGATCGCCGTGCCCGATCGGAACGAATAGGTGAAGGCGACGGGATCGAAGCTCAGCCCGGCCTCGGTGAAGCGCTTCTGCAACAGCCGACGCTGCGCATCGAATTCACGCGGCTGTGCGCCCTGGAACGAGAAGATCGATTGCTTCTCGTCGCCTACCGCGAACACGGTGCGGACCAACCCGTCGCGCGCGCCGGCGCCAGCGGTGAATTCGGAGATGATGTGGTTGACGATCTCCCATTGTCGCGGACTGGTGTCCTGCGCCTCGTCGATCAGCACGTGATCGACGCCGCGATCGAGCTTGTAATGCACCCATCCGGCGGCCACGCGATTCAGCATCGCCAGCGTCTTGTCGATCAGGTCGTCATAGTCGAGCAGCCCGCGCTCATCCTTCTCGCGCCGGTAGTTCGCGGCCGCCGCGGTCGCGATCTGCAGCAGCGCCTGGCTGCGGTCGCGCATCACGACAGCGCGCCGCTTCTCGATCAAAGCATCGAGCCGGCGCGCCTCGGCTTCGAACAGCGCGCCGAGACCTGGATTGCTCTTGATGAAGCTCTTGGTGACGACGGAGGCGCGCGGCTCGCTCTTGTCGGTGAGGAAGACGCAGAGATAGGCATCGACCTGATCGCTGCCGGAAAAATGCAGCGCGTCGCGCAGCCGACAGGCCTGTGCCTGGTCGGCCTTGGTGCTGGTGTCGAGCTGGCTCGCAATCTGCAGCCAATCCGAGTGCGGCAGATTGGGGCCCTCGACAATGTCGCGCTCCACGGCCGCAAGGCTGTCGTCACGCGCCACGCCGAGTGCACGCGACAATTGTTCGGCCGCAACGTCGACCTGGCCGGCGCCATTGGTCCAGGCCATGAAGTGATCGCGGCTCAGGCAGGCCTCGCGCACCACGTCCTTGAAGGTGACGTCGGCCGCGCTCGCCATCGCGATCTGCAGCGCCCGGCCGATGCCGCTGTCAGGCGCGCGCGCGGCATCCAGCAGCACCCTCAGGTTGGCGCGCTCCATCATCTCGGTCTGGTCGCGATCGTCCAGCACCGAGAAGCGGGCCGGCACGTTGGCCTCGAACGGAAACTGCTGCAGCAGCCGCGTGCACAGCGCGTGGATGGTCTGCACCTTCAGCCCGCCCGGGGTCTCCAGCGCGCTTGCGAACAGTTTTCGCGCAGCAGTACGCAGTCTGGCGTTCGACTGCGGAATGCCTGACTGGCGGATCGCCTCGTCGAGCGCTTCATCGTCGAGCGTGACCCAGTGGCCGAGGGTGGAGAACACCCGCTCGGCCATGTTGGCGGCGGCTGCCTTGGTGAAGGTGATGCAGAGGATCTTTTCCGGGGGCACGCCGTCGAGCAGCAACCGGATCACGCGCTGCACCAGCACGTGCGTCTTGCCGGAACCAGCGTTGGCGGACACGAAAGCCGATGCAGCGGGATTCGAGGCGCGGGTCTGCGCCTCGCGCACGGCATTCGGAATCGGGCGGGGCGCCTTCACCATTCCTCGATCCCCAATCCGCCGGCGGCCGACCATTCCTTGATCCGCGCCAGATCGTCATAGGCGCCATAACGGTTCGCCCACATCGACAGGTTCAGCGAAGTATACGCTTGGTTCTCATCCTCGAAGCGGCGGATCAGCGCCTCCAGCTTGTCGCGCGCTTCGCGGGCGGCGGCGTCCGGCGGCTGCGGCTCGTCGCCCTTGTTGATCTTCAATTCCAGCACGCGCTCCTCGCCCGGCGGATTGTTGCCGGAGAGCCTGACGTAAGTGAGCTGGCCGACCAGGCTGCCGGCCGGAATTCCCTCGAAGCCGCCCTCGCGCAGGATCGCAGCTTCAAGCGTGAGCTGCGGCGACAGCCCCATCCGCACCTGCTTGCCGGTCGGCGGCTGCCCGGTCTTGTAGTCGAGCAATGCATAGGAGCCATCGCTGCGCCGCTCGATGCGGTCGGCGCGCGCCGTCAG
>NZ_JBARGP010000787.1:0-3078 GCF_049798375.1 Bradyrhizobium sp.
ACATAGAGTCCAGCCATTCCATGCTCGCCAATTCCAAGCTTCTTCCGACGTGGAGGATCACCACAAGTTTAGCTAAATATCTCGGGCTGGCGATTCATTTGAATTCTGGCAAATCGAACTCGCCCTCCGTTCGCGGACCCCTACTCTCAACAGCTTCGGTAAGCTTCCCTCGCACTCTTCCTCGCTGGCCGTGGTCGTCCAGCGGATGATGCCATTGCGGCGCCGCATAGGGCGATTGAGAATCGGCCGCTCGTAGAAGCTGGTCAATGCCCCGTCCTCACCCCTGCAATTCACTCTTCAATGGAAGAGCATCATTCCACACGTCTGAAGCGTGTCTCGGTTTTTTTCACTTGCTCATCAATCCCTTGACAGCCCGCTATCCAAGCTCGCTCGCATCCTCAATTGGTCGAAGCTCTTGGCCTCGGGTGTCCAAGACGTGGCCCGCCCATCGAGCGACTCACCAGCATCCATTGAGCACAGATGGACAATTCCCCGCCTTACCCAATGTGGCGGTCGATCGGCATCGAAAAATAGATTGCGCCGAAAAACTCATTTCGCCCGACGGTTCAAATGGATCAGACCGTCCAGCCTTCCCGCTGCAAAGATTCTTCGTTCTTTTTATCAGAATTCGTGGTTGATTGCCCCCATCCCGTCTCACATGAGGGGCGCTTCGCGGTCGTCACGGACGTTGAGGCGGGATGCGGTGGGCGTGTCGATGTTGCAGCGTGGTGATCCACGCCGACGAACAGCACGATGCGCACGGTCAAGTCGCGTGGTCCTGGCATCCCGACGCTGATGTCAAGCTTGCGACGACGCTTCGCGCGTCGCGCAGGTGACGGTGGCCAAAAAGCCCGGCGCACCGGGGAGATCGCGATATACGCCGTAAAGCGATCGCGCGGGGGAATGCCGGGATGTCTCGGCTGAACCTGTGGTACCTGCCGCCAGCATTTTTTTCGCTGGCGGGCCATGGGTGCGGCCAGCGCCCGGCATTCCCCGCGCCCTCTGTCTTTGAGAGGGCGGTCCATTAGCAAGACTCGGACGCAACATGCGCCGCGAGACGGCGGCATCGCGTCCGGCAGCAACCTCTGTCAGCAACGAAAGCGCCATCCCGATGTTTCAGCCGCGCAGATCCAACCCCGCGTTCGAGACCGGGTTTGCTGGCTCAGATCCGAGATGGACTGGATGTGCTATGGGCATCCGCCGGCGGCCGCGAGCGCAGGAACGCGGCACAGGCAAAGCCGAGCACCACCATCAGGCCGGCCGCGGCCATCAACGTCGGCTGCTTGCCGGCATGGCTGATGCCGAAGCCATAGGCGATCGGGCCGACCGTCTGGCCCATGAAGAAGAAGAACGAGTGCAGCGACATCGCGGTCGCGCGCGCCTCGATCGACAGCTCGCTGGCGAATACCTGCAGGCAGCCATGGATCAAATAGAAGCCCCAGCCCATCAGCAGCATGCTGCCGAACTGCAGCTTCCAGCCTGGGCCGAAGGCCAGCGCGACCAGTTGCAGCGCGACCAGCGCGCCGCCCGCGATCATCATGCCCCCGACGCCGAGCCGCGGCAGCAGCCGCGACACCGTCATGGTGTAGACGAGGCCGCCGACCGCAAAGCCCGCGATCACGATGCCGGCGATCGAGAGCGATCTTTCGCCGAGATCGAACAGGAAGGCCGCGAGGAACGGAAACAGCCCGAACACGCAGCAGCCTTCGACGAACACGGCCGAGAAGCAATAGCGGGCGTTCGGGTTGGTGAAGATGGTGCGATAGCCCTTGCGCAAGGCTTTCAGATCGGTGGTCGGCGTGTGGGTCAGCTTGGCGCCGCGAAAGCCGGCCGCGACCGCGACGGCTGCGATCAGGCCGAGCGCGCCGATGATCACCAGCACGCCGCGCCAGCCGATGAAGTCGCCGATGACGCCCGACGCCGTCGCGCCGAGCAGGTTGCCGGTCATCGAGCCGGCCAAGGTGCGTCCGATCGCGACCTGGCGCTTGGCCGGCGCCACCAGATCCGAGGTCAGCCCGAGCGCAACCGGAAACACGCCGCCGGAGGCGATGCCGGCCAGGATGCGGGTGGCGAACAGCGCCGCGAACGAGGTCGCGAGCGCACCGAGGATGCAGGCGACGCCGAGCAGCGCCAGGCACATCGTCATCAGCCGCGCCTTGCCGAACAGGTCGGCCGCGGCGCCGATCACCGGCTGCACCAGCGCGTAGATCAGCGCGTAGCCGGCCGCGATGCTCGCCGCCGTGGTGATGCTGATGGCGAAGTCTTCCGCGACATGCGGCAGCACCGGATCCAGCGCGCGGGTCGACAGCGCGGCCGAGAAGCTCGCCAGCGCGATGATGTTGATGACAGGCGAAAACGTCTGCTCGGATGCCGGCCGGGCCACGGGCTGATGCATCAGCGCCCAGCACCTTTGGCAGCATCGCCTTTGGCAATCGCGTCGAACGCCATCAGCGTCCGCAGCAGGCCCTCGAACTCGGCCAGCGGCACCATGTTCGGCCCGTCGCAAGGCGCGCGATCCGGATCGGGATGGGTCTCGATGAAGACGCCGGCGACGCCGACCGCGACCGCCGCGCGTGCGAGCACGGGCACGAATTCGCGCTCGCCGCCCGAGGAGGTCCCCTTCCCGCCCGGCTGCTGCACCGAATGGGTGGCATCGAAGATGACGGGCGCGCCTGTGGTGCGCGCCATGATCGGCAGCGACCGCATGTCGGAGACCAGCGTGTTGTATCCGAACGAGGCGCCGCGCTCGGTCACCAGCACATTGGGATTGCCGCCGCTGACGAGCTTCGCCACCACATTGGCCATGTCCCACGGCGCCAGGAACTGGCCCTTCTTGACGTTGACCACCCGCCCCGTGGCGGCTGCGGCGAGGAGCAGATCAGTCTGTCGGCACAAGAAGGCCGGGATCTGCAGCACGTCCACTGCCTGCGCCACCTCGGCGCACTGGCCGGCGTCATGCACGTCGGTCAGCACCGGCAGTCCGAGCGAGGAACGGATCTCGGCGAAGATCGGCAGCGATTGCGTCAGTCCAAGACCGCGCGCGGCGGAGGCCGAGGTGCGGTTGGCCTTGTCGAACGA
>NZ_JBARGP010000788.1:0-7349 GCF_049798375.1 Bradyrhizobium sp.
TAGCCTCGCCTGCCGGGAGGATCGAGTTTATTCGAACTGCGACTTCTTGTAATAGCCGGAGTCGATCAGGGTCTTTTCCCAGTTGCTCTTATCCACCACCACGGGCTTGAGCAGGTAGGCCGGAACCACCTTGACGCCGTTGTTGTAGGTCTTGGTGTCGTTGACCTTGACCTCCTTCTTGGTGAGCACGGCATCGACCATGTCCGCGGTCACCTTGGCGAGATCGCGGGTGTCCTTGAAGATGCTCGAATACTGGTCGCCGCGCAGGATCGCCTTGATCGACGGGACCTCGCAGTCCTGTCCGCTGATCACCGGCATCGGCTGGTTGCCGCTGCCATAGCCGACGCCCTTCAGCGACGAGATGATGCCGATGGAGAGGCCGTCATAGGGCGACAGCACGGCGTCGACGCGCTTGTTGCCGTAATAGGCGCTGAGCAGGTTGTCCATGCGGGCCTGGGCGGTGGCACCGTCCCAGCGCAGGGTCGCGACCTTGTCCATGCCCTTCTGGCCCGACTGCACAACGAGCTTGCCGGAATCCAGATAGGGCTGCAGCACCGACATCGCGCCATTGTAGAAGAAGTAGGCATTGTTGTCGTCCGGCGAGCCGCCGAACAGTTCGATGTTGAACGGTCCCTTGCCGTCCTTCAAACCGAGCTTGTCCACGATCGACTGGGCCTGCAGCACGCCGACCTGGAAGTTGTCGAAGGTCGCATAATAATCGACATTCGGCGTATCGCGGATCAGGCGGTCATAGGCGATCACGGTGATGCCGGCCGCCTTGGCCTGCTTCAGCACGTCCGACAGCGTGGTGCCGTCGATCGCCGCGATCACCAGCACCTTGGCTCCCTTCGTCACCATATTCTCGACCTGCGAGAGCTGGTTCGGAATGTCGTCCTCGGCGTATTGCAGGTCGGTGTTGTAGCCGCGCTCTTTCAGCACCTTGACCATGTTGTTGCCGTCGTCGATCCAGCGCGCCGACGATTTGGTCGGCATCGCGATGCCGATCGTCGGCTTGGCCTGGGCGAAGGCGCCGGTGCTCAGCGCCATCATGCCGAGGCCGGCCAGGGCCGCCGCGGCAATCGTCTTCAATCCTGACATAGTTTACTCCCCTCTGTTTCTTCAATTGGAGATTGAACAACGGAACGTATGATCACCAAATCACGGTTCCGACAACATCGTTGGCGATACAAGCCTTACTCTGGTCCCTCCTTCTTAACTTGCGAGCCTGACGTCGGGCTCGGCACGGCCATGCGCACCGACCTCGAGCAGGAAAGTCTGACCGTGTCCGGGATCGGCTGATCGCGCCGCCTCATCCATATCCTGCCAAGCCGAAGTCACCAGCAGGCGCGACAGGTCCGCGCCGACAAAGGCCGGACAGCTCGCCTGCCGGGCCGGCACGGCGATGCTGCGCAGAAGCGCGCCTTGCGGGCTGTAGACGTCGACGCAGCCGCCGCCCCAGCAGGCGTTCCAGATCAACCCGTCGGCATCGACCACCGCGCCGTCGATGTCGCCGGTGCCGCGCTGCCGCAACAGCAACTCGGGCGCGCCGGACGGCAGTCCCGTCGCCGGGTCGAGGCCAACGCGATAGAGCACATTCTCGGCGGAATCGGCGAAGTAGCCAATGCGACCATCGGGCGAGAAACAGATCGCATTGGGAATGCTGACGTTGGGAAACAGAAGCACGATCTCGCCACGATGCAGCGCATAGATCGCACCCGCCCCGCGCTCGGCGTGGCGGCCCATGGTGCCGATCCAGAACGTGCCGGAGGGATGCACGCGCGCATCGTTGGAGCGGGTGACCGGATTGTCGGCCTCCAGCGCCCGATACAGCGACAGCGCGCCATCGGCGATGGTGCGGATGTAGAGACCGTCCTCGGCGACGATCAGCTGGCGTTCGGCATCGATGCGGCCGAGCGCGCTCGCCATCCGGCCCAGCGCATGAACGCGGAGCTGCCCGCTGCCGAGTTGCGCCTCGAACAGCTTGCCTTCGCGGATATCGAACCACCAAGCGGTGCCGGTCGCGACGTCATAGGTCGGTCCCTCGCCGAGATGGCAATGCGCGTCGCAGAGAACGGAGGTCGGCACCTGCTCCATCATACGACGGCGCCCGAGGTCGCGGCGGCGCCCGTGGTCGAGAAGCGGTAGACGCTGTGATGACGATAGACCTGGTCAGGCGTCAGCCGCGCACTCGGGAAATCCGGCCGGTTCGGCGTGTCGGGCCAGACCTGCGGCTCCAGGCAGAGCGCATCCGACTGGCGATAGAGCTGCCCTTTGCCGCCACTGCCGCCATTGAGGTAATTGCCCGAATAGAATTGCACGCCCGGCTGGTCGGTCAGCAGTTCCAGCACCCGCCCCGCGCGCGGCGCGACGACCCGCGCGGCCAGCCGCACGCCCTGCCCGTCCCGCAGGCAGTAATTGTGATCGTAGCCAGAGGCATCGCGGAGCTGCGGGTCGTCGTTGCGGATGCGGGCGCCGATCGCGGTCGGCTTGCGGAAATCAAACGGCGTGCCGTCCACGGTGCGCGGCGGCCCGGGCAGCGGGATGGCGGTGTCGTCGATGGCGAGAAACGCGTCGGCCGCGATCATCAGCTCATGGCTGAGAATGTTGGAGAGCTGCGTCAGGCCTTCGAGATTGAAGAAGCTGTGATTGGTGAGATTGACGACGGTCGGACGGTCGGTGCGCGCTTCGAACGCGAGCGACAGCTCGGTCGGGCCGGTGAGCCGGTAGGTCAGGCGCACGTCGAGCCGGCCGGGGTAGTTCTCCTCGCCCGCGGGACTGACATAGTGCAAGGTCACCGCGGGCTGCTCGCCCTCATCGATCGCGAGGATCTGCCAGAGCTTGCGGTCGAAGCCATCGGGGCCGCCGTGCAAGGCGTTCGGGCCGTTATTGACGTTGAGCTGGATGGTCTCACCATCGAGCACGAAGCGACCATGCGCAATGCGGTTGGCATAACGGCCGACGGTGGCGCCAAAGAACTGCCGCCTGTCGACATAGCCAGCCAGATTGTCATGGCCGAGCACCACGTCGTCGCAGCAGCCGGCACGGTCCGGCACGATCAGCGCCTGCAACGCAGCGCCGAAGGTGATGATGCGCGCCTCGAAGCCGTTGCTTCCATGCAGCACGACGCGATCGACGGCGCGGCCGTCGGGCAGCGTGCCGAAGACATCCCGGGTGATGCGCGCGTTCGCCATGCGTCAGTCCTCGAAGGGTTCGACGATGCGGCGGCTGCCGAGCAGGAACGCGTCCGCGACCAGCCGCAACGGCGACAGGTCGACATCGCTGGTGCTGGTTGCAGCAAGCTCCACGAAGTGGCGATAAAGCCCGAGATATTCCTCGTCCGGCGCCTCGACCAGCGTCTTGCCGGCGATGGCCAGGCGGGCGCCGCCGCGCGACAGCACGAGCTGCCCGCCGTCGGTGTCGACGATGATGTCCCAGCTCTGCGGGCCGGTCTGGCGGAAATCGAACGCAGCCGCGATCGGCAGGCCGCTGGTGTCAGTCATTGTGATATCGGCCGCGATCGGCGCAGCGCAATTCGACGGGAATGACAGCTCCGCTGCGGTGACGAACAGCTGCGTGGGCAAAATACGGGTCAGGATCGACAGCGCGTTAATGCCGGGATCGAACACGCCGAGCCCGCCAGGCTCCCAGATCCAGCGCTGGCCGGGATGCCAGACCCTCACGTCTTCCTTCCAGTTGATCTGGACCTTGTCGATGCGGCGCTCGGCGAGCCAGGCGCGCGCGGGCGCGACCGCGGGCGCGTAACGCGAATGCCAGGTCGCAAACAAGGTGCGGCGCTGCTCGGTCGCGAGCGCGATCAGCGGATCGAGCTCGGTCACCGCCGCACCGGGCGGTTTCTCCAGCATCACATGCTTGCCCGCTTTCAGCGCAGCGACGGCCTGCTGGCAGCGCACCTGCGGCGGCGTGCACAGTGCGACTGCGTCGATCTCCGGGCCGTCGCGCAGCAGCTCCTCGATGGTCGCGAAATGCGGCAGGCCCGATAGCGAGGCGTTGCGGCTCGCGACCGCGGCCAGCGTGATGCCCGGCGTAGCCGCGATCGCCGGCACGTGCTGGTCGCGCGCGATCTTGCCGAAACCAACGATGGCGACACGAAGCCCGCTCATCTCAGCGTCCCCAGCGCAGCACGACCGGATCGAGCCGGCGTGCGATCTCGATCAGCCCGGCACGCGTCGCCGGGTGCATCGCCGGCTGCGGCGCCCGCAGCGTGTCGTGCTTGATGACGCCGCCCTCCTTCATCAGCACCTTGCAGGCGGCAAGGCCGGCCTGCCGGTTCTCGTAGTTGATCAGCGGCAGCCAGCGCTGATAGGCATCGATCGCCTGCTCACGCTTACCCGCGAAATAAGGATCCATGATCTGGCGGATGCCGTCGGGGTAGCCGCCGCCGGTCATCGCGCCGGTGGCGCCGGCGTCGAGATCGGCCATCAAGGTGATCGCCTCCTCGCCGTCCCACGGACCTTCGATCGCCGCCCCTCCGGCATCAATCAGCGCCCGCAGCTTCTCGGCCGCGCGCGGCACCTCGACCTTGAAGTAAGCCAGGTTCTCGATCTCCTTGGCCATGCGGGCAAGAAAGGCGACCGACAGCGGCGTGCCCGCCACCGGCGCATCCTGCACCATGATCGGAATCGAGATCGCATCCGAGACGCCGCGATAGAAGTCGTAGATCGCGCCCTCAGGCACGCGGAACGTCGCGCCGTGGTAGGGCGGCATCACCATCACCATCGCCGCGCCCTTGTCCTGCGCGCGGCGCGAGCGCTCGGCACAGATGAAGGTCGAGAAATGCGTGGTCGTGACGACCACGGGGATGCGACCGGCGACATGCTCCAGCACCGTGGTCATGACGAGATCGCGCTCATCGTCGGTCAGCACGAACTGCTCGGAGAAATTGGCGAGGATGCAGACGCCGTGCGAGCCGGCATCGATCATGAAATCGATCGCGCGCTTCTGGCCCTCGAGGTCGAGGCGGCCGTCGGCATCGAACACGGTTGGCGCCACCGGAAAGACGCCCTTGTAGTGTTTCTTGGCGGTTGTGGTCATCGGCACCTCGTTAGTGATTGTCGCGCGGCACGGGCGAGCCGCTGCGGCCGACCAGGAAATCGAAATCGACGCCGCGATCGGCCTGCAGCACGTGATCGACATAGAGCTTCTGGTAGCCACGGGCCGCATGCGGCTGCGGCGGCGTCCATGCGGCGCGGCGCGCGGCCAGCTCCTCGTCGCTGACATGCAGATGCAGCGAGCGGGCATCGACATCGAGCGTGATCATGTCGCCGTTCTTCACCAGCGCCAACGGGCCGCCGACGGTCGCTTCAGGCGCGACATGCAGCACCACGGTGCCGTAGGCGGTGCCCGACATCCGTGCATCCGAGATGCGGATCATGTCGCGCACGCCCTGACGCAGCAATTTTGCCGGCAGCGGCATGTTGCCGACCTCGGCCATGCCGGGATAGCCCTTGGGGCCGCAATGTTTCAGCACCATGATGCAGGAGGCATCGATGTCGAGGCTCTCGTCGTCGACTGCCTCGTGCATCTCCTCGACGCTCTCGAACACCACGGCGCGGCCGGTGTGCTTCATCAGTTCCGGCGAGGCGGCTGACGGCTTGATGACGGCGCCGTTGGGCGCGAGGTTGCCGTTCAGGATCGCGATCCCCGCCTCCGTCTTGAACGGCGTCTCGAACGGGGTGATGACCTCCGCATTCCAATTCGGCGCCGCGGCGACATTCTCCCACAGCGACTTGCCATTCACGGTGCGCGCCTCCTTGTGCAGGAGACCACGCTCGCCGAGCACGCGCAGCACTGCCGGCAAGCCTCCGGCGTAATAGAAGTCCTCCATCAGGAAGCGTCCCGACGGCATCAGATCGACCAGGCAATGCACGTCGCGGCACAGCCGGTCGAAATCGGCGAGATTCAGCTCGACACCGACGCGGCCGGCGATCGCTAGGAGATGCACCACCGCATTGGTCGAGCCGCCGATCGCGGCCAAGGTGCGGATCGCGTTCTCGAACGCGTCGCGCGTCAGAATGTCGGAGGGCTTGAGGTCTTCGCCGACCATCTCGACGATGCGTCGGCCGGACATGCGCGCCAGCAGATTGCGCCGCGCGTCGGCGGCCGGGATCGCGGCATTCTCCGGCAGGCCGAGCCCGAGCGCTTCCACCATCGAGGCCATGGTGGAGGCCGTGCCCATGGTCATGCAGCTGCCGGCCGAGCGGTTCATTCCGGCTTCGGCCTCGTGGAATTCCTTGAGCGTGATCTCGCCGGCGCGCAATTGCTCGCTCATCGAGATGATGTTGGTGCCGGAGCCGATGATCTGGCCGCGATAGACGCCGCGCAGCTGTGGACCGCCGGAGACGCCGATGGCGGGCAGATCGGCCGAGGCCGCGCCCATCAGCAGCGCCGGCGTGGTCTTGTCGCAGCCCATCAGCAGCACGACGCCGTCGAGCGGATGGGCGCGGATCGCCTCCTCGACATCCATCGAGGCGAGATTGCGGAACAGCATTGCGGTCGGGCGCATGGTGACTTCACCAAGCGAAGAGACCGGAAACTCCAGCGGATAGCCGCCGGCATCGAGCACGCCCTGACGAACGTGCTCGGCGATGATGCGGAAATGCGCGTTGCAGGGCGTCAGTTCGGACCAGGTGTTGCAGATGCCGATGACCGGCCGGCCATCGAAGCGATCCTGGGGCGTGCCGCTGTTCTTCAGGAACGAGCGATAATAGAAGCCCATCTTGTCCTGGCGGCCGAACCACGCCTGGCTACGCAGCGGTTTCTTGGAATCGTCGCTCATTCGTGGTCCGTGCGTGCGACGGCCTGCGCGTGGCGCCGGCGGCCGTTGTGAATGACTTCGATCATTGCAGCCGAGGCCGCTTCCGTGTCGTGCGCCGCGATCGCATCGATGATGCGCCGGTGCCATGACAGCACCGTCTCGCGATCCTCGGTCTCGACCGGGGCGCTCAGCACGAAGGACGCGCGCAGCGCGGCTTCGATCACCGCGCCGATCGAGCGCATGAAGGGATTGCCCGAGGCATTGGCGAGCGCGACATGCAGGCTGAGATCGGCTTCCGCAAAGGCGATCGAGGTCGACGGCTCCAGCGTCATCCGTTCCATCGCCCGACGCATGGCGGCGAGATCGTCTTCGGTACGCCGCTCGGCGGCGAGCGCGGCCGCGCGCGGCTCGACCGCGAGACGGATCTCGGCCAGATCGGAAAGAAAGCGCTTGTCGATGCCGGCATCGAGATGCCAGGCCAGCACGTCGGCGTCGAACATGTTCCAGTCGGCGCGGGCGAGCACGACAGTGCCGACCCGTGCCTTGGTCGACAGCAGGCCTTTGGCCACCAGCG
>NZ_JBARGP010000789.1:0-1799 GCF_049798375.1 Bradyrhizobium sp.
TCTGGTAGAGCACGGCGATCTTGGCGTCGGGCTTCTCCTTCATCAGATATTTTGCGTAGATGCGCGACTCCGACTGGTAGCTCGGCTGCCAGCCCATGGTCCAGGGATAGTTGTGCGGATCGTTCCACTTGGTGGCGCCGGTGGCGACGAAGAGCTGCGGCACCTTCTTGGCGTTCATGTATTTGTGGATCGCCGAGTTGGATGGCGTCCCGAGCGAATTGAAGATCAGGAGCACCTCGTCGCTCTCGACCAGCTTGCGGGCCTGCTCGACGGCCTTCGGCGGCGAGTAGGAATCGTCATAGGAAATGAAGTTGATCTTGCGGCCATTGATGCCGCCCTCGGCATTGAGCTTTCGGAAATAGGCCGCTTCGGTCTTGCCGATGATGCCGTAGGCCGATGCCGGCCCACTATAAGGCATGATGTTGCCGACCTTGATCTCGGTGTCGGAGGCACCGGCATCATACTTCTTGTCGGTGGCGCGTGCCGTGCCGGTGCCGCCGAGGATAACGAACGCAGCCGACGCAAGCGCGGCTCTTCGCGTGAGGATCATGTTTGCATTCCTCCCTTGGTCATGATTTTGCGATGACGTGTCGTCGGCCCTCTTTAGCGAAGGCTCTTCTTGAGCTTGCGAGTGTATCAGGAATCGCAGGCGAGGGCGCATGCGACAAAGGCCGCATGCGCCAGCGTGCGTGCGGTGCGGGATGGAGTTGAGCGGAATTGGTCGCCCCGGCTTCCGCCCCGGCCCGGCGAACGCCGGGATCCATACCCGCCAATGCGCGTAATTGGCTCTGCTGGAGCAGACAGCTTAGCATAACCAATCCCGCCGCGGCGTATGGGTCCCGGCTCGCGCTTCGCGTGGCCGGGATGACATCTGTGTTCGGCGGTGCAATGGCAAAAACAAAGCCCCCTGCGCTATCGCGCAGGGGGCTTGTTGGGCCTCGATGGTATCCGCTGCAGGCGCAGCGGACTGAACGCGTCTAGTCCTTCAGCTCGCCGCTGATGATGTCGCCAAACGGCTCCCACTTTTCACCCTTGAACCGCTGCATCCGCAGTTGCTCGATCGGTGCGAAGTCGGTGGCGGACGTGTTGATCTTGACGCCAGGTAACAGCGTGTCGGGCTCGAAGTCCTTCAGGCTTGCGGCCTGCTTCATCACGTTGGCGCGGGTCAGATCATCGCCGCACATCTGCAGCACCTTCACCAGCGTCTGCGCCGCGCCATACCCGTAGACGGTCGAGCTGTCGACCCTGTTGCCGTCAGGATAATACTGCTTGAGGAAATCCAGGAATTTCTTCATGCCAGGATCGTTGTCCCACTGAGGGTCGGCGCCGTCCTTGGCATAGGCAGCCGACAGGATGCCTTGCGCATTCTCATAGCCGGCGGGCTTGATGACGCCGCCGACCGAGGCCGAGACGTTGACGACGATCTGCAGCGGATGCCAGTCGAGCTCCGCCACCTTCTTGATCGCCTGCGCCGCGAATTTTGGCGTGGTGATGCTGTAGAAGGTGTCGGCGCCGGAGGCCTTGAGCTTGACGATATGGCTGTCGATCGACGGCTCCGAAGTTTCGTAAGCCTCCTCGGCGACGATCATCGAGGCCGCCTTGGCGCCGAGACCGTCCTTTAAGCCCTTGAGATAGTCCTTGCCGAAATCATCGTTCTGATAGATCAGGCCGATCTTGGCGTCCGGCTTCTCCTTCAGAATGTATTTCGCATAGATCCGCGATTCCGCCTGGTAGCTCGGCTGCCAGCCCATGGTCCACGGGAACGCCTTCGGATCGTTCCACTTGGTCGCGCCGGTCGC
>NZ_JBARGP010000790.1:0-5413 GCF_049798375.1 Bradyrhizobium sp.
AGCATCCGCGCACTCGGTGCACCCTCTCCCCTTGTGGGAGAGGGTGGCGCGAATGAGCGAAGCGAAATTCGCGGCGGGTGAGGGGTCTGTCTCGGCGTTGTCGCTCGCGGAGAGAGACCCTCACCCGCCTACGATGCTTCGCATCTCCGGCACCCTCTTCCGCAAGGGGAGAGGGTGCACCGCCGATGCCGCTTGAGCCCAAGTGATATCGCTTAGTCCGCCATTAGCAGGTCCGGCTCCTTGTAGTTCGCCGGATCGAGCTCCCACTTCTTCAATAGCTCCTGGTGGATGCCGGCCTTCTGCACCTCGATAAGCGCGGCCATGACGGCGTCGCGGAATTGCGGCTTGTCCTTGGGCACGCCGATGCCGACGGAATAGGGGATGGTCACCGCGATCGCCTTCTCCAGCTTGTCCGGATTGGCCTTCACCGCCTGGTCCACCGTGTTGACGTCGTTGATGTAGGTGTCGGCGCGGCCGGCGAGGATCGCCTGGATGCAGTTAGCGTTGTTTTCATAGAGCTGCAGGGTCGGCTCCGGCTTGCCGGCTTCCTTGCACTTCGGCGCCATGTCCTGCACCAGCGGCACCTCGACGAAGCCGGTGTTCTCGGCGGCCGCCGCGTCGCACAAGGTCAGGTCGATGCCGTGAATGCCCTTCGGATTGCCCTTGGCAACCAGCACGCCGTCGAACACCTTGGAATAGGTGATGAAGTCGGCGGCCTTGGCGCGCTCCTTGGTGGCGTAGATGTCGGAGATCACGATGTCGGCCTGGCCGCTCGCCAGCGTGGTCAGGAGTGCGGCGAACGTCACCGGCTTGTAAGTCAGCTTGAATCCGAGGCAGTCGCCGATCGCTTCGCCGAGATCAATGTCGAACCCGACATATTTACTCGGGTCCTTCGGATCGATCGCCTCATAGCCAGGTGTATGCGGGTTGATGGCGTTGACCAGCGTCTTGCCTTTCCAGTCCGGATATTTGGCCTGCAGCGCTGCGCAGCCCGCGGGCGTGGCTGCGTGCACGTCGGTGGGAGACAGTAGCCCTGTGGCGACGACCGCGCCGAGCGCGGCAAGCCAGGCGCGTCGCGCCTTGGTGGAAAGCCAATTCTGCATGTTGCCAGCTCCTTCGATGATGGTCGCATGGTCCCGACGGTGCTGTGATGCCGTCGTTCCGGTCCAGGCTCGAAGGAAAGCTTAAGTGCGCATGTCGCCTGCAGACTTGTCCGAGCGCGCACAAAAAGTTGGACAGTGCCGGTTCAAGAAATGAGCAGGCGCTGCTCAAAAACTATTCGTCTTCGAGTCATGCAGTGTGAGGTTGTGGATGATAGATGGCTCGCGCCCGAGTTTGCTTCTTGGCGCTGATGAGACGATCGCGCACATCGGATCGGCCCCCCGCGCGACGCAGCGCGTCATCTGCGGCGTCGCAAAAAGCGGTTGGATGCATCACGTTATGCACGCGCTGCGGGCTTGGCGAAAAGGGCGGCGTCGGACTACGATGCGTGCGGCCCGCTTTTGGATCTGGTCCTGGGCTTGTGGGATGCTCAGCGTGACAAGGTATCTGCAATGTTTCTCCGTTTGACGGATCAGCCGTCGCTCGGCCGCGTCCTGATGCGGACGCTGATTGCAGTCGCCTATCTCATCATCTTTGCGCCTGTCTTCATGATCGTGGTGACGAGCTTCTTCGCGCAGGAGATCATCAGCTTTCCGCCACCGGCCTTGTCGCTGCAATGGTACGCGAATGCGTGGCATAAGCCGGAGTTCTTCCGCGGCCTGACCACCAGTCTGGAGGTCGCGTTGCTGACGGCGGCGATCGGCGTGCCGATCGGCACCATGGCTGCGCTCGCGATCGTTCGCGGCGAATTTCCGGGGCGAGGGGCGCTCAGTTCGTTCCTGCTGGCGCCGCTCGCGGTGCCCGGCGTGGTCGCGGGCTCCGGCCTTTATATGTTCTATGTGATGGCGGAAGATTTTTTCGACCGCGACATCAAGGCGACGACGGGCGGACTGGTCGCGGCGCACACGCTGCTGGCGATCCCGTGGACCGTTCGCCTCGTCGTCGCAAGCCTGCAGGGACTGGATCGCCGTGCCGAGGAGGCGGCGGCCAATCTCGGCGCCAATCCCTTTACCGTCTTCCACCGTATCACGCTGCCGATGATGCGGCCCGGCATCGTCGCAGCCGCAATGTTCTCCTTCATTCAGAGCTTCGAAAATCTCGACCTGTCGATGCTGCTGGTCGGCCCCGGCCGGATCACGCTGCCGGTCGCGATGCTGAACTATCTCGAATTCCGGATCGATCCGACCTTGGCCGCGGTCGCGACCGTGCAGATCACCCTTGTCGGCCTGCTGATGGTAGTAACCGACCGCTTCGTCAAGCTGTCGCGGGTGGTCTGATGTCGAGTCTCGCGATCGAGAAGCTGACCAAGCGCTTCGGCGCATCGGTGGCCGTGGATGAACTCGACCTTGTGGTGCGTGAGGGCGAACTGGTGGCGCTGCTCGGGCCCTCCGGCTGCGGCAAGACCACGACCTTGCGCATGGTCGCGGGCTTCCTGCCGCCGTCGGGCGGACGCGTGCTGTTCGACAAGGAAGACGTGACCCGGCTGCCCGCCTACAAGCGCGCGACCGGCATGGTGTTCCAGTCCTATGCGCTGTTTCCGCACATGAGCGCGGCCGACAATGTCGGCTTTGGCCTGGAGATGCGCGGGCTGAATGCGACCGAGCGCCGCAGCAAGGTCGAAGACGCATTGAACCTGGTGCGGCTGTCGCATCTCGCCGAACGGTTGCCGCGAGAACTCTCCGGCGGCCAGCAGCAGCGCGTGGCGCTAGCCCGCGCGCTGGTGATCAACCCGCGCATCTTCCTGCTCGACGAGCCGTTATCGAACCTCGACGCCAAGCTGCGCGCGGAGGTGCGGCTCGAGATCCGCTCGCTGCAGCAGCGGCTCGGCCTCACCACCTTGATGGTCACGCATGATCGCGAGGAGGCGCTGACCATGGCCGATCGCCTGGTGGTCATGGAGAATGGCCGCGTGCGCCAGATCGGCACCCCGCGCGAGCTCTACGATGCGCCGAAGGATGCATTCGTCGCCGATTTCGTCGGGCGCTGCAACATCCTCACCGGCCGCCGCGAGAGCGCTACCCAGTTCCGCACCGATAGCGGCCTCTTGCTGCCGGTCGACAGCGCGGCCGATGAGTGCAAGGATGCGAGCGCGTTCGCGCTGCGGCCGGAGCGGATCGCGCTCAAGGCCGGCGGCGCCGATGGCATCCAGGGGCGGCTCAAGGCCGTCACCTATATGGGCGCGCAGACCGAGTATGTCGTCGCCGTCGGTGCGGAGGCCATGGTCGTCGTGCAGCCGACGCCGGGCGCCGGTGAGCCGCTGGCCCCGCTGAAGCCGGACGACAGCGTTTCTCTGCAATGGGACTGTAAGGCCCCGCGCCTTGTTCCACGAACATTGCATTAATGTCTGAGAGGTCACCATGATTTCACGACGTCATTTTCTCTCCGCCACCGCCGGCGCCGCTGCGTTGGCCTCCAATCTTCCCACCGCGCGTGCCGATGGCGGCCAGGTCGTGGTCGGCACCTGGGGCGGCGATTACGGCCAGCTGCTCAGCGACATCATCGACAAGCCGCTGATGGCGCCGAAAGGTTTTGAGATCGTGCAGGACGTGGCCAATGCCGATCCGCGCAAGACCAAGCTGCTGGCGGAGCGGCAGAGCCGGCGCGGCTCGATGGACGTGGCGTGTTTGTCGGACAACGACATGTACATCGTCGCGCAGACCGGCACGTTCGATCCTGTCGATGCCAAGCAAGTGATGCGGCTCGGGAAGGTGTTTCCGGAACTGCGCAGCGACATCGCGATCCCGCACATCTATTCGGCGCAGGTGATCCTCTACAACACCAACCAAGTGAAGACGCCGCCGCAATCCTTTGCCGACCTCTGGGATCCGAAATGGCGCGGCCGTGTCGGCCTTGCCGACATTCTCTATCCCAACAACACGCTGGCGGCGGCGCTCGCGGGCGGTGGCGGCCCGAACAATCTCGATCCGGCCGAGAAGAAGCTGCTGGAGTGGCGCTCGCTCGACGTGAAGATCTATCCGTCGAACGAGGCCTTGGCGGCGGCGCTGAAGTCGGAGGAGGTGTGGCTGACCACGATGTGGCTGGCGCGCGGCTTCATGTGGAAGAAGGCCGGCATCCCGCTCGGCCATGTGGTGGCGAAAGAGGGCGCGCCGGCGATCGTGTTCCAGGCTTCGGTGCCGAAGAACGCCCGGAATAAGCCGGGTGGCTTCGCTTATCTGGATGCGATGCTGGATGCCAAGGCCCAGATCGGCTTCGCCGACAGGATGGGCTATGTGCCGACCGTGACCGACGCGGTGCTGCCGCAGGAACTCGCCGCGCAGGTGAGCCTCACTGAATCCGAGCGCGCGCGACTGCTGAAGCCGGATTATGCCTATGCCGCCGGGCGCACCCAGCGCACGCAGGATTTCTGGAACAAGGAGTTCAAGGGCTAGTCCGTCGTTTCCTGAAATCGGCTGTCGTAGGATGGGTGGAGCGCAGCGATACCCATCACTCTGATCAATATGCTCGGCCAGACGATGGGTATCGCTGCGCTCAATCGATCCTACGTTCCTCGCATCACGACGATCAGAACTTTGGAAACTGCACCATGGCACTCCTGATCGTCCCCGCCTGTCTCCTGGTGCTGGCGCTCCTGGTCGGCCCGATGATCCTGATGTTCCGGATATCGCTCAACCAGTTCAGCCCGACGCAGCTGATGATCCAGGCGGTCTCGCCGGAGAATTACATCAAGGCGGCGACCGATCCGTACTATCAGGAGATCATCGCGACCACGCTCGGCATCGCGCTGCTCTGCACCTTGCTGACGCTTGTGCTCGCGTTTCCGGCCGCCTATTGGCTCGGCCGGATCGAGAGCCGCTGGAAGAGCCTTGCGGTGATCGCGACATTGTTTCCGCTACTGGTCGGCAATGTCGTGCGCTCCGCGGGATGGATGGCACTGTTCGCCCGCGGCGGCCTCGTCAACCTGGTGCTGCTCAAGCTCCACATCATCTCCGAGCCGCTCGAGATCATGTACACGCCGAAAGCGGTGATCGTCGGCATCATCGCCGTGGTGCTGCCCTATATGATCCTGACGCTGTCCGCCGTGATCGAGAGCATCCCGCGCGATCTGGAAGATGCCGCCGCCAATCTCGGCGCTTCGGGCGCGCGAATCTTCTGGCGCGTGATCCTGCCGCTGTCGGCGCCCGGCGTCGCCGCCGGCTCGATCCTGGTGTTCGTGCTGTGCATGAACACCTATGCCACCGCGGTGCTGCTCGGCGGCCCCCGATTCACGATGATGGCGCCTGCGGTCTACGACCAGTTCGTGCGCGGCAACAACTGGCCGATGGGCGCCACGCTCGCCTTCATGCTGCTGGCG
>NZ_JBARGP010000791.1:0-6214 GCF_049798375.1 Bradyrhizobium sp.
GCATTGTCGATCTGCTTGCCGGTCGACGCCTGGCCGCCGGTCATCGGCACGATCAGTCCGATCTTGAACGTATCCTCCGCGCGCGCCGCGCCCAATGCCAACGCGCTCGCGATCACCGCCGCGCTGAACAGAAAACCTGGAATACGCATATTGTCCCTCCTCAGCACGCCACCGCTCTCCGCCGCTCGATACCGCGACGCAGCACGACTTTTTTGGCTGAGTCCAAAAGCTATTACAATTCGACAACGGCAAACATCTACGTGCCGCTCTAGCAGCTATAGCGATCCGGCATAGTTCATTCGGACAGATATACCTTTTCGAGTTGACGCCGATGAATCGGGCCGCGTCGGCTCAATATCGGCGGTCCTGCAGGGGGCTCGTGCATAGGTCATTGATGACGTGACCAGACCACATCAGCGTTCGCGCACCGCCCGTGTCCATGCATCCCGATAGCCGTGCAGGCCTTCGATCGCCCGGGGGTACACAGTGACCAACGACGGCCGAAAGTCTGGCGCCGGCCAATTCGCCAACAACGCGGCGCCCCGCGCCGTTCCGGCAGCATCGGAACTTGCGAACACCGTTTGCGACGGGCGCAGTGCGGCAAGCAACATCGCATAGCGGGGGTTGGCCGCGAAACTGCCTTCGACGATCAGGTCGCCGCTGGTCGCACCCATGCGGGTCAGCATCAGATCGCTCATCAGCGCGACATAGAGCGTCGCCAGCGCCGGACGGTCGGCGGACGCGATCTCGCCGCGAATTTCACTCTGCTGCGAGGCGAACGGGCCGCCCCCGCCCTGCCCGGCAAAGCTCGGCAGAGCCATCACGCCAGATGCGATCACACGCGCCAGCGACGTTTCGTCCGGACTGCCGTGCGCCCCGGCGATCGCAGCATATTCGCGCCCGCCCATGAAACGCCCGGTCGCAACGGGACGTCCCTCGACATCGACATTGGCCAGCGTGTCGTCGGCCGGGTCGAGCCCGTCGAGGCCGAGGCCGGGCGCCATCAGGATCACCCAGGTGCCGGTCGACAACAGCGTGAATGGCTGCCTGCGCGAGCCGAGATGCGGTAACAACGAGGCGTTCGAGTCATGCACGCCGCAGAGCACGTCGACGTCGTGCCGCAGCCCTGTCGCGGAGGCAATGTCCGGCTTGATCGGCGCGAGACGTCGATAGGCCGGTTGCAACGGCGGCATCAATCGGCTCAATTCGAGGGCCGAAACGACGCTGGAGAATCCGCCCCGTAACGGCGCCCACAGGTCGGAATGCGCACCGAACGAGGTGACCTCGGCCGCCGCGACGCCCGACAACCGCCATGCCCAATATTGCGGATAGGCAAGCAGGTGTTTGGCCCGCCCGAACCGCTCGGCGCAGTGCTGCCGCTGCCAGGCCAGTTGGCGCGCAAAGTTCTGCCCGGCAGGCAGCTTCGGCGAGAACGTCTCTGAAAACGGCGGACGCAGCGACGCATACAGCGGTTCGATCTCCTCGACGCCGGCGAACTCGTAGTCCATCACCGGCAGCACCAGGCCGGCCTTGTCGATCAGCGCGGCCGCGCAGCCATGGGTGGTCGGAACGATCGCCGCAATCGGGCTGACCCTATTGGCCTCCGCCAGTGCGCCTAACAGAAATTCCCAGATCTGTTCGACATCTGCATGCGCATAGGGCGGGCCAGCCACCATGCGATTAGCGACGGCGCGCTCCCACACGAGCACGCCATCGCCGCCGAAGGTCGCGACCTTCACATTGGTCTTGCCGATATCGAGGACCGCGGTGACACCGCTCATGCTGTCCGCCCGTTACTCGCCATAGGCGCAGCGCCGGTCCCTTTCGCCACCAGGAACCGGCGCGAACCGCGATCAGAAGTCGAAGTCCTTGATGTTATCCTTGGTGAAGATGAACGGTGAGCCCAGCAGAATCTCGCTGCCGTTGATGACGTTGAGCTTGCCGAGCTTGCCGGCCTCGACCGAGGTCGCGCCCGGCTTCAGCTTGCCGTCGACCACCGCGCGCATCACATAGGTGGCCGCATAGCCGAGATCGACCGGATTCCACAGCACGACGGACTTGACGCAACCGGCGTTGACATAGGGCTTCATCGCATTCGGCGTGGCGAGGCCGACGACGGCGACCTTGCCGCACAGGCCTGCCTTGGTGACGGCTTCGGCTGAAGCCGGCGTGGCGACCGACGTCATGCCAAACAGGCCGGCAAGCTTGTCGCCGTATTTGTTGATCAGCGTGGTGGCCTGGTTGAACGACAGCACGTTGTCTTCCTGCGCTTCCACCGTCTCCAGCCATTTCAGCTTGGGATGGCATTTGGCGGCGTAAGCCGACATCTCGGCGATCCAGCGCGCCTGGTTGGGCGTGGTGAAGGTGCTGGTAACGATGGCAAATCCCTTGTCCTCGCCAGCTTCCTTGGCCATCGCGTCGATCATCGCCTTGGCGATGCCGTTGAACTCGGCCTGATTGACGAACCACTCGCGCGCGTCGGGCTGCGAATTGGCGTCGTAGCCGACCACGTGGATGCCTTTCGACAAGGCTTTCTTGAGAACGGGGGCGATCGCCACCGGATCATTGGCCGCGAACAGGATGCCGTCGACGCCCCGGGTGATGTAGTTGTCGATGAACTTGATCTGCTCGTCGATCTTGGCTTCGGTCGGCCCGTCGGTAGTTACCTTGACGTTCCCGATCTCCTTGGCGGCGTCCTGCATGCCCTTCGACGTTGCGTTGAAATAGCCGATGCCGATCAGCTTCGGGACATCCACCAGGGTGATCGGCTTGCCAGCCTTGTCGGGCGCGCCGGTGACCTTGCCGCCGTCATAGGGCTTGGCGGCAGCCGCGGCCGGAGGGCTGGCATCGCACGCCAGCGGGTTGGTCGGAAGATCGTCGGCGCCGTCCCATTTGTCTGCGGCAAAAGCAGAGCCGCTCGCCATCACCGCGCCGAGAATCAGCAGTGCGGTCGTCTTCATCGTACGATGTATGATGATCGTCTTCATGATGACCTCCTCCCCTACAATGCCGCTTCCTGCGGCTTATCACTCCATCAGCTCGCGACCTCGCGACGTCCATGGAGAGAGCTTGCGATCAGCGTGGATGCGATCAGGACCGCACCGATGACGATGATGGTGGCGTCGCCCTTGACTCCGGTCAGCGCCAGCCCGTTCTTTAACAGCTGGATCATGACCAGGCCGATTACGGTACCCCAGATCGTCCCAACCCCGCCGAAAATACTGGTGCCGCCGAGGACCACAGCGGCGATGACGTCGAGCTCGTAGCCGCTGCCCATGTCCGAGCGCGTTGTGGTGACGCGCGACACCAGCACCCAGGCCGAGACCCCGGCAGCCAGCCCGGACAGCGTGTAGACGATAAGCTTGACCCGATCGACCGGCAGGCCGGAAAACCGCGCGGCGGTCTCGTTGCTGCCGATGGCGTAGAGCGTGCGGCCGAAGGTGGTGCGATCCAGCACGATGCCGGCCACGACGATCCCAACGAGCAGGATCCAGAGCTGCACCGGCACGCCGAGCCATTCCCCTTGGCCCGTGAAGAAGAACCATTCGGGATAGTTGCGCACCGAGCGCGCCTGGCTGATGCCCTCAGCCAGCCCCCGGTAGAGCGCCAGGGTGGCGATGGTCATAATCAGCGGCGGCACCCTGATGCGGGTGATCATCAGCCCGTTGACGAAGCCCGCGACGCCGCCGACGGCGATGGCGAAGACGATCGCCAGCGGCAAGGGGAAGCCGAGATTCTTCCAGGAGTAGCCGAGCATGATCGCGCACAGCCCGACGATCGATCCCACCGACAGGTCGATGCCGCCGGTGATGATGATGAACGTCATCGGCAGCGCGATGAGGCCGACCTCGGTCATCAGGCGGCCCTGGTTCAAGAGATTGTCGACCGTCAGGAAGTTTTGGTTGAACAGACAGAGGATCAAGAGCGCAACGGCCAGGATCGCCGCCAGCAGGGTCTCGTGGCGGATCAGCCAACCCGGAGCTGATGACCGGACCTCGGATGCCAGCACCGCCATCGCGATTATCCTCCCACCTGACGGCGGCGACGCCGCAGGATGTCGGCGATCACTGTAACCAGGATCAATCCGCCCTGCACGGCGTGAATCCAGTATGGCGAGACATTGATGAAGACCAGCGCGCTGGCGATCTCGGCGATCAGGATCGCCGCCAAAGTTGATCCGACCACCGTGCCGACGCCTCCGAGAATGCTGACGCCGCCGACCACCGCGGCGGTGATCACCGTCAGCTCCAGATTGGGCGGCACCGTGGACTGGATCACCTTGAGCTGGGTCGCGAACAGCAGCGCCGCGATCCCCGCGAACAGCCCATGCAGCGCGAACACCATCATCACGGTCCGCCGCGGCGACACGCCGCAGAGACGCGCGGCCTCGGCATTGCCGCCGGTGGCGTAGATCGCGCGGCCCTTGGCCGAATAGCGCATCCACAACGCGGCCAGGATCGTTGCCGTCACCATCATCAGCACCGGCATCGGCAGGATTCCGAACAGCTCGATATCTGCGAGATGGAACGCTTGCGGCAGGTCAGTGATCCATCGGCCGCCGGTGACGCTGATCAGGCCGCCCTTGAGGATCGACAGCATCCCGAGCGTGACGACGATCGACGGAATTCTCAAATAGGCGATGACCGCGCCTTGCAAGGCCATGACAAGGACGCCAACCACGAGTGGCGTGAGCCAGACCAGGATCATCGGCACGCCCGCCACCGCTAGCGATCCGCTGATGGTGGCGAGAACACCGATCAGCGAGCCGACCGAGATATCGATGTTGCCGGATACGATCACCATCGACATGCCGATCGCCGCGACGGCGATATAGGCGTTGCCAAGCACGATATCGGTGAGGTTGCGTGTCGCCAGAAAACGCGGATTGTCGAGGCCGACCACGATCGCGATGCCGATGATCGCGAAGGCCAGCAACGCCTCCTGCGAGGCAAACACGGGCAGCGCGCCGCCTTCCCCGGGTCGTCTCCGTGAGAGCGCCAGGGTGCTCATGCCGCCCTGCCCGCGTCAGTGCCGTGGCTTCCCATCATGGCCGCACCGACCGCTTCGGGCGTCGCGTCCGCGCGCGCAAATTCGGCGACCAGCCGGCCCTCCCGCATGACCAGCACCCGGTCGCTCATGCCGAGCACTTCAGGCAACTCGCTGGAGATCATCAGAATGGCCAGGCCCTGCGCCGCAAGCTCGCACATCAGCCGGTGGATTTCCGCCTTGGCGCCGACGTCGATGCCGCGGGTCGGCTCGTCGAGCATGAGCAGCTTCGGCTGGTTGGCGAGCCATTTCCCCAGCACGATCTTCTGCTGGTTGCCACCGGACAAGCGGCCGACCGCCTGATCCAACGAACGGGTTCTGACGCGAAAGCGATTGACTCCGGCCTCGGCCATGCGCGTTTCTGCCGCTGAATCGATGAAACCGAAGTGGGCTACTTTGGCCAGGCTGGCCAGCGAAAAATTCTCGCGCACGCTCATGGAGCGGACCAGGCCCTGGGTGGCGCGGTCTTCAGGCACATAGGCGATGCCGAGTGCCCGCGCGCTGGCGGGCGCTCGGATCGCGACCTGCTTGCCGGACATGATGATCTGCCCCGACTCCGCCGGCGTCGCGCCAAAGATCGTCTGCGCCAACTCACTGCGGCCGGAGCCGACCAGGCCAGCGAGGCCGACGATTTCGCCGGCGCGCACGGTCAGGCTGACGCCTTTCGTTAAGGGCCGCCGCACCAAGTCGCGCACCTCCAGCACCGGCTTGCCGATCGCCACGTCAACTTTGGGAAACAGGCTTTCGATCTGCCGGCCGACCATCATCTGCACCAGTTCGCAAGAAGACGTTTCGGCGACCTTGCGGGTGCCGACATGGGCGCCATCGCGCAGCACGGTCACCCGATCAGCCAGCCGAAAAATCTCGTCCATGCGGTGGCTGATATAGACGATGCCGACGCCGCGCGACTTGAGCCGCCGCACCAGGTCGAACAGCCGCGTGACGTCATATTCGGTCAATGCAGCGGTCGGCTCGTCCATGATCAACAGCCGCGCCTCCTGCGATAGCGCCCGCAGGATTTCGACGCGCTGGCGATTGCCGACGCTGAGTGCGCCGACGGTCTGATTTGGCTTCAGATCCGTAATCTCGAGCGACGCAAGCAGCGCCTCGGTCCTGGCCGTCATCGCCTTCCAGTCGAGCCAGCCGCCACGGCTGCGCGGCGCATGAC
>NZ_JBARGP010000792.1:0-11351 GCF_049798375.1 Bradyrhizobium sp.
CTGCTGGCCTTCGCGCTGATGTTTTCCGTGTTGGTGACAACCAGCATTGTCGGCGCCTTTCTCGGGGCCTCCGCGGCCTGGCTGGTCGTCGCTGTGGCGGCCTGGATGGTGCGGCGGAAAACCAGGCTGGTGCGCAGGAACACTGGCAGTGCAGAGCAACGCGGCCCCGCGCTGCCGCGGAGCCGGTAGTTTATCATCAGACGTTCAGGCCACGAGACGATCAGGCCACGCTCGAGGCCTTGCTGTTGACTCCCTTGCGCAATGCCACGGTGTTGAGCTTGGTGTTGGCCGCCTTCTCCTCGTTCAGATTGGTCGTGAGGAAGCGCACGATCTCCTCATGGCCGAGTTCTTCGGCCCATGCGATCAAGGTGCCATAGCGGCACATCTCGTAGTGCTCCACCGCCTGCGCGTTTGCGACGATGGCGGCGTCCAGCACGGCCTTGTCCTCGATCTCGCCCGCGGTCTCGTCGGCCTCCTTGATGATGCCGTCGATCGCCGGGCATTGCGTGCCGCTCGGCTGCTTGCCGAGCTTGGCGAACACCTTGTCGAGCCGCTCGACCTGCTTGTTGGTCTCCTCCAGATGCGCCTTCAGTCCGGCAACGAGGTCGCGGTTGGTCGCCTTGTCGATCATCTTCGGCAGTGCCTTGAGAATCTGCTGCTCGGCGTAGTAGATGTCCTGCAGACCATGCATCAGCAGGTCTTCCATCGATTTGATGTCTTTGGTGAAGATGCCCATAATCGAAGTCTCCTGGCCATAATGGCAAGGGAACTCCGATGGTCGCCGGCTGTTCCCGTCGGGGTCGGTGGCTGGTCGCGGATCGATGGCAAGACAACTCAAGACGTTCGAGACGTCACTCGGCTTTTTTGATCTGGCGATCGCGGCGCCATCGATGAAGGCTGCGCTGCAGGCCTGGGGCGCCGACAGCAATCTCTTCCACCAGGGCGCGGCGCGCGAAAGCAAAGATCCGGACGTCGTCGCTGCGACCCTGGCCAAACCCGGCGTCGTGCTCAAGCGTCCCGTCGGATCGGATCAGCCTTTCGGCGAAACTGCCGACCTGCCGACAAATCTCGACGACCACAAGCGCCGCCCGGCCAGGGTGCGGGCCAAGCCGAACAAGCAGCCGCCCCAGAAGACTGACGACAAGGCCGCACGCAAGGCCGCACTGGCCTACGAGAAGGAGCAGAAGCGCCGGGAGGCCGAGCGCAGGAAGGAAGAGGCTGCCCGGGACAAGGAGCGCGCGCGGCGCGAGCAGGCCACGGTCAAGGCGCAGGCCGCACTGGACAAGGCAGAACGGGAGCACGAAACCAGGGCGGCCGCGATCGATGCCGAGCGCGAGGCGCTGGAGAGCAGATCGCAGGCCGAGGACGCGCGCTGGGAGAAGCAAAGGCGGCGGCTGGATGACTCGCTGCGCAAAGCGCGGACGTAGCGGGTCCGGCACCGGCACCCGCGCCGGCAAACTGGCTGTCCATTCCGTCCGCAGTTCTCGCGCAAAAATTTTGCAAAAAAAATGCTGAGACCCCCTTGAAACAGCGGACGGCTCACTAATTTTTGTGGCGTCGCTGTACGCGACCGGAGCGCCTGTCGGGCTCCGCCGATTGAGACGGGCGCCGGATGAGGTGTCCGGCGCCGGCTCGTACCCATCTTGCTCCAAGGAGGATTTGGCTATGAGGTATGATTGGACTCCCCTCTGGAGGTCGACCATCGGCTTCGACCGCCTTTTCAACGTGCTCGACGAGGTCCAGCGGACCAGCGAAGAGACGTATCCCCCCTACAACATCGAACGGACCGGCGAGGATCGTTTCCAGATCTCGGTCGCACTCGCGGGCTTCACCCCGGATGAGGTGGCGCTGACGGCCGAGCAGAACGTGCTGACCCTCGAAGGCCGCAAGGCGGCCGAGACCAACGAACGGCAATTCCTGCATCGCGGCATCTCCGCCCGCTCGTTCAAGCGCCAATTCACGCTGGCCGACCATGTCGAGATCAAAGGCGCTCGCTTCGAGAACGGCTTGCTGATCATCGACCTGATGCGCGAGATCCCCGAGGCGATGAAGCCGCGACGTATTGCGATCACCGAGGCCGGCCCGTCCGGCCCGCGGCAGATCGCGGCAAAGGCGGCGTAAGCCGGTTCACCACCGCTGATCGCTGCCGTGCCGAGCCAGCGCGGCAGCACACCATCAACTCGTCAACATTGGAGGCACCCATGCGGCCGACGACCGCCTTATCCGATACTGCAACGACCGACAACGTTTTCGATTTCAATTCCCTGCTTCACCCCGGCACCGTCTTCGAGCACCCGCGGGATGTCGTCGCGGACGCCCGCCTGACGATCGCCGAGAAGCGCGCCATCCTCGCGTCATGGGCATCCGACGCGTCGGCCATCGCATCCTGCCCGGCGTTGCGTGCGCCCGATGGGCTAAAAGCGCCTGTCAGCATCGATGACATTCTCGAGGCGCTCTCTGCCCTGGATGATGGCCCGCGCAATCCGCCGGGCGGCAAGCCGATGCGGCTGCGCTCGGCCGAGCGCCGGGCGGCAGCTTGAGGAGAGGTACAATGCAGGACATAAATCTGCCGCGCCATGTCGTCGAGGCGCTTGAGAAGAAGTGGGCCGAGCGGCTTCAGCAACAGGCCGCTGCCCGGCGGACGACCAGGACGCCCGTGCGCAGCCGAACCGATTCCGGGCTCGTGATCGAGCATCAGATTCGGCGGCGACAGCCTGCTGCCGTCTCGGCGAGCACACCGTGAACGCGTGAGCCGCTCGGGCACCTCGGCAAGCCCGGGCGGCCGTCATTGGCGCGCGTCTGGGCGCGTGCTCTCGTCCTTGGAACGAATGGACCGAGCCCTGCTTGTCAGTCGGCGAACCGGGAGGCCTATCGGCGACACGGCCCCGGCAAGAGGACGCGAAAGGCGGGAGCGTTGAACCAGCGTTTGGGACGTGATGAGCAGAGCCGACGCCATGGACCGCAGTTCGTTGACGGCGGCGTGTGCTTCAGTCTGTGGGCGCCGACAGCCCGGTGCGTCGAGTTGCTTGAGACCGGTCGACCGCCGCGCCAGATGGCGCGCGACGATGACGGCTGGTATCAATCGCTGAGCGAGACCGCGCGCGTCGGCACGCGCTATCAGTTTCGCATCAACGGCGAACTGGTCGTCCCCGATCCCGCCTCATTGTTTCAGCCCGACGATGTCGGCGAGCCCAGCGAGGTCATCGACACCGCCGCACTGCGCGATGAGGTTCACTATGCCGGCCGGCCCTGGCCGGAAGCCGTCATCTATGAGCTGCACGTCGGCACCTTCAGCGTCGAGGGCAGCTATGCTGGCGTCGAGAACAAGCTGTCCTATCTGCGCGATCTCGGCGTCACCGCGATCGAGCTGATGCCGCTCAACGACGTCCCCGGACGGCACAATTGGGGCTATGACGGCGTGCTGCTCAATGCGCCCAACGCCCGCTACGGCCGGCCGGAAGATCTCAAGCGGCTGCTGCGCGCGGCGCATGAGCTCGACATCATGGTCTATCTTGACGTCGTCTATAATCATTTTGGCCCCCAGCTCAACTATCTGCACAGCTACGCCGAGCCCTTCTTCAATGCGCGTCATACGACCGGCTGGGGGCCCGCGGTCAACCTCGAAGGCAAGGACGGCGCCTTCGTCCGCGAATTCCTGATTGGCAACGCGCTGATGTGGCTGCGCGACTACGGCTTTGATGGGCTGCGCTTCGACGCCGTGCACGCGTTGAAAGACGATTCCGACCGGCATTTTCTGGTCGAGTTGGCCGAGACCGTGCGCGCTGAATTGCCGGGCCGGCATGTGCACCTGATGCTGGAAAACGAGGCCAATCAGGCCCATCTGCTCGAACGCGCAAACGGCCGGGTCGGGCTCTACAACGCGCAATGGGGCGATGACTTCCACAATGCTCTGCATGTGCTGCTGACGGGTGAACGCGAAGGCTACTACCGTGCCTTTGCCGACAAGCCGCTGGCGCATCTGGCGCGATCCCTCACCGAGGGCTTCGCCTATCAGGGCGAGGTCTTCCCGCTACATGACGCGCCGCGCGGCGAGGCCAGTGCTCACCTGCCCCCCGAGGCGACCATCTTCTTCGCGCAGAACCATGATCAGATCGGCAATCGCGCGTGCGGCGAACGGCTGTCGAAGCTGGTCAGTCGCGCGCAACTCACCCAAGCCATGGTGCTGGTGCTGCTCAATCCGCACATCCCGCTGCTGTTCATGGGCGAGGAGGCGGCGGTCGAGACGCCGTTTTTGTTCTTCGCCGATTGGTCCGGCGAAGCGGCCGATCTCACGCGCGAGGGCCGGCGCAAGGAATTCGCCCATTTTCAGGCGTTCTCCACGCCGGAGATGCGCGAGAAAATTCCAGACCCCTGCGATGAACGGACATTTCTTGCCTCGAAGCTCGACTGGCGCGCCATCGAGCAGGCGCCGGCCAGCGCGGAGTTTCGTGCGCTGACGCAGCATCTGTTGCGGATTCGGCGTGACCGCATCGTGCCGCTGATCAAGCAGGGTTTTACAGCGGCGACAGCCGACCTGCTTGGTACGAGCGATGCGGCGGGAGGGCTTGATGTGCGCTGGAAAACCGGGAGCGGAGATACGCTGCAGATTGTCGCCAATCTTTCGGATGGCGGCTTGCCGATGCCGGCCTTGATCGACGGCGACACGTTGTGGCCGCTACAGGCGGTAAAGCAGGACGTGCTGGCGCCAGCCGATATCGTCGTGCGGCTTCGGTCGAATATTGATTTGCCGCAGGCGTGAGGACGAAGGGCTATCGCACATGGGTTCTTCCCGCGTATATAAGCGCCGCGGGCCTCATGGTTCGAGACGGCGCTTTGCGCCTCCTCACCATGAGGGTGGAGATACCCCGTGGATATCTCGCTGCGAAGTAAGCCCTTATTTTCCTGAGGAGGCGCAGGCGGCCGTCTCGAAGCTGCTAGCTCCAAAGCTTCCCGATACGGATGATTTGCGCGGAAACGGAAATTTTCGCCGCCCCGTCAGAGCGATAGGCAATTTCAAGGCTTTAGGACGAAAATATTTTTCTTTCGTTTTTTCGGAAAATGTGGTTTGTTGTCTGCATCCCGCCTCATCGAAGAGGGGCGTACGCGTCGTCACGATACGTAGAGGCGGGTTGCGATGGACGTGCGAGCGACGGCAGACGACCGGCGTGCGCACGGACGGCGAAGTCGTGTGGTCCTGGCGTCCCGGTGCTGACGCCCTGCGCAACGCGTTCACGCGTTGTCGCAGAACGGGGGCAAGAGAGCCGGTCCCCGGGGAGAGTACGTATAAGCCGTAAGCCATTCGCGCGGGGAAGGCCGGGCGATTTCGGCTGCACCTGTGGTTCTGCCGCGTGCTTTTTTGTTGCACGCGGACCATGGGCGTCAGCCGGCGCCCGGCCTTCCCTGCGCCCTCTTGCGGTTGAGGGCGGCAATCGTCAACGTAGCTCGGGCATCGCATGCCGCGAGGACGCGGCCGCATGTCTGAGCGCGTTCAATGGGGCAAATCGAATCGTGGCCTCGATGCGCTCACGCGTGGACTTCGGTTCCTGCTCAACAACGGAACGAACATTTCGAGAGCTGTTTGTCGTATCGACGTCGAGAAAGATTTGGCGCGGCTTCGCATCTCAAATCCGGTAAAGCTTCTCGACGATTCGCTGCCGCATCCGGCCCTTCGACGATCAATCACGGGATCATTGTGACCACCTCTCCTCGCACTGTCAGTCGCGCAAAGAAAAAGAAGCAGAAGACGCCTTCGGCGCGGACCGCAATATCCTCATCATCGCCGCTCGGCATGCTCTCGCTGCATTTGCTGGCGCAGTGGCGAAAGGCCGGCCGCAATGGTCTGGTCTTTCTGGCCGAGACCGAGAACCGAGCCGAGCGGCTGGGAGCGATCATGCACGCGCTGGAGCCCGGCTGTGACGTGCTGGTTTTTCCGCGGCTGAATACACTGCCGTTCGATCAGTTGGAGCCGTCGCGCGATCTCGCCGGCAGACGTAGTTCTGTCCTGCGGCGCCTCGCGAAGTCGAAGAAGCCGGCGCTTCTGATCACCACGGCGGAAGCGATCATGGAGCGGCTGCCGATGCCGGCGAACTGGTCGAAGATCAGCTTCGCCTTGAAGGTCGGAAGCGCATTCTCGGAGGCCGATCTTCAGGCGCATCTCGAGACGCTTGGATACGACGCGGACGACGAACCGGATTATCCGGGCGGCGTGCTGTTTCACGGCAATACGTTCGAGATCTTTCCCGCAGGCGCGCTCGGTCCGTTCCGAATAGAACATTCCGGAGGGACAATACGACGGATCGCGGCATTCGACCCAAGCGATCAGGAAGTCATTTCCGAGCTAAAGGAGCTTCTGATCGATCCCATGTCGGAGCGGCTGGCGTTCGCAAAGCAAGGCAGCAAAAGGTCGAGCCTGTTCGGTTATTGCGCGAACGCCAAATGGATGGCCGATGCCGCGGCGCCGGCGCATGCAATGGCCTGGCTTGCGACGATCGAGGACGCGGCGGTCCGTGCGGAGCGAGAGCGCGCATACCTGACCAAACGCGATTGGGAACAGGGGGCAAAGCAGATCACCGTGCTGCCCCGCGACGCGGCCTATCGTCAAACGCCGGACTTTTCCAAATTGGCTGCGCCAAGGAAGGCGCTGCGCGCCTTCGTCAGCGAGACGCAACGGAGCCGTGCGCGCATTCTGTTTGTGGCCGCGGTGGACGAGGATCTGCGCCTGATGGGACGTATGAGCGGGGTACGCGCCGAGTGCTTCTCCGATTGGGCGGACGCGACGGCCAAGGGCAGGGGCGAAGCCGCGCTGTTGGCCGATTTCGACAAGGGCTTCGTGGTACCGGGTCCGAAGCCGCTCGTGGTGATCACTGCGACCGATGTGCTCGGCAGCAGGGCGCATCATCCGCAGCCGATGAGCCGGGCCTGGACCGCGGCTTTCGAGGCGGTCGACCTGCCCGAGATCGGCTCGGTGGTCATTCACCTGCAGCGCGGGCTGGCACGCCTCGGCAGTTTGCAGACGGTCGGCGGCGACAACATGCCCGCACGTGAGATGATCAGGCTCGAATTTGCCGGCGACGACGCCGTTCTTGTTCCGCTCGCCGAGCTGGCCCTGATCTGGCCTTACGCATCGGAGCTCGGCGACATCTCCCTGGACAAGGCCGACGGAAGCTCATGGCACGCCCGGCGTGCGGAGGCCGAGGCCGCCATCCATACTGCGGCCAAGCAGCTGTCCAAGCAGATGGCCCAGCGGCGGCGACGCCGCGCGCCGAAACTCGTGCCGCCCGGGGCAGCTTACGAAAAATTCGTGGCCCGCTTTCCGTATTTCACCACGGTGGACCAGGCGGAAGCCATCAGTGACGTGCTGGACGATCTGGCGTCGGGTCATCCGATGGATCGGATCATTTGCGGCGACGTCGGGTTCGGCAAGACCGAGGTGGCGTTGCGCGCGACGGCCGCGGCCGTGCTGGCGGGAAAACAGGTCGTGATCGCGGTGCCGACGACGGTACTCGCGCGCCAGCATGCCACGACGTTTGCGCGGCGCTTCGCGCCGCTCGGCATCGAGGTCGGAAACCTGTCACGGATCGCATCGGCCTCCGAACTGCGGGATGTGAAGGAACGGCTCAGAAGCGGCGAGCTGAGAGTCGTGGTCGGCACCCAGGCGCTCGCGGCGGCTGACGTGAAGTTTTCCGATCTTGGACTCGTCATCGTCGACGAGGAGCAGCATTTCGGCGCGGCCGAGAAGGCGAAGCTGTCGGCGATGGCGAAGCATGGGCATACGCTCTGGATGAGTGCGACGCCGATTCCACGCACGCTTGCGGCCGGTCTCGCGGGCCTGCGCGATATCAGCGTGATCGCGACGCCACCGGTTCATCGCGTGCCGATCGTGACCCGGGTTGCGCCGTTGTCGGATGCGGCGATTGCCGCGGCCCTGCTGCGCGAGCACAGGCGCCATGGACAGAGCTTCGTGATCTGCCCGCGGATTCGCGATATCGAGCCGATGCTGGCGCGGATCCAATCCATGGCGCCGGAGCTTCGTGTTGTCGCCATCCATGGCAGGCTGCCGGCCGACGAGATCGATGAACGGATGATGAGCTTCGTCCAAGGCGAAGCCGACGTGCTGCTCGCCACCAACATCGTCGAGAGCGGCCTCGATATTCCGCGCGCCAATACCATCGTGGTGAGCGGGCCCGAGATGTTCGGCCTGGCGCAGCTGCATCAGCTCAGGGGACGGGTCGGCCGCGGCGGCATCCGGGCATTTGCGCTGTTCCTGACCGATGCGGGCTCCGCGCAGTCCGAGAAGCGGCTGGCTGTTCTGGAGGAGCTGAACCGGCCCGGCGCAGGCTTTGCGATCAGCGCGCGGGATCTCGATCTCCGTGGCGGCGGCGATTTCATGTCCGATGAGCAGTCGGGCCACATGCAGGTGTTCGGTCCGACGCTTTCCAGCCAGCTCCTGAAACTGGCGGTCGAGAAGGACCATGAAGGCATGGCCGGGCTTTGGCTTCCGGAGCTGAACTTGCCGACATCGGAGCTGCTGCCGTCGAGCTACGTACAATCCGAGGCCGTACGGCTCGAGATCTACACACGAGCGGCGCGGTGTCGGAACGACGAGGAACTGGAAGACCTGGAGGATGAAACCATTCGCCGCCTGGGCAAGCTACCGCCGGCGGCGCAGGAGTTTTTTGCGATTGCGAGGCTGAGGATCAATTGCCGGGACCGAGGCATCGTCCGGCTCGATGTCGGGCCCGAGGCGATCGCGGCGATGCTGCTCGCGGGACGGCTCAGGAAGATGAAATCCAAGCTGCTGCAGCGCGATGGCGATCGCATCATTTATGTCAGCAAGAGTAAGGCGGAGCCGCTGAAGCGCGTCGAGGAGTTCCTCGATCTGCTGGATCAATGACGGCCCGAGGCTCAGTTTGTCAGTTTGATGGAAGCGACCCGCCGTCGTCTCAGGCCGCCGGCAATGGTGGATGCGCCGTGCGCGGATGCCGCTCGTGCAGCAGCCGGGCCATCGCCTCGCGCTGGTCGTCGCGGCCCTTCATTGCGGTTTCGAACAGCGTCTCCTGGAGATCTCGCGGCAGATCGCCCCACATCGACAAGGCGGCCTGCCCTAAGGCAGCAACGAAGTCTGGATTCGCTTTGGCCATACTGGGCTCCCCGCTCTCGCAGCGCCGCGCGCGCCGCTCGTCATGTCCAATTGGAACGAGGTTCCGGCCGAACTGTTCCCCATCTGCAAGAGCAGGAAGCAGGAACAGGCACGATGGATGAGATCCGGAACGCGGTTCATTTGTGCACCGACATGCAGAACATCTTCGCTCCTGGCGGCCTCTGGGCAACGCCCTGGATGACCAAGGTGCTGCCGGCGATCGAGGCGGTCGTCGCGCGTTACCGCGAGCGCACGGTCTTCACGCGCTTCATCCCGCCGCTGCATCCCGAGGAAAGACCTGGCCGCTGGCGCCATTATTTCAAACGATGGGAGCAGGCCACGCGCCAGAACCTTCACGGCAACGAGCTTGACCTGGTGCCCGCGCTGGCGCCCTACGCGCCGCCGGCGCTTGTCGTCGACAAGCCGGCCTATTCGGCATTCACGCGGTCGGGATTGTACGACCTCCTGGTCGGCAAGGGCATCGAGACCGTGGTGCTGACCGGCGCGGAGACCGACGTCTGCGTGCTCTCGACCGCGCTCAGCGCCGTCGATTTCGGCTTTCGCGTTGTCATCGTCGAGGACGCGCTCTGCAGCTCCTCCGACGAGGGGCACGATGCACTGATGACGATGTACCGGATGCGCATGCACGAACAGATCGATCTGCTCACGGTCTCGGAACTCTTCGACCTCTGGCGACGGGAGTAGGTGCGCGAGCGATGAGCGCCGCGGTGCAAGAAGGAACGATAGCTGCGACAACGACTTGGAGAAAAGACTGCTCGCTCCATGGCCGCTTCACTGTCCCACCACGTGTCATCACCCGTGAATGCGGCCGCCCCGTAAGGGCGGGGCGAACGATTGGGCGCGGTTGCGCGCACGCCGAATGGACAAGGTGAGGGATCGTTATGACCGCAAAACGCAAGCTGGGCGACAAGCTCGAAGTCCAGGACTACGATCATCCGTCCGGCGGTTGGGGCTCGGTCAAGTCTCTGGCGCAGAGCCTGACCCGGGATCACGTTCCCTTCCGCGGCCCGCGCGTGCTGTTGAAGCAGAACAAGCCCGACGGCTTCATGTGCGTCAGTTGCGCCTGGGCCAAGCCCGCCGATCCCAGGGTGTTCGAATTCTGCGAGAACGGCGCCAAGGCGACCACCTGGGAAATCACCCACAAGCGCGTCACGCCCGCCTTTTTCGCCCAACACACGGTGAAGGAGCTCGAGGGCTGGGACGATCATCACCTGGAATCCGAAGGCCGCCTGACCCATCCGATGCGCTATGACGCAGCCTCCGACAAATATGTCGAGGTGAGCTGGCAGGACGCGTTTGCCGATATCGGCAGGGAGTTGCAGGCGCTCGCGCCCGAGAGCGTGGTGTTCTACAGCTCGGGACGCGCTTCGCTGGAAACCGCCTTCATGTACGGCCTGTTCGCGCGGGCCTATGGCAACAACAATCTCCCCGACAGCTCCAACATGTGCCACGAGACCACCTCGTCCGCACTGCCGGAATCGATCGGCGTTGCCGTCGGCACGTGTACGCTGGACGATTTTGCCAAGACCGACTGCATCTTCTTTTTCGGCCAGAACGTCGGCACCTCCAGCCCGCGCATGCTGCACCAGCTCCAGGAAGCATCTAAGCGCGGCGTGCCGATCGTGACGTTCAATCCGCTGCGCGAGCGGGGGCTGGTCGAGTTCACCAATCCGCAATCGCCGGTGGAGATGCTGAGCGGATCGGCGACCCGGATCACCTCGCAATATCATCAGGTCAAGACTGGCGGCGACACCGCGGCCATCATGGGCATCGCCAAGGCGATGTTCGAATTGGAGGCGGCAGGCGGCCCCGATGCGGTGATCGACTATGACTTCATCCGCGAGCACACCCATGGCTGGGATGAGTTCGCAACCGCGGTGCGTGAATGTCCTTGGCCGCAGATCGAGCGGCGCTCGGGCCTGACGCGCGGCGCGCTGGAGGCGGCCGCCCATGTCTACGTGCACGCCAAATCGGTGATGTTCGTCTACGGCATGGGGCTTACTCAGCACGAAAAGGGCGCCGAGACCGTGCAGACCATGGTCAGCCTCGCTCTGATGCGTGGCAATATCGGCCGTCCCGGCGCCGGCATCTGCCCGGTGCGGGGACACTCAAACGTGCAGGGGCAGCGCACGGTCGGCATCACCGAAAAGCCTGAAAAGGTCCCGTCGGATAAGATCAAGCAGCTGTTTGG
>NZ_JBARGP010000793.1:0-2895 GCF_049798375.1 Bradyrhizobium sp.
GCTGGGTGCCGTGATAGAGGCCCGAGGTGTCGCCGAGACCGATGGTGTTGGCGGTCGAGAATAGCCGGAACGCGGGATGCGGCTTGATCACCTTGTTCTGATCGAGCAGCGTCAGCCGGCCGGAAACCTCGAGAACGCGCTGGATCACGAACATCACGTCCGGGCGGCCGGCGTCATATTCGTCGAACACCAGGGCGATGTTGTGCTGCAGCGCCCAGGGCAGGATCCCGTCGCGGAACTCGGTGACCTGCTTGCCATCCTTGACCACGATCGAGTCCTTGCCGACCAGATCGATACGGCTGATGTGGCTGTCGAGGTTGACGCGCACGCAGGGCCAGTTCAGCCGTGCTGCGACCTGCTCGATATGGGTCGACTTGCCGGTGCCGTGATAGCCGGTGACCATCACGCGGCGGTTCTTGGCGAAGCCGGCCAGGATGGCGAGCGTAGTAGCGCGATCGAAGCGATAGTCGGCATCGACTTCCGGCACATGCGGATCGCTCTCGGAATAGGCCGGCACCTCGAGGTCGCTATCGATCCCGAACACCTGCCGGACAGACACTTTCATGTCGGGCAAACCGGTCATTTCCTGCGCAGTGGTGGTGGCGGCGGTCGTCATTCATCCTCCGAGGTCTCGGGCGATCCCGAAACCAGATTAGCGTGTTGGCTTGCGGTTATGGGGGCTTCACACAGCCTAGCAGAGAGCGCGGGCGGGCAGAAGCCTAAGCCTTCATCAAAGTTCCGTTGATCTTTCATCGACATAGGCATGAAACGCTGTTTTTGAAAGGCTGCCCTGCGGAAAGCGCCACCTTTTTGCCTCACCCTGACCGCGGCAGTGCAGCATGGCACTTCCCGGGAGGGTTACTAGTTATCGTCGGCTGCTCATTCGTGTACTGGAAAGTTCGTGGCCCACCTGATTGATCCCCTCCTTGCCTTCGTCTCCAACCATGCGGCGCTGGCCTACCTCACCATTTTCCTGGCGGCGTTGCTCGAGGCGATCCCGATCGCAGGCTCGGTGATCCCGGGCACGACCATCATCCTGGCCTTGAGCGCACTGGTCCCCGGCGGCGAGCTCAGGCTGCAATGGGTGCTGCTGGCCGCCATCATCGGCGCCGTGCTGGGCGACGGCGGCGCGTACTGGATCGGGCACCGCCAAAAACGCGAGATCCTGACAACCTGGCCGTTCTCGAGCTATCCGCGCTTAGTGGCCCAGAGCGAGGCCTTCTTCCATCGCTTCGGCACGCTGGCGATCTTCTTTGCTCGCTTCGTGGCGCCAATCCGGGCCGTCGTGCCGATCACCGCGGGCGCGCTCGACGTGCCGCCGGTTCGCTTTTACGCCGTGAATATCCCCGCGATCGTGCTCTGGGCCTGCGCCCACGTGCTGCCAGGCGTGTTCGCGGTGGAGCTGATTCACCGCTATGGCAACCTTCCGCATCACAGCCACATCGCCAAGCCGATCTGGATAGCGCTGGTCGTTGTCGGATCGGTGGTGGCCGGGCTCGGACTGCATCTCTATCGGCGGCGGCGTGAGCAGACCCTCATGGCGAAAGCTCTGAACAGGAAGGCCCGCCGCTCCGCCTACAGCGAATCGACCAGACTGCCGCGTCCGGGCGCCGGCCCGACATAACGGGCGCGCGGGCGGATCAGACGGCCGTGCTGCAGCTGCTCGCAGGCATGCGCGATCCAGCCGACCGAGCGGGCCATGGCGAACAGCGCCAGTTCGCTGCCGGCCGGCATGCGAAGTGCGTGCACTAGCACCGCCAGCGCATAGTCGATATTGACGAACTCGCCGGTCGCTTCCGCGATCCGCTCCGGCACCTCGCGGGTGAACTTTCGCGGGGCGCCAGCGCGGGTCAGCGCTTCCAGCAGCGAGATCGCGCGCGGATCGCCGCGCTTGTAGACGCCATGACCGAAGCCGGCAAAACGCTCGCCGAGCGCGACCCGCTCGCGGATCACGGGCGCGACGTCGCGGTCGATCAGATACCGGACCAGTTGCGAGGCCAGCACACCGGCGCCGCCGTGCTTCGGACCCTTCAGGGCCGCGAGCCCCGCAATGATGGAATCGTAGAGATTGAGCTCGGTCGAGGCGGCGCAGCGCACCGTGAAGGTCGAGGCGTTGAGCTCGTGATCCGCCAGCAGCACCAGCGCGCGGCGAATCAGGTCCGGTGCATGTTTGTTATCGGCCGCCCAGACCTTCGCGATCTGCAGATGCAGCGGCTCCGCGGATGATGCCGCATTGAGCATGGTCGCAACCAGCAGGCGCACGATCCGCGCGCCGACCAGTGCGCGGCCATCGGGTGCGCGGGTGTAGGCGCCGGGATCGGCACTCGCGGCCAGCGACAGCACCGCGATCGAGCGCTCGATCGGTGAGGCGCGCCGCGCGGCATCCGCAATGGCCCGCATCTCGTCGGACACCACGGGGCAGTTGCCGCTTGCGAACGGATCGATCGCGGTGACGTCCCACAGCAATGTCGCAGCGTGCTCCAGCGTGTCCTTTTCGGCCAGTTCGACACAGTTGACGCCGCGATAGATCGGCCCGGCTTCGGTGATGGTGGCAACAGCGGAATCCAGCACCGGCAGGTCGGCATCGAAGCTGCGAAAGCCCTTCGGCTCGGGCGCCGGCGCGCGGCGCTCCTTCAACGCACGAACGTCCTCGGCGCGGTAGCGGCGGCTGCGCGAATCCACCGACGGTTCGGAGTGGATCAAGCCGCGGCTGACATACGCGTAAAGCGTTGCCGGCGAGATCGCGAGTTCGGCGGCAGCCTCGCGGGCAGACAGGTAGAGGCCGGTGGAATTTTTCATATTGATTTCTATAATCAAGATTGATCAATCTGTCGAGACGATCGACGTTTACGGCGAGCAACATTTTGACAGGAGATCCGCTGTGAACATCCACGC
>NZ_JBARGP010000794.1:0-7506 GCF_049798375.1 Bradyrhizobium sp.
GGCGAATAGACGTCGCCGCCGGCGCAAGGTCCCATGATGACGGAGATCTGCGGGATCACGCCCGACGCCATGACGTTGCGGCGGAACACGTAGGAATAGCCGGCGAGCGCGGCGACGCCCTCCTGGATGCGCGCGCCGCCGGCGTCATAGAGGCCGATGATCGGCGCGCGGGCCTTCATCGCCATGTCCTGCAGCTTGGTGATCTTGAGCGCGTGGGTCTCGGACAGCGAGCCGCCGAACACGGTAAAATCCTTGGCGAAGACGAAGGTCTTGCGGCCGTTCACCGTGCCCCAGCCGGTGACGACGCCGTCGCCCGGCACCTTGTTCTTCTCCATGCCGAACTCGGTCGAGCGGTGCTCGACGAACATGTCGAATTCCTCGAACGACCCCTTATCGAGCAAGAGCTCGATGCGCTCGCGGGCGGTCAGCTTGCCGCGGGCGTGCTGCGCCTCGATCCGCTTCTCACCGCCACCGAGCTTGGCGCCGGCGCGCCGCGCCTCCAGGGTGTCCAGGATGTCCTTCATGCGTCGTTTCCGCCCAATTCCATGTTTGTCGGCGGAGGTTCTAACACGGCATTTTCAGGCGCGGGAAGCCGCTTTTGCCCCACTTTGGGCATGGGCCACAGCCAAAAAGGCACAGCGAAATCAGCCGCCTAACCATCGGGAGATTGATAGTGTCGGACAAAATGGAGACGCCAGCCGTCGGCGTGACCGGCGGCCTGAGAATCCTTTTGCGACTGGAAGGCTTGGCGCTGCTGGCCGCCATGGCGGCGGTCTATGCTTGGCAGGGCACCTCCTGGTGGCTGTTCGCAGCGCTGTTCTTCACGCCAGATCTGAGCTTCGCCGGCTACCTGCTCGGATCGCGACCGGGCGCAATCATCTACAACGCCGTGCACACGACGGTGGTGCCGGGCGTCCTGCTCGGCATTGGCCTTGTGCTTGGACAGCCGCTCGCCGTCGCGCTTGCGGTCATCTGGCTCGCCCATATCGGGTTTGACCGCGCGCTCGGTTACGGCCTGAAACAGCCGGACGGTTTCGGCTTCACCCATCTGGGGCGGATCGGCCGGGTCGCCATTTGAGACCCGGCTTGCCGCGCGGCGGGCACTGGACGACGCTCAGTTCTCCCCGACCTTGAACGGCTCCTCCTTGCCTGGCGGCACCGTCTCCTCGGCCATCGCCAGCATCATCGCCACCATGACGTAGTTGCCGGCCACCGCGGTGAGATCGACGATCTGCTGGTCGTTGAAGATCTTTTTGGCCCGCGCATAGGTCTCGTCCGAGACCTTCTTGGCGGTGGTGAGCTCGGTGACGAAATCGTAGACCACCGCCTCGTCCTCGGCCATGCCGGCGGGACGCTTGCCCTGCTTCAGCTCGGCGATGACGTTGGCCGAAACCCCGGCCTTGGCCGCGAGCGGCGCGTGCGCGAACCACTCGACCTGCGAGCGCCACTGCCGGCTGATGATGATGATCGCGAACTCGTTCAGCTTGGTCGGCACCGAGGTCTGCCAGCGCAGATAGTAGAACAGATCGTATAGACGCTGGCCGAGCACCGGGCTGCGGATCATCGGATTGTAGGGACCGCCGAGGCCGACGCTCGACACCTTCATGATCTGCTCGCCGAGCGGCTTCTGCGCCTCGGTGAGCTGATCCATGGTGAGTTGCGGAAAGCGCGGCTCCTTGCTGGTCGCCGGACCGGCTGCGAACAGGGTGGCAGCGAACCAGCCACCCGCGGCGGCGAGGGAGAGCGATGACAACCAGATCGACGGTGCGTGCATTTTTGTTTCCTCCGCACTTCTTTGTGATGCGTGAAACCTAGTGCAGAGCGCTCCGACGAACCAGATCAATTCAGCTTGGCGTGAACACAATCGACAATGCCGCGTTGACGCCCGCAAATTTTAACCGGAGCCCCAAACCAATGCGTGTCTCGTCCCTCGTCTCAACCTCATTTCTGCTGGCGTCTCTGATGGCCGCCGGTTCGGCCGAGGCGGCATCGCCCTTCCGCGCCATGGCGGGCTCCTGGGCCGGTGGCGGCACGCTGAACATGCAGAGCGGCGAGCAGGAGCGGCTGCGATGCCGCGCCAGCTACGACACTGACGGCAACGAGCAGCTGCGGCTCAATATCCGCTGCGCGAGCGACAGCTACAACATCGATCTCTCCAGCGACGTCGCCTATCGCGGCGGCACCATCTCCGGACAATGGAGCGAAGCCAGCCACAATGCGTCCGGGACGATCGAGGGCCGTGCCAACGGCGACCGCATCGAGGCCCGCGCGAGCGGCCAGACTTTCTCGGCCGGCCTGTCGCTGACCACGCGCGGCAACCGGCAGACGATCTCGATCCGCCCCGAGGGCACAGAGATCACCGGCGTCAATCTCGAGCTGTCGCGGCGCTAAGCGCTATTCCGCGATCGACGCAGCAGCCATTGGCGCGAGATCTTAACGCCGTCATTGCGAGCGAAGCGAAGCAATCCAGAGCCAAGAAGAGAGTCTGGATTGCTTCGTCGCCTTCGGCTCCTCGCAATGACAATCACTAAATCGCGCCGATATCGGACAGGCACGCCTGGGTCAGCGTCATGCGGTCGGCGACATGCCGCGGCTCCTTGCAGTCCATGTTAAGCGCAAACACAGTCTCGGCATCGCCCTTGTCGGCCCAGCCGACAATCCAGCCGAGCGACGGGTCGCCGCGCTCGGCGCCCAGCAGCCCGGATTTGAAGTGAATGACGGATGCACCGGCTTTGGTGGTCGGCACGATGTCACGCACCAGGTCCTGGCTGCGCTTGGAGACCGGCAGCACGCCGCGCCTGAGACGATCGATGAAATCGACCTGCTGCACCGGATCGATCCGCATGTCGCCGGTGAGCCAGAACTGATCGATGCCGCCGCCGATGTTCCGGTTGCCATAGTCGAGCAGGTCGACGAATTTCTGCATCCGCGCCTCGCCAATCCGCCGCGCGATCTCCTGATAGACCGGCACTGCCGAGGCGGCGATCGCGCTGCGCATGGTGTGGTCCTTATTCCAGGCCTCGATCGGCCTGACCACGCCGTCCCACTTGAACACATCCTTGTCGGGGTCCTGGACCACCCCGGTCTCGAGCGCGATCAGCGAGTTCGCAACCTTGAAGGTCGACGCCGGCAGCTTCGCCTCGCCTGAGCGCATGGCATCGCTGGCGATAACGAGATAGTCCTCGACCTTGTAGCCGACGAAGGTGCCTTCGGTGCCGACGTCGGTGAAGCGCTTGGCGAGCGATTCACGGATGTCGTTCCGCTGCGGCGCGACGTTGGCGAAGGCGCGGGCCGGCAAGATAGTGGCGGCGGCGATGAGGCCGAGCGCATGGCGGCGATGAATCACGAGAGGCATCCGGCGATTGATATGAACGGCGGGAGAATGGCAACCGCATCGTGGTCAAACCGTGGCGCCTGCTATCGGAGCCGTCCAGACAGCTTCATCACGAAGATCAGCACTTCGGCGACCACCTTGTAGAGATCTTCCGGGATCTCCTCGCCGAGCTCGACATTGGAGAGCGCGCCGGCCAGCACCTCGTTCTCCTCGATCGGCACGTCGTGCGCGCGCGCGATCTCGATGATCTTGGCCCCGACCGAGCCCTTGCCCTTGGCGACCACGCGCGGGGCGCCACTGCCCTTCTCGTAATGCAGTGCGATTGCGAGCCGACGTTTGACCTCGGAGTTCATAGCGCGCGGTCCAGGAAATGGCCGGCCTTGGGCGACACCGTGGTCGGCGGCGCGCCCAATTGCACGACGATGTCGCCGGGCGGCAGCTCGGCGCGGCTCAAGGCTTGGCTTAGATCGGTGATCCCGGCGCGCAATTGCGCTGCGGTCGCCGGACGCTCGGCCCACATCCGCACCGAGGTCCGGTCGCGATGATAGGAGATCAGCGCGTGCACCGGACCTGCCGGTTCGATGTCGAGTGAGAAGCGCGCCCGCCACACCCGCTTGGCGGGATCGCGCTCCGGCTCCGCGCTGCCATCGCGCGAGATCTCGAACTGGGCCATCGCGGTGCCGTGCTGGGTCATGAACGGGATTTCGAAATTCCAGCGCGGCACGGTGGGATCGATGCGCGCCCCCGCCGCATCGGTGCGGTCAGGCAGCGATGCCACCTGCAGCAAGGTCTGCCGCGACAGCGCCGCGTCGGTCTCCTCCAGCAGGCGGTGCGCGATCGTCGGCAATGGCGTCCCCGGCGCAACTGATGGAGACGCGATCGCCTGCGGCGTCGGCAGGCTGCCGCGGAACGGCGGCGGCGGCGTGTTGGTGCGGATGACGACGTCACCGTTGCGCACGTCCGGCATCGCGCCGCAGGCCTGGGCTCCGTTACGTGACGTCTGCTGCTCGATTTCCTGTAGCAACGAAAGCACGGCCGATGGGGCCAAAGATTGCGGCTTGGCCTGCATCAGCATGCTGGAAAGCGTGGCCGTTGTCGGCGCGCCGAGGGTCTCGCCCTCCGCGCTCTGGAGGCTCAACAAGGCCGGCGCCTGCTGCCGCGGCACGATTTCGGCATCGAGCCCCGGCGCCAGCGACGGGGCTGTCACGGTCGGCTGTTCGGACGCCACCAGCTCGGAGGTCAGCGCGGGCTGCGACATTGCGCTGGTCGTCGGCACATAGCGCGTCGGACGAGCGGTCGGGGCTGGCGTCGCGCTCTCCGTCGTCTGCAGCACCGATGTCAGCGCCTGCCGCAGCACGATCAGCGCGGCCTTGAGGTCCGGCCCGGCCGTGGTGGCGGCGCCGGCTGCGAGCGATGCTTCGAGCAGCACCCCCGAGCCCTGAAAAGCCTTCTTGACGTCCTCGCCGGTCAAATTCGAGTCCAGCGGCGTCTGCTGCGCGAGCACCTGCGAGATCGCCGCACGCAGGGCGGGCGGCAGGTTCGGCGCGTTGTTGGCAACCGCGTTCAGATCGGCGAACAGCTGGCCCTGCCCGGCTTGCTGCGTGGCAGCTTCCTCGGTCGCGATCGCTACCGCAAGGCGCTCGAGCCCGCTCAGCCGATCGTTCGCCGGCGCAACGACTGGATTGAGCGGTGCTGCGATATCGACCACTGTCGGGGCCGTCGAATCCGTGGTGCCGACGATCGCGAGCCGGACGCCCTGCTCGGTCTGCGAGACCGCGAGCTGCACGGTCTGCCCCACCTGCAACGGGATATTGCTGGCAAGCTCCAGCAAAAGATCGCCGATCGCGACCTGGACCACATTTTCAGCGACGATCTGCTGCACTTGGGCGCTGATCACCGTGGTCGCCGAGGCGCTGGCACTCGAGAGTGCCGCGGCGCTGGCCGGTGTAGTCGCGACGGGACCGCCTGCCGACGAGCCTGCGCCGCGAACAGCGCTCACCGGAGGTGGCGGGGTGACACTCAGGACCATGGTACGCAAACTCGGGTTACTGCATGCAGTTTAACCCGATGGCCTGAACCCCCCGTTAACCGGAACGGCTACAAATCCTATTAACCCGTCAAGACGTTCAGGATTTGCACCGCGGCGCGGAAGTCGACCTGGCGGGTGGCGCGCCGGGCCACGGCCTCTTCATCCGCCCCCCACTGCTCGGCATTCCAGTCCTCATCGACATGAGCCGCCGCCCAGACCTGGTCCGCATCGCGCACACCATGGACGAGCGCGAGCGCGAGCAATGCGGAGCCGGTCACCGTCGTCACCACATGGGCGGCCGCGATCGTCCACGGATCGGTCGGCAACGCGGCGCGCGCGGCCATGACCGCAGCCTCCGGCTGGCTGACATGCATGATCCCTTCAGCGAGAATGAAATGCGCGCCCAGGCTGTCCCGCGCCCAATCCAGCACCGGGTCCCAACGCTGCGCTTCGCGCTGAACCAATCCTTCCGGATGGCCGGCGCGGTAGAACAACAAATCCGATTGAAGATATTTGGCAATGTCGTCGCGAACGAGATCGGCGCGGTCGATCACGCCTTCGACCACGCTGTTGGCGAACCGCGTCAGCGGCATCGTCAGGGGATCGAGCGTCTCGCCCTGCGCCCGCCACTCGGCAGCAATGGCCTCGGCAAGCGGCCTGACCGGCACGGCGACGACACGCCGCGACGGCGTGCGGATCGGCTTGCCGTCGAGGGTGACGGCAAAGCCACCCTCGGCTTCCCCGACGTCTGCATCCTTATAGAACCGCTGGCGCCGCGGCGCCCGCATGCCAGCCCGGGCCGATTCCTGCGGATCGAGCGGCGATTGGCCGGCAACCTCGTCGAACAGTTCCCGCATTCAATATGACCTTCCGCGTATGACCTTCCGCGATGGATGATGTTCCGATCACCGATGCTTAAGCGCTAAGATAGAGCTCAGATCACCGATTGCGAGCTGCGTGGAGATGCCGCACGCTCGGTCGCGCTGTTCCTGGAGCAGTTCAGGAACTGATCGGCGCCTATTCCTCCGGCGCGTTCTCGATCGGATCGAAGCGGTCGGCCTCGAGCCCGAGCAGGTTCCAGGACTGCAGCATGTGCGGCGGCAGCGGCGCGGTGGCGTCGATCACGCCGCCGCGCGGATGCGGGATGACGATCCGGCGCGCCAGGAGATGCAGCCGGTTCTGCAGGCCGCCGGGCAACGCCCAGTTCTCCTTGTTGAAATATTTGGGATCACCGACGATCGGATGGCCGATATGGTCCATGTGGGCGCGCAGCTGATGCGTGCGTCCTGTCACCGGTTTCAGCGACATCCAGGCGAGCTTGTTCGCGGACGCTTCGACCACCGCGTAATAGGTCACCGCGTGGCTCGCGCCCTCGTCGCCATGCGCAGCGACGCGCATGATGGTGTCGTCGTCGCTCTCATCCTTGGCGAGATAGGTCGAGATCCGGCCCTGCTTCGGCTTGGGCACGCCGACCACCAGCGCCCAATAGACCTTGCGCGCGGAGCGGCTGCGGAATGCGCCGGTGAGGTGCGTGGCGGCAAAGCGCGTCTTGGCGATCAGGAGACAGCCCGAAGTCTCGCGGTCGATCCGGTGCACCAACCGCGGCTTCTGCCCCTTGGCGTCGCGCATCACCTCCAGCATCTGGTCGATATGGCGCGTCATGCCGGAGCCGCCCTGTACGGCGAGGCCGGCCGGCTTATTGAGGACCATGACGTCGTCGTCCTCGTAGAGCGTCATCTGCTTCAGCGCATCGAGCGTCTTGCCCTCGGCCTCCGACAACGTGCCGGCGACCTTCGGCGCATCCAGCTTGAGCGGCGGGATGCGGACGCTCTGTCCCTCCTCCAACCGATCCTTGCTGTCGGCGCGCTTGCCGTTGACGCGAAGCTCGCCTTTGCGGACGATGCGCTGGATGTGGGAGAATGACAGGCCGGGAAAGCGCGCTTCGAGGAAGCGATCGACGCGCATGTTGTTCTCGTCGGCGGTGACGACGACGGTCTGCACCTTGGTCGGCAGCGGCGCCGCTTTGGGCTCGGCGGCTGGCTCCGGCCTTTGTGCCAGCCCCTCGACATGTGCGCGCTTCTCGGCACGCTGCGCCACGAACCGCGGCGGCTTGGCGCCTGGACGAGATCCCGCGGCCCGTTCG
>NZ_JBARGP010000795.1:0-4699 GCF_049798375.1 Bradyrhizobium sp.
TCGCCGAGCTTCGGCCACAGGTCGCGCGGAAACTGGTTGGTCCGGTCGATCTCGGCGGCGCGCGGCGCGATCTGATCCTGTGCAAAAGAGAACACCGTGTCGCGGATGGCATCCGCGGTCTCGCCGAGATCGAAATTGAACATGCGGTGAGCATTGGGAATCATGTCGGCGGCCTCCAAAAATCCTGCTGCAAGAATCCTGTCCGTGCGCTGCGGTTACGGCCGTAGCCATATTCTCCGATCGCCGCATTGTCACGACCAGAAAACGCCCAAGATCCCCCCAAGAGAACGCCCAAGAGGCCGATCGGATATTGCCGTCCGGCGGGACGCCCGTGCTGAAACTCGCTCTTGCTCCCACGCCTCAGGCACGATGTAATCGCGCCAAATGCCGCCGGACGCCCCGCGACCGCGCGCCACAACAGGAGGGAAGCTTTATGGACGCGATCGTTGCCCGGCACGACCCGCGCGAGGCTGCGCGGCAGCGCGCCGCATCGTTACCGCTCGCCGAATTCGATCCCGGCAACCCGGAGCTGTTCCAGACCGACAGCCATTGGGCCTATTTCGACCGGCTGCGGAAGGAAGAGCCGGTGCACTATTGCCGCGATTCCATGTTCGGACCGTATTGGTCGGTGACCAAGTACAACGACATCATGGAGATCGAGACCAATCACGCGGTGTTCTCCTCCGCCTCCATGCTCGGCGGCATCACCATCCGCGACGTCTCTCCCGACCTGCGGCGCGAGAGCTTCATCGCCATGGACCCGCCGCGGCATGCCGCCCAGCGCAAGACCGTGGCGCCGATGTTCACGCCGACCCATCTCGACCAGTTGGCCATCAATATCCGCGAGCGTTCGGCCGAATGCCTCGATAATCTGCCGCGCGATCAGGTGTTCGACTGGGTCGACAGGGTCTCAATCGAATTGACGACGCAGATGCTGGCCGTGCTATTCGATTTCCCCTGGGAGGATCGCCGCAAGCTGACGCGCTGGTCCGATATCGCGACTACGCTTCCCGGTCCCGGAGGGCTGGTCGCCACCGAGGACGAGCGGCAGGCGGAGTTGATGGACTGCGCGCGCTATTTCTCACGGCTCTGGAACGAGCGGATCGAGCAGCCGCCGCGGAGCGACCTGCTGTCGATGATGGCGCATGGCGACGCCACCCGCGACATGGACCCGAAGAACTTCCTCGGCAATTTGATCCTCCTGATCGTCGGCGGCAACGACACCACCCGCAACACGATGTCCGGCAGCATCTACGCGCTCCATCAAAACCCGGATCAGTATCGCAAGCTGAAGGCCAATCCGGCGCTGCTCGACAGTTTCGTGCCGGAAGTCATCCGCTGGCAGACGCCGCTCGCCCATATGCGCCGCACCGCGCTGGCCGATTTCGAGTTCCGTGGCAGGACCATCAAGAAAGGCGAAAAGGTGGTGATGTGGTACGTCTCGGGCAACCGCGACGAGGAGGCGATCGAGCGGCCCTATGATTTCATTATAGACCGCACCAGGCCGCGCACCCATCTGTCATTCGGCTTCGGCATCCATCGCTGCGTCGGCTTGCGGCTGGCCGAGCTGCAGCTCAAGATCATCTGGGAGGAGATCCTGAAGCGGTTCGATCACATCGAGGTGGTCGGCGAGCCGAAACGGGTCTACTCCAGCTTCGTCAAGGGTTACGAGACATTGCCGGTACGGATTTCAGCCTAACTCGTCTCTTTCGATCGTCATGCCCCGCGCAGGCGGCGCATCCAGTATTCCAGAGGCCTTAGTTGCGAGAATAATGAGCGTCACAGAGTACTGGATCGTCCGCCTTCGCGGACGATGACAGCGAGAAACATAGCCGCGTCTGAATTTCCGGCGCGTTTGGCGCAGCCGACAAGAAGGATGACCCGATGAACGTGCAGACCGCCATCCAGCCCGACAAGGCCGACCTGCTGCGCGAGGCGCGGCTTGCGGCCTATGCGACGCCGCTCGAGGAGTTTCATCCCGGCGCGCCGCGGCTGTTCCAGAACGATACGCTGTGGCCCTGGTTCGAGCGGCTGCGCAAGGAAGCGCCGGTGCATTACTGCACCAACGCCCCCATCGAGCCCTATTGGTCGGTGACGCGCTACCACGACATCATGCATGTCGACACCAATCACGCCATCTTCTCCTCCGACGTCAGCCATGGCGGCATCACGATCCGCGACGTCGCGCCGGGCTATGACTGGCCGAGCTTCATCGCGATGGACGAGCCGCGCCACGGCGACCAGCGCAAGACGGTGTCGCCGATGTTCACCCCGCAGCATCTTGACGAGCTGGCGCAACTGATCCGCCAGCGCTCGGCCAAGGTGCTGGATTCGCTGCCGCGCAACGAGACCTTCAATTTCGTCGAGAAGGTCTCGATCGAGCTGACCACGCAGATGCTGGCCACCCTGTTCGATTTCCCGTTCGAGCAACGGCGCAAGCTGACGCGCTGGTCCGACGTCTCGACCGCGCTGCCCAAGAGCGGCATCGTCGAAAACGAAGAGCAGCGCCGGCGGGAGCTGGAGGAATGCGCGGCGACTTTCGGGCGGCTCTGGAACGAGCGTGCCAAAGCCGAGCCGCGCAACGATCTCATTTCGATGATGGCGCATAGCGAGGCGACGCGCCACATGACGCCGGACAATCTGATGGGCAATCTGATCCTGCTCATCGTCGGCGGCAACGACACCACCCGCAACACCATGACGGGGTCGGTGCTGGCGCTGAACGAGAACCCGACCGAGTACCAGAAGCTGCGGGACAATCCGGCCCTGATCGAGACCATGGTGCCCGAGGTGATCCGCTGGCAGACGCCGCTGGCGCATATGCGCCGTACTGCGCTGGTCGACACCGAGCTCGGCGGCCAGACAATCAAGAAGGGCGACCGCGTCGTGATGTGGTACGTCTCAGGCAATCGCGACGAGGAGGTGATCGAGAATCCCGACGCCTTCATCATCGACCGCCGCCGGCCCCGCATCCATCTTTCCTTCGGCTTCGGCATCCACCGCTGCGTCGGCATGCGGCTCGCCGAGCTGCAACTGCGCATCGTCTGGGAGGAGATCCTCAAGCGCTTCGAGCGCATCGAGGTGGTCGGGGAGCCGAAGCGGGTCTATTCGAGCTTCGTCCGTGGCTATGAGAGCCTGCCGGTGCGGATTCCGGGCTGACGATTGCTTCGATCCGGCATCGAGATGTTCTCGCTGCCAATCCACGCACACTGTCGTCCCTGGCAAGCGAAGCGCAGACCCGGGACCCATAGTCACGGCACTCGATTGGTAGCAGAAGGTATCGGCCAGCCTGCCTCACCGCGAGGCCGCGGCGTATGGGTCCGGCGAAAGCCGGGACGACAGCAGAGGATGCCGGCCCGCCTACTCCTCCTATAAAATTCCGGCATGGCTGGGTGAACCAGATGCGATGGCCGGCCGGGCGCTTTTTGTCTACACCTCGAAGCGACACTCCTTCGAGGACCTTGCATGGCCCACCCCGCTCCCGATGACGCCGCCACGGCGCACGACTGGCCGCTCGACATTTACAACGCCCTGAAGGCGGCCGCGGTCGCGCAAATCTGCTACGTGCCGGATGCCGGCCATTCCCGCCTGATCAACCTCTCGCACGAGGACAATGCGATCCAGACCACCGTGCTGACGACGGAAGAAGAAGGCGTCGCGCTGTGCGCGGGCGCCTGGCTCGGCGGCGACCGTTCGGTGCTGTTGATGCAGTCGAGCGGCGTCGGCAATTGCATCAACATGCTCTCGCTGCTGCAGAGCTGCCGCTTCCCGTTCCTGACCTTCGTGACGATGCGCGGCGAATGGGCCGAGTTCAATCCGTGGCAGGTGCCGATGGGCAAGGCGACGCCGCACGCCTTCGAGATCATGGGCGTCACCGTATTCCGCCTGGATGATCCTGCGGACGCCGGCGAGATGGCTTCTGCCGCAGCCGCGCTTGCCTATGACAGCGACCAGCCGATCGCGGTCTTGATCTCGCAACGCATGATCGGCCGCAAGAAATGGACGGAGACCAAGTGATGGCTGGCTCACTCGACCGCCGCGACGCTGTGAAGGCGCTGCTGATCGACCGCCACGACCTGCTGGTCGTAACCGGCCTCGGCTCGTCGTGCTACGACGTGTTCGACGCCGGCGACCACCACGCCAATTTTTACCTCTGGGGCGCGATGGGCGGCGCCGCGATGATCGGCCTTGGCCTCGCATTGGCGCAGCCGAAGCGCCCGGTCGCCATCATCACCGGCGACGGTGAGCAGTTGATGGGGCTCGGCAGCCTTGCCACCATCGCCGCCAAGAAGCCGAACAACCTCTCGATCGTCGTGCTCGACAACGCGCATTTCGGCGAGACCGGCATGCAGAAGAGCCATTCGGGCCTCGGCGCGCGGCTCGAGCTGATTGCGTCGGGCGCGGGCTTTCCGTCCGTCACCGAGATCAAGGATCGCGCCGCGCTGGATGCTTTCCGCCCCAAGCTGCACGATCTCAAGGGGCCGCATTTCGCGCGCGTTGCAATCAGTACGAATCATGTCGACCGTGCGCTGCCGCCGCGCGACGGCGTCTATCTCAAGAACCGCTTCCGGCAGCATCTCGGGCTACCGGTGAACTAATAAGAACGAGATGGCGTTGATCTGCCGCCTCAACGGAAGTGCACCCTCTCCGCTTGTGGGTGAGGGTGCCGAGATGCGAAGCATCGAAGGCGGGTGAGGGG
>NZ_JBARGP010000796.1:0-4115 GCF_049798375.1 Bradyrhizobium sp.
CGCCAGCACGATGAACATGATCATCGTCGACAGGAACATGACGCGGCGGCCGATCTTGTCCGACAGCCAGCCGCCGATCAGGGCGCCGGTCAGCGCGCCGCCCGGGGTGCCGGCAGCGGCGAGCCCGAGCTCGCGCGCGCCGGGATTGTACTGCTCCTTGACGAAGATCAGCACGAAGGCGATCGAATAGAGGTCCCAGGCCTCGACCAGGATCGAGGCCATCATCAGCCAGCCGACCCGGTTGCCCTTCGGGCTGTAGTTCTTCACCAGATAGCGCACGGCGCTGTCGATGGCCGTCTGCTGCGGCAATGGATCGTCGGCGGTGATGGTACTCATGAAGGTCCTCTTCGTTGGCGTGATGGCGTGCAGTTCAAATCAGCGGCAGCGGCTCGATGTTGCAGTCGAGCAGGCCGGGATCGATGCCCGTGGTCATGTCGGCGAACATCTGGTCCATGAAGTCGATCAGCGCGTCGCTGGCCTTCACGGCGGCCGATGCGCGCTGGCCTGCGACGGCATTCAGGATGGCGACGTGGCGATCGATGGTGCCGGTGAGATCATGGTCCGGCAGCAGCCGGTGATAGATGAAGCCGATGCGGCGATAGATCGTGTGCAGCGGCCGCATCGTGTGCGCCAGGAACGGCTCGCCGGAGGCGGCGAGCACCAGCGCGTCAATGCGGCGGTCAAATTGGTTGAACTCGTCGATCGACACGCCGGCGCGCCGCTCGCTCAGCATGCGCTCGATCTGCTGCATCTGGTTGCGGTGCGAGAGGCTGGCGCGCTCTGCCGCAAGGCGGATGACGAAGCGCTCCATGTCGCGCCGCAGGCCGAGCAGCAGGCGCTCGCGGGCGAGATCGATCGGCGCGACCTGCAGGCCATGGCGCGGGCGGATGATGATGAGCGTATCCGTCGCGAGCTGGTTGACCGCGCTGTGCACCGGAGTGCGGCCAAAGCCGGTGATATCCTGCAACTCCTGCATGGTGAGAAAGCGGCCGGGCTTCAAGGTGCAATTGACCAGCAGCTCCTCGATCTTGAGGTAGGCGGCCTCGAACAGGTTGCCTGCGCTCCGCTGCTGCGGTGCGTCATCGCTATCCTGCTTCGCGAGTTTGAGAGCGCCCTTGCGCTGCGCCATGTGGTGTCCTCGGTGGCCTTCCTCCGGCCCGCGTCTCGGCGCGGTCCCACTGATCAGCAATAAACATATTGTGATATATTACAAGTGGGCGTATGGCTGCGAAAGGCCTGTTACAGATGCGTTCAAAGTAGCGGCAGTGGAGGAATGTCTGTGAAGATCACTGCGATCGAGACCCTGCGCACCGAGGAATTCGCCAACGTCATCTGGGTCCGCGTCCATACCGACACCGGCCTGATCGGGCTCGGCGAGACCTTCTACGGCGCCGGCGCCATCGAGGCGCAGATCCACGACACCTTTGCCGGCCGCCTGCTCGGGCGCGATCCGCTGCGGATCGAGGCGATCCATCGCGACATGCTCAACCTTCCGATGGCGCAGTCCTCGACCGGCGTCGAATATCGCGCGGCCTCCGCCATCGACATCGCGCTGTGGGACCTGTTCGGCAAGGTCTGTAACCAGCCGGTGCACCAGATGCTCGGCGGCCTCTGCCGCGACAAGCAGCGCATCTACAACACCTGCGCCGGCACGCGCTATGTGCGCTCGACCAATATCAGTCCGGTGTCGAACTGGAGCCTGGAGACCGACAGCCCCTACGAAGACCTCGACGGCTTCATGAATCGCGCCGATCAGTTGGCCGAGAGCCTGCTCGAGAGCGGCATCACGGCGATGAAGATCTGGCCCTTCGATCCGGCCGCGCAGGAGAACCACGGCCTTTACATCACCGCCGCGCAGATGAAGACCGCGGTCGAGCCGTTCGAGAAGATCAGGAAGGCCGTCGGCGACAAGATGGAGATCATGGTCGAATTCCATTCTCTGTGGAATCTGCCGGCCGCCAAGCAGATCGCCCGCGTGCTGGAGGCCTATCAGCCGACCTGGTACGAGGACCCGATCCGGATGAACTCGCCGCAGGCACTGGCCGAATATGCCCGCTCGACCGATGCCTGGGTCTGTGCCAGCGAGACCCTCGGCTCGCGCTACCCATACAAGGAGATGCTTGATCGCGATGCCGCGCATGTGGTGATGGCGGATCTGTGCTGGACCGGCGGCCTGACCGAAGGGCGCAAGATCGCGGCGATGGCGGAGACCTATCATCGCCCCTTTGCTCCCCACGACTGCATTGGCCCGGTCGGCTTCATTGCCGCGGTGCATATGTCGTTCAGCCAGCCCAACACGCTGATTCAGGAATCGGTGCGGGCCTTCTATAAGGGCTGGTACAACGAGCTTGTCACCACCATGCCTGTGATCAAGGATGGTTACGTCTATCCGATGGAAGGCCCGGGCCTCGGCGTCGATCTTAAGCCCGCGGTGTTCGATCGCTCCGACCTGACCGCCCGCCGCAGCAATCTGTGAGTTCAGCATGTCCACTGCATTATTCGACCTTTCCGGCAAGACCGCGTTGGTGACCGGCTCCTCGCGCGGCCTCGGCCGCGCCATTGCGGAAGGTTTCGCCAGGGCCGGCGCGCGGCTTATCATCAACGGCACCGATGCCGCGCGGGCCGAGGCCGCCGCCGGCGAGTTTCGCGCCGCCGGACATCAGGCGCTTTCGGCCGCATTCGACGTTACCGATGAAGCCGCCATCGTGCAGGCGTTCGAACGCTTCGATGCCGATGGCGTCGCGGTCGATATCCTGGTCAACAATGCCGGCATCCAGCACCGCAAGCCGCTGGTGGAATTCACCACCGACGAATGGCGCAAGGTGATCGAGACCAATCTGACCAGTGCTTTCGTGATCGGCCGCGAGGCGGGCAAGCGGATGATCCCGCGCCAGCGCGGCAAGATCATCAATATCGGCTCGCTGGGGAGCGAACTGGCGCGGCCGACCATCGCGCCCTACACCACGGCCAAGGGCGGCATCCGCAACCTCACCCGCGCGATGGCGGTGGAGTGGGCGCAGCACGGCATCCAGGCCAATGCGATCGGGCCCGGCTACATGCTGACCGACATGAACCAGGCGCTGGTCAGCAATCCGGATTTCAACAACTGGCTGATGTCGCGCATTCCCGCCAAGCGCTGGGGCAATCCGGACGAACTGGTGGGTGCCGCGATCTTCCTGGCGTCGGACGCGTCGACCTATGTCAACGGCCAGACCATCTATGTCGACGGCGGCATGCTCGCCGCGATGTGAGCCGCCGACAATAATAACGGGAGAGACGCCCATGCGCGCCATCGTCATTCACGCGCCGAAGGATCTGCGGATCGACGATTTTCCGGATACCGGGCCCGATGCTGGGCAAGTGCGTGTGAAAATCGCCAATGGCGGCATCTGCGGCTCCGACCTGCATTACTATCATCATGGCGGCTTCGGCACCGTGCGCATCCAGCATCCGATGGCGCTGGGGCATGAGATCTCAGGCGTCGTCGCTGCGGTTGAAGCGGACGTGACTGACGTGACCGAGGGCATGCGCGTCGCTGTCAATCCGAGCTTGCCGTGCGGTCATTGCCGTTATTGCCGAGAGGGGCTGCGCAACCAGTGCCTCGACATGCGCTTCCTCGGCAGTGCGATGCGCAATCCCCATGTTCACGGGGGCTTCCGCGAATACATCACGGTGGATGCCGCGCAGGCGGTGCCGATCTCCGCAAAACTGTCGCTCGCCGAGGCTGCGATGGCCGAGCCGCTGTCGGTGTGTCTGCATACGGCGCATCAGGCAGGTTCGCTGCTGGGCAAGCGCGTGCTGATCACCGGCTGCGGCCCGATCGGCGCGCTGATGGTGGTGGTCGCGCGCTATGGCGGCGCGGCCGAGATCGTCGTCACCGACGTCGCCGACGCGCCGCTGGCGGTCGCCGAGAAGCTGGGTGCCAGTCGCGTGGCCAACGTCGCGAAGGACGGCGCGGCGCTCGACGGCTACAAGGCCGACAAGGGCACCTTCGACGTGCTGTTCGAGGCCTCCGGCAATCAGGCGGCGCTGCGCAGCGCGCTCGATGTGCTCAGGCCCGGCGGCATCATCGTGCAGGTCGGGATCGGCGGTGAGATGACCTTGCCGTTGAACAC
>NZ_JBARGP010000797.1:0-6178 GCF_049798375.1 Bradyrhizobium sp.
TCCCTCAAGTTCACCGCGCTCCTTTTCGCTCAGCTCGATTAACGCCGCCGACTTGCTCATCGAGACGCCTCCATCCGGATCAAAGGCGATATAATCTCACGAATTATTCGATCGGGACACTAGATCACGATGCGATTACACGGAATCGCATCGCGATCTCATCTCTTTGGTTTGAGCATGATCTTTTCGGAAAACCGGTTTCCACTTTTCCGGATCATGCTCTAATGGCGCGCGCGAGCCACATGTTCGCGGTCGTACAGTGAGGGAATGGCCATGACTGAGATGCTGCCGATCGTGCTGGTGCCCGGCCTCATCTGTTCGCCGCGGATCTGGGCGCCGCTGGTACCGGCGCTGTGGCGGCACGGGCCGGTGACGATCGCCAATCACGTCCGCGACGACAGCATGGCCGCGATCGCCCGCCGCATCCTGCAAGAAGCGCCGCCGCGCTTCGCACTATCGGGCCATTCGATGGGCGGCTACATCGCCTTCGAGATCATGCGCCAGGCGCCGGAGCGCGTGGCCAAGCTCGCGCTGCTCAACACCCAGGCCCGGCCCGACACGCCGGAGGCGACCGCGCGCCGCAGTAGTATGGTCGCCCGCGCCCAAGGCGGTGGTTATCGCACTGTGGTCGACGAGTTCTGGGCGAATTTCGTGCATCCGTCGCGCAGCGGCGACGCGGGCCTGCAGCAGATCGTGCACGACATGGCGGACGACGTCGGCGTAGACGCCTTCTTGCGGCAGCAGAACGCGATCATGACGCGGCCGGATTCGCGGCCCACACTGACGGCAATCCGCTGCCCGACCCTGGTGTTTACCTGCGACACCGACAACACCGTCCCGCCCAAGCTGTCGCAGGAGATGGCTGACGGGATCGCAGGCAGCCGACTCGTGGTGCTGGAGAATTGCGGCCACCTTCCGCAACTGGAGCGAGCGGAGGCGACGGCGCATGCGCTGGTGGAGTGGCTCAGCGGTTAGGCGTAGCCCGAGCAGTCCGTCATGCGAAGCGATACCCATCACGCTTCAGTAGCTTGGGATGATGGGTATCGCTGACGCTCAACCTATCCTACAGATTATTCGTAGATTTTGGCAGCGGACAAAATATCGGCGAAAATCGACCAATCCGGAATTTCGGCGGGCGGTAGTCCTGCATTCCTGCGATAGTGATCCATGGATCGAATCCAGGAAGCCATCGCGTCCAGATAGCTCTCCAGCGTCGGATTTTCCCAGGAATCCGGATCTTGAAGCAGGTCCTGTCTCAGAGACTCAACAAAATCGGCGAGATCTTCCTTCGATTTGACTATCTTTGTCATCAGGGACCAAAAGCATCAGTTTTTAGGATCGGTTGAGCGAAGCGATACCGATCACGCTTCGACGTGCTTGAGATGATGGGTACCACTTTGCTCGACCCATCCTGCGGCACCTCACTTAGTCACCCGCAACCCGTCCACGAACACGTCCAGCAGCCGCAGCACACTGTCCTGCCAGCCGGGCTGGTCGTGCATGTAGCACATCCCGATCAACGCCCGCAGCAGGTCGTCGGCGTTGACGTCGGCGCGGACCTCGCTGGCGTCGACGGCGCGCTTCAAGAGCGCGCCGATGGCGGCGGTGAGATGGCCATAGGAATAGGCCGCGAGTTCCGAGTTTGCGTTCATGACGATCGCGAGCGCGGCCATCATGCCCTTCTTGGTGGCGACGAACTGCACGGTCGAGCGCAGCCAGCGCCGCAGCGCCTCCGTGGGTGACGCCTCGGCCTTGAGCTGTTCGGCGAGTTCGGAGAGCTGCTCGACCTCTCGGCGATAGACCGCCTCGAACAGGTCTTCGCGGGTCGGGAAATGCCGGTAGAGGGTGCCGATGCCGACGCCGGCCTGCCGCGCCACTGCCTCGAGGCTCGCCTCCGGCCCGCCGGCGCTGAACACGATCTTGGCGGCCTCCATCACACGCTCGCGATTTCGGAGCGCGTCGGCGCGCGGTCTGCGGATGCTGTCTTGCGTTTTGGTCGACATCTCACCAGCTCTTGATGAACCCCTCGTAAGGTCCCCTTGCTAAACGGAGGAAACCTCCGTATAAATGGCAGGTCGCCCCGGGGTCAGCAAATCCCTTTCTTCCCCACGGGTGCCGGATCAGCGCGGAGCTCCGGCCCGTAAGGCTAACTCCGCCGTGATCCGATTAGGCCATAGCTTCGATCGGAACAACGCATGAATCTGTCTGTGAGCCTCACCGTTAACGGTGAGCTGCGCACGCTTGCGCTCGACGACCCCCGCATCACCCTGCTCGACCTGCTGCGCGAACGGCTGCAGTTGACCGGCACCAAGAAGGGCTGCGACCGCGGCCAATGCGGCGCCTGCACCGTGCTGGTCGACGGACGGCGCATCAATGCCTGCCTCCAGCTGGTTGCCAGCCTCGACGGCGCCACTGTCCAAACCATCGAAGGCGTCGCGGATGGCGACACGCTACATCCGGTGCAGGCCGCGTTCATCGAACACGATGCGCTGCAATGCGGCTTCTGCACCCCTGGCCAGATCATGAGCACCATCGGTCTAATCAACGAAGGCCAGGCCGGCGCCGAACCGGAGCGAATCCGCGAAGGCCTCTCCGGTAATCTCTGCCGTTGCAGCGCCTATGTCGGCATCGTCGAGGCGGTGCTGGACGCGCAAGCGACCCTCGCCGGCAAAAAGACGGAGCGCGCGGCATGAACCGGTTCGATTATGTGAAGCCGGCCAGCATCGCGGAAGCGATCGCGGCGGCGAGCCAGCCTGGCGCGACCTATCTCGCCGCCGGCACCAATCTGCTCGATTTGATGAAGGGCAATGTGGTCAGGCCAGAGCGGCTGGTCGACATCTCGCGTCTGCCCGAACTCAGTCGGATCGAGCGGCTCGCCAATGGCGACGTGCGGATCGGCGCGCTGGTGCGCAATTCCGACCTCGCCTATGATGCCGTCTTCGCCAAGGATTTTCCGGCGATCGCGGAAGCGCTGCTGTCCGGCGCCTCGGCGCAGCTCCGCAATGCCGCGACCGTCGGCGGCAATCTGCTGCAACGGACGCGCTGCGCTTACTTCTACGACACCGCGTCAGCCTGCAACAAGCGTACGCCCGGCTCGGGCTGCGACGCCCGTCAGGGGGAAAACAGCCAGCATGCCGTGCTCGGCTGGAGCGAGGCCTGCATCGCCACCAACCCCTCGGATTTCTGCGTACCGCTCGCGGCGTTCGACGCGGTGGTCGAGATCGAGGGCAAAGGCGGCCGACGCGAGATCGCGCTGGAGGCCTTGCATCTGCTGCCCAGCACCACACCCGACAAGGAGACCGTGCTGGAGCCGGGCGAAATCATCGTCGCTGTCAGGCTTCCCGCCGCAGCGCGCGCCTTCGCCCATCATGCACGTTACTTGAAGGTGCGCGAACGCACCTCCTACGCGTTCGCCGTCGTGTCTGCCGCGGCCGGCCTCACGATCGAGAACGGCACCATCAAGGAAGCCCGGCTCGCGCTCGGCGGCGTCGCCGCAAAGCCGTGGCGTCCGCACGCGGCTGAAGCCTTGCTCGTTGGCCACACGGCCAACGCGGACAACTATCAACGCGCTGCCGAGGCGGCGCTCGCGGAAGCCAAGCCATCCGGCAACAACGCCCACAAGATTCCGCTCGCCAAGAACCTGATCGTGCGCGCGCTCCATCTCGCGGCCCTAGGCACGCCCGACCGCATGCCGGCGCTGCCCGCCTCGCCTTTCTCCTCTCCGACAGGAGCTCTTCATGACGCTTGAACTCGATCTCACCCGTGACCCCGCCCATATCCGGCACGGCTCGAACATCGGCCAGCCGCTGGCCCGCCGCGACGGCGTGCTGAAGGTCACGGGCCGCGCACGTTACGCCGCCGACAATCATCCGCAGGGCATGCTGTTCGCGGTGCTGGCCGTTGCCAGCATTGCGCGCGGCCGTGTCGCCGCACTCGACATCGAAGCCGCGAAGGCGCATCCCGGCGTGGTCGAGGTGATGACCCAGGCCAACCGGCCGCCACTGGCAGACGATCCCGACGGCAAGCCCAATCCGTTCGCCTTCCGGTTCGAGGCGCTGCAGAACGATCGCGTGCGCTATGCCAACCAGCCGATCGCGGTTGTGATCGCCGAGACACTGGAGGCCGCGACCGAAGGTGCGGCCCTGCTGAGCCCCCGTTACGAGGCCGAGCCGGCGCGCATCGGCCTCGACAACGAGGCTTACATTCCGCCTGTCGTCGGCATGGGCTTCCCGGCGGAAAGCCGCCATGGCGACGTCGACGTGGCCCTGGCCGGTAGCGACAAGACCTTCACCACGATCTACGAGACCCCGCCGCATTATCACAATGCGATGGAGCCGCACGCGATCGTTGCCGAATGGCAGGGAGACAGGCTCGTCATCGATACGCCGACGCAGGGTCTCGCCATGATGCAGGCGCGTCTCGCTGGCCTGCTCGGCATCCCGCCCGAGAACATCCTGATCCGCAGCCCGTATCTCGGCGGCGGCTTCGGCGGCAAGGGCATGATGGCGGGACCGCAGGTGCTCGGCATTCTCGCTGCGAAACTGGCCGGTCGTCCGGTCAAGCTCGTAGTCCGTCGCGAGCAGCTCTATGGTCCGTTCGGCCATCGCTCGCCGACCCGGCAGACGCTGCGGCTTGGCGCAAGCCGCGAGGGCCAGCTATCGGCGATCCATCACCACGCCAGGGTCGTCACCTCGAGCTTCGAGGATTTCTACGAATCGGCGGCGCATCTGACGCATACACTCTATGCGGCGCCGGCGATCGCGACGACCTATGACGCCGTGCGCGCCGACACCGGCACGCCGCTGTTCGTGCGTGCGCCCGGCATCGCGCCGGGGTCGATCGCGCTGGAAAGCGCCATCGACGAGATGGCGGAGGCCTGCGGCATCGATCCGCTCGCCTTCCGGGTCCAGAACTACGCCGAGGTCGAACCCGCCACCGGCAAGCCGTTCTCCTCGAAGGCGCTGCGCGAATGCTACACGCAAGGTGCCGAGCGGTTCGGCTGGTGGGATCGTCCGCTGAAGCCGCGCACGATGCGCGACAAGGACGGCTTTCTGGTCGGCTGGGGCATGGGCACCGCGACCTTTCATGCGCTGATGTTCGCCGGCAATGCGCGCGCAGTAATCCGGCGCGACGGCTCCGGTGCGGTGGAGAGCGGCGCACACGACATGGGCCAAGGCGCGTGGACCGCGTTCGCGCAGATCGCGGCAGATTCGCTCGCGCTCGAGCTCGACCAAGTCGAGTTCAAGGCCGGCACGTCAGACCTGCCGGATGCCGGCATCGCCGGCGGCTCGGCGCATACCGCGACCGTCGGCACCGCGATCCACAATGCCGGTGCTGCCGTGATCGGAAAGCTCGCCGAGCTCGCCACCGCGGATCGGCGCTCGCCGCTCTACGGTGCCGGCAATGCCGGCGTGGTGGCGCGTGGCGGACGGCTGCTCCGGCGTGACGATGAGAGCCGCAGCGAAAGCTATGGCGAGATCCTCGCGCGTGCCGGCCTGGCCGAAATCGACGCGTCCGGAATCGGCGCGCCCGATCAGGCGGCGAATGAGCGCTATGCGATGCACTCGCATGGCGCAGTGTTTGCCGAAGTAAAGGTCGATCCTGATCTTGGGCAGGTCCGCGTCTCCAGGATGATTGGCGCCTTCGCCGCGGGCCGCATCATCAACCCGCGGATGGTGAAGAGCCAGCTGATCGGCGGCATGATCTGGGGCATCTCGTTCGCGCTGCATGAGGAGGCGATCACCGACCACCGCACCGGGCGCATCATGAACGCGAATCTCGGCGAGTATCATGTGCCCGTGAACGCCGACGTCCCCGCGATCGAGGCGTTCACGGTCGAGGAGATCGATCCCCACGTCAATCCGCTCGGCATCAAAGGCGTCGGCGAGATCGGCATCACCGGCTCGGCAGGCGCGGTCGCCAACGCGGTGTGGCACGCGACGGGTGTCCGGGTGCGGCGGTTCCCGATTCGGATCAGCGATCTGGTGCCGAAAGCGAACTGAGAGCCGGCAGACTCAGACGATATCAAGACTAAACCTCGCCCCGAAGGAAGCCTTTGGGGCGAGGTTTTTGCTTGACCTCGCGGCTCGAGAGACGCATGCGCTCACTCGTTGTTAACGCGGCTGTCCCATGGCGGCACGTGGACAACGCTCCGTTAACGCTTCCTTCAGCCTCGCTT
>NZ_JBARGP010000798.1:0-10365 GCF_049798375.1 Bradyrhizobium sp.
GTGCCGCATTGCTGCTTGAACAGCGTCGCGCCGTCGGCGGGCTTTGTCGCTGGCGGAAACGGCATCTGCGCCATCGCGGCACACGCAATCAGTGTCGCGCCGCAACATCCAAGCCCAACCGCAAATCCGCTTCGTCGCACTGCACGCCGTCCCGACATCGCCCTCACCCGTCGTTTTGGATGAGACTAGGTCGCAGCTAATCGGCGGTGGTAGTAGCGGGCTGTTTCGCGGAAGAACAAAAAGGCGTTGCTTGTAATCTCTCCCCGCTTGCGGGGAGAGGTCGATCGCGCAGCGAACGGGTGAGGGGGGACAGGTCTAACAATTCGCACCAATCGAGCGTCTGCCCCTCACCCCAACCCTCTCCCCGTAAAGGACGGGGAGAGGGAGCGCACCGGCTTCTGCGCTTTTATGTCGATGTGCCCATTACTAATCATCAAATCGCCGCCCGCCACGCCCGGCCTTGATGTCGCCGCGGTGCTTCTTGCCTTCCAGGCGGCGTTGCTTAGAGCCGAAGGTCGGCTTGGTCGGACGGCGCGGTTTCGGCCGCACCATGGCCTCGCGCAGTAGCGTGACCAGCCGCTCGATCGCATCGGCCTTGTTGCGCTCCTGGGTGCGGAAGCGCTCGGCCTGGATCACGATGACGCCGTTCTTGGTCATGCGCTGGCCGGCCAGCCGTGCCAGCCGCTCGGCGGCGTCCTCGGGCAAGGGCAGGCGGCTGGCATCGAAGCGCAGCTGCGCCGAGGTCGAGAGCTTGTTGACGTTCTGGCCGCCGGGGCCGGAGGCGCGAACGAAGGAAATCTCGATGTCGTTCTCGTCGATCGCAAGGTCGCGGGAGATCCGCAGCATGGGGCACCACAAACAAAGGGATTCTGACGGCACCATAGCGGGTTTATGTGCGGTTTGCGCCGGCGGCTGGCACGGGACGACCGCGTTTTTGGATCGGATGGTGTGGCAACTCACTCCGCTGTCGTGGCTGTGCAGCGATTGAATCCGACCGCGCCGTTCCGGCTAAAAGCAAAAAAGCCCTGCCGGTGAGGGCAGGGCTTTCAACTCACGAGCAGCTCGCCTGTGTCGCGCGATCAATCCGCCTTCACGGCAGGCGCGGTGATGGTGGCCGGCTGGGCGACGGTGGTCGGTGCGCGGCCGACGACGACCGTGAGCAGGCCCTGGCTCCAGAGCTGCTTCGCGGCCTGCTTGGCCTGGTCGAGCGTCACCGCGTTGACGATCTCGCTGCGCTTCTCGATGTAGTCGATCGGCATCTTGTCGAGCTGATATTGCAGCAAGGCTTGCGCGAGCTTCGAGGAGGTGTCGAGCGCCAGCATCTGCGAGCCGTTGATGTAGGACTTGGCCTCGTCCAGCTCCTGCTGGGTCGGGCCGTCCTCGGCCATGCGCTTGATCTCCTTCTCGACCGCCGCGATGGTCTCGCCGGCGCGATCGGCACGGGTGCCGGTGTTGCCGATGAACAGCGCCGAGTGATCCATCCACAGCAGCGCGTCGTAGACCGAATAGGCCAGCCCGCGCTTCTCGCGAACCTCCTTGTAGAGCCGCGACGACAGGCTGCCGCCGCCGAGAATGTGGTTCACCACATAGGCCGCCATGAAGTTCGGATCATGGCGCATGATGCCGGGACCGCCGAAAGTGATGACGGTCTGCGGCACATCCAGATTGACCAGCACCTGTTGCGGCGGCTTGGCTGCCACCACATCGGGCACCGGCGTCAAGCTTGCCTTCGCCGGCAGATCGCCAAAGGTCTTGTCGAGCAGTTGGCCCAGCGTGGCCGGATCGACGTCGCCGACCACGGCGACCTTCAGCGTGTCCCTGGCCAGCACGTGATGGACGTAATCCCTGAGGTCGTCGACCGTGATGGTCGGTACGCTTTCCAGCGTGCCGCCGCTCGGCCGGCCGTAGGGATGATCGCCATAGGCGAGCTCGAGGAATTTGCGGCCCGCCAGCGCGTTCGGATTGGTGGTGTCGCGACGCAATCCCGAAATCACCTGGGAGCGGATGCGCTCGACATCGACGCTGTCGAAATGCGGCGAGGTCAGCGAGGAATGCAGGAGGTCGAAGGCTTCGTCCTTGTTGTCGCGCAGCATGCGCAGCGAGCCGCGGAACTGATCGCGGGCGATCTGGAAGCTGAGCTCGATGGCGCGGCGGTCGAGCCGCTCGTGGAAGGTCTTGGAGTCGAGATCGCCGGAGCCTTCGTCGAGCAGGTCGGCGACCAGATTGCCGACACCCGGCTTGTTGGCCGGATCCTGCGTGGCGCCGCCGGCGAAGGCATATTCCATCGCGATCAACGGCACGGTGGAGTCCTGCACGAACCAGGCCTCGATGCCGCCGGGCGAAACCAGATGCTGGATCTTGGCTGCTGCGTTGGCGGCGGGCGAAGCCGCAAGCGCGGCGACGCCGACGGCGGCAACGCAGGCGAGGCGACGTGCGAACATGCTGATGTGATTCACGATCGCTTCTCCTCGCGCTTGGCCGAATTGTCCTTGATCAGATAGCCCGTCACCGAGCGCTTCTTGTCCAGCCACTTCTGCGCCGCCGCACGCACCTGGTCGGCGGTGACGGCGCGGATGCGGTCCGGCCAGCTCCTGATGTCCTCGACGCTCAGGCCCGTGGTGAGGCCGCCGCCATACCAGCGCGCCATGGTGGCCTGGTTGTCCTGGGCGTAGATCGCTTCCGCGATCAGCTGCGTCTTGACGCGTTCGAGATCCTCCGCCCGCACCGGGTTCTGCGCGACCTCGGCGACCACGCGGTCCACCACGGTTTCGACCTGCGAGAACTCGACGCCCGGCCTCGGGGCGACCGAAATCGAGAACTGCGTCGGGTCGAGCGAGGTGCCCTGATAGGAGGCGTTGGCGTTGACCGCGAGCGGCTTGTCGACCACCAGCGCGCGGTAGAGATAGGAGTTGCTGCCCGAGCCCATCAACTGCGCCAGCACGTCGAGCGCGGCGGATTCACCGGGGGCCGCTGTCGTCGCCGACGGCACCAGATAGGTGCGGCGCATCGATGGCTGCTCGACATGCGGATCGGCCAGGGTCACCGTGCGCGGCGCCACCGGCTCCGGCTCCTGCGGACGGATGCGGCGGACCGGAATGTCGGGCTGGGCTGCCACCTTGCCGAAGGTCTGCTCGGCCATCGGGCGGACCTCGTTGACGTCGGTGTCGCCCGCGATCACCAGGATGGCGTTGTTCGGCGCATAGAAGCGCTTGTAGAAGGCCAGTGCCTCCTCGCGCGTCAGCTTCTCGATCTCCTGATGCCAGCCGATGGTCGGCCGTCCGTAGGGATGATTGAGGTAGAGCGCGGCCATGATCTGCTCGCCGAGACGCGCCTCGGGATTGTTGGCGACGCGCATGTTGTATTCTTCGAGCACGACATCGCGCTCCGGCAGCACGTTCTCGTCCTTGAGCACGAGGCCGGTCATGCGGTCGGCCTCGAATTCCATCATCTTGGCCAGCTGGTCGCGCGGCACGCGCTGGAAATAGCCGGTGTAGTCGACCGAGGTGAAGGCGTTCTCGTTGCCGCCGACCTTCAGCACGGTCTGGGAGAATTCGCCCGCCGGATGCTTGGCGGTGCCCTTGAACATCAGATGCTCGAGGAAATGCGCGAGCCCGGACTTTCCGGGCGTCTCGTCGGCGGAGCCGACCTTGTACCAGATCATCTGGGTGACGACCGGCGTGCGGTGATCCTGAATCACCACGACCTGCAGGCCGTTCGGCAGCGTGAAACTGGCCGGGGGCTCGGAGTGGAATGTCGTCTGCGCAATCGCGCCAACGGGGACGACGACGAGGGATATAAGGGTGGCGAGGACTGAGACGAACCGAAAAGAGGACATCATGATCCTTGTAAAAGTCCCGGCAAAGATGCGGGGAACAACGCCGGCATTCTATATACCGCGCGCAATAGGCCCGGCGTCACAAAGCGGAGATGGACTCCTGACGCGGGACGACGGACATTTCATTAACGCCGTTAACGCAGACAATCCGGAATAGTACCAGCCGAGCTGGAGTTCCGGCAGTGCCAGCCGCGGGGTCTGCCGCGATATCATGCGGAGTTCGGACGCCGCGCATGCCTGCGGCGTTCGACTGGCTATCTCTCCTTGCCCGTCAAGACGTCGTACTGCTTCGGGGTCAGCGACTCCTTCGGGCCGGTTCCGTAGGCATAGGTTGGCGACGGGGTCTGATAGCCGGCCGGCGGCTGCGTCAGGCTTTCCCGCTCGGGCTCGGTGGTGAACGGCTTGCTTTCGCTGTCCATGCCACCCTTGAACATGCCAAGCAGGCCACCCTTGTAGCCGAGCTGCGAGGGACTGAGCGTCGGGTTGTTGTTGCTCACGCCTGGCGTTACCGGGTCAGTGGTCTTGGACCTGGCGATCTTGTGAGCTTTCAGTTCGGCCGGTGTCAGGGGCCGCGCCGCTGCAGTGGGGTCCTTGGTCTCCTGGCTCGCTTTCTTCCGGGCCGCAGCGTCGGCCTCACGACGCAGCACGTCGGGGTCCTTCGGCCAGTTCGGCGCATTGGCCTGCCGGGCGGACGCGGGCGGCGGCAGATCCAGCTTCGGAGGCACCACCAGCGGCGAGCGCTCGCGATAATCGATGGTCGGGGTTTCCATGTTGGTCGCCCCCACGCCGCGCATCAGATTGTCGATGATCTTCTCTTCGAAGGTCTTGTCGTCCTCCTGATCATCGTCCTGGGCCCGTGCGACACCGGATGCAAGCAGGAGGCCGATGCCGAGCGCGACGGCGGAGAGCCGCGCGGTGCGCGCGAGCGCCCTCGAAGAACCCGTTGCCATCAAGCTGCCGACGTCGATTTTGCGCATGACCTTCCTGTCCTCACCGGTCCAGTCCCAGACTGCCGAAAAGATAGCCTACTGATGGCCAAAATCAAAATAATGAGGGTCTTCAGCCCTTTGCCGGTCCTTCGAAGCTTTGGACCGTGGCTTGTAACCGAGGTCGTATCGACCGGGATCAGGGCGCTTTTGCGGCGGGTACCCCGATGAAGGAATCATACAGCAGGGCGGCGACCCCGGCAACAATGGCCACGTCGGCCAGGTTGAAGATGTACCAATTGTAGGTCTGCCCACCGATTTCGATATGGAGCAGGGCAAAATCGACCACGGCGCCATAGGCCAGCCGGTCGATCGCATTGCCGATCGCACCGCCGATGATCATGCCGAGCGCCACCGTGGCCAGCACGGTCTGCGAGCGGACCATCCAGATCGCGAGCAGCACGACGGCGATGCCCTTGATCGCCATCAGGCTGAGCTGGGCCATCTGGCTGTCGTTCTGCAGCCAGCCGAAGCTGATGCCGATGTTCCAGGCCAGCACCAGGTCGAAGAACGGCGTCACCCGTACGGGGGCCCGGTGGGCGATGTCCAGGATGTCGAGCAGCCAAAGCTTGGACGCCTGGTCAAGGACCAGGGTGATGACGGCGGCGATCAGGCCGGAACGGAGGGGAGGGGTCATAGCGAGATGCTCGCGATAACAAAGATCGTCATCCCGGCGAACGCCGGGATCCATACCGCGTGATGCCAAGCGGCAGAAAGATCTCGGATCATCTTTCTTTGTCTACAAGACGCGCCGCTGGTTATGGGTCCCGGCGTGCGCCGGGACGACGGTCTTTCCTGAAGCGACGTCTGCGGCACTAGACACTCACTCCCAGCGCCTTCCATTCGCGCAGCGCCTTGGCATCGCGGGGCGAGACGTCGGGATAGTCCTTGTCCGCGCCGACATCAGGCAGGATCTTCCAGGAGCGGGCGCATTTGGTGCCCACCGCCTTTTCGACCACGACAGCGACACCAGGCACATTGTCGAGCCGGAACGCGCTTGCAGGCGCTTCGCCCTCACGCACCTCGTAGTTCGAGGTGATGCAGACCTCGGCGAGATCGACATCGAACAGTGTGCCGATCAAAGCGCGGTCGGCGACATAGACGATCGGCGAGGCTTCGAGCGAGGAGCCGATGCGCTTGGCGGCACGCTCGAGCTCCAGCGCGCCGGTGACGACGCGCCTGACGTCGCGGATGGTCTCCCACTTCGCGGCCAGCGCATCGTCGCGATAGCGCTCCATTGCGTCGGGGAACAAGGTTAGATGCACCGACGGCTCGGCATTCGGACGAACCATCCGCCAGGCCTCCTCGCAGGTGAAGCTCAGCACCGGCGCCAGCCATTTCAGGATCGACTCGCAGATTAGGTCGATCGTGGTCAGCGCCGCCTTGCGCGCCACCGAGGACGGTGGATCGCAATACAGCGTGTCCTTGCGGATGTCGAAATAGAACGCCGACAGCTCCGAGTTCATGAAGGTCGCAAGCGAGGAGATCACCGTCTTATAGTCGAATTCGAGATAGGCGCGGCGCACCATCTCCTCCTGCTGGCTCAGCTGATGCAGCATCAGCCGCTCCAGCTCCGGCATGTCGGCAAAGGCAACCGCATCATCGCGGTGGAAGTGATGCAAGGTGCCGAGCATCCAGCGGATGGTGTTGCGCAGCTTGCGATAGGTCTCGATGGTGTTCTTGAGGATCTCCGGGCCGATGCGCTGGTCGTCGGCAAAATCGGTGGCGCAGACCCAGAGCCGCAGGATGTCGGCGCCGGAATCCTTGATCACCTTCTGCGGCTCGACCGTGTTGCCGAGCGACTTTGACATCTTGCGGCCGTTCTCGTCGAGCGTGAAGCCATGCGTCAGCACGACGTCGTAGGGCGCGCGGCCACGGGTGCCGCAGCTCTCCAGCAGCGAGGAGTGAAACCAGCCGCGATGCTGGTCACTGCCTTCCAGATACATCACGGTATCCTGGCCGCCATCGATCTTGCGCTTGATGCCGGCCAAACCAGGAAAATGCACCGGGTCTTCCAGCACGAACGCGTGGGTCGAGCCGGAATCGAACCAGACGTCGCAGATGTCGTCGACCTTCTTCCAATCCTCGTTGGCAAGCTTGCCCAGGAAGCGCTCGCGCGCGCCCTCGGCATACCAGGCGTCGGCGCCTTCCTGCTCGAAGGCATCGGCGATGCGCTTGTTGACGGTGTCGTCCTGCAGGATCTCGGCGGAGCCGTCGCCCTTCTCGCGCACGAACACCGCGATCGGCACGCCCCAGGCGCGCTGGCGCGAGATCACCCAGTCCGGGCGATTGGCGATCATGCCGGTGATGCGGTTCTCGCCGGCCGCCGGCACCCATTGCGTCACCGAGATCGCCTGCAACGCGCGAGCGCGCAAGGTGTCGCCGGACTTGGCTTTGCCGTTGTCCGCAATGTCCTTGTCCATCGCGATGAACCATTGGGGCGTGTTGCGGAAGATCACCGGCTTCTTGGAGCGCCAGGAATGCGGATATTGGTGCTTGAGGCGTCCACGTGCGAGCAGCGCCCCGGCTTCGATCAGCGCCTTGATGACCGCCTCGTTGGCGTCGCCCTTCTCGCCCTTGTCGTTGAGCACGCGCTTGCCGACAAAGCCCGGCGCATGATCGGTGAGCGCGCCGTTCTCGTCGACGGTATAAGGGATGGTCGCGCTGATGCCGCGCGCTTCGAGTTCGCGTGCATTGGCCATCCAGACGTCGAAGTCTTCGCGACCGTGGCCGGGCGCGGTGTGCACGAAGCCGGTGCCGGCATCGTCGGTGACGTGCTCGCCGGGCAAGAGAGGCACAGTGAACTCATAGCCGCCGGCAAAGCCCTTCAGCGGATGCGCGCATTCGACCGCATCCAGGGTGTCGCCGGGAATGTCGCGCACCTTCTCGTAAGAGGTGACGCGGGCCTGCTTGAACACGGCCTCGGCCAGCGCATCGGCCAGGATCAGCAGGTCGCCATTCTTGGCCCAGTTGTCGGACGGCGCGTCGGTGACCTTGTAGAGGCCGTAGGCGATTTTGGGCGAGAACGAGATCGCGCGGTTGCCGGGCAGGGTCCAGGGCGTGGTGGTCCAGATCACGACCGAAGCATTTGCGAGCGCGCCATGCGCCGGCGAGGTGACCGGAAACTTCACCCACACCGTATCCGAGGTGTAGTCCTCGTATTCGACCTCGGCCTCGGCCAGCGCGGTCTTCTCGACCACGCTCCACATCACCGGCTTGGAGCCGCGATAGAGCGTGCCGTTGGCGGCGAACTTCATCAGTTCGCGCGCGATCTGCGCTTCGGCCGGATAGGTCATGGTGGCGTAGGGATGGTCCCAATCGCCGATCACGCCGAGACGCTTGAACTCCTCGCGCTGGATGTCGAGCCAGCGCTGCGCATAGGCGCGGCACTCCTTGCGGAACGCCACCATGGCGGCGGAGTCGCGGAAGTCCGGCTTGGCCTTGCCCTTGGAGCGGTAGTTCTCCTCCTCGATCTTCCATTCGATCGGCAGGCCGTGGCAGTCCCAGCCTGGGACATAATTGGAGTCGTGCCCAAGCATCTGCTGGCTCTTGGTGACGACGTCCTTGAGGATCTTATTGAGCGAATGCCCGATATGGATGTTGCCGTTGGCGTAGGGCGGGCCGTCGTGCAGCACGAACTTGGCCCGGCCTTTGGCGCTGCTGCGGAGCTTGCCGTAGAGGTCGATCTCGTTCCAGTACTTCAACAGCTCCGGCTCGCGCTGCGGCAGGCCGGCGCGCATCGGGAATTCCGTCTGCGGCAGGAACAGGGTTTTCGAATAGTCAGTCACGTCGGACTTTTGCGGCTTCTCGGACATCTGAATCTTTTTGGCTAAAGGGGGCGCGAGCAGCGCGTTTGGTGCGCGGGTGGCGAACGCTGGACATCCCGGTCTTGCGCCGAGCAAATGCTCAGGCGGAAGCCGGGCCGCTAATGCCGATGATGCGCCGTATCAACATGGGGCTCCCTCATAGCAGCCGGGCGCCGAAATCGCAAAGTCCGCGAGGCGGACAGGGAGGCGAAAAAAGCGGTGGCCTATTCGATCTCGCCAAGCCGGGGGAAGGCATCCGGGCTGGCCTTGAGCCGAGCGCGGGCTTTTTGGCTGTCATCGTCCATCTGCCGCACCAGGCCGTCGATGTCGGTGAATTTCAGCTCCTCGCGGATGTAGCCGATGAAGGCGACATCCAGGCTCTCGCCATAGAGGCTGTCCTTGAAATCGAACAGGAACACTTCCAGTAGCGGCGCACCGTTGTCGAAGGTCGGGCGGCGGCCGAAGCTGGCGACACCGTCGACCAGCACCCGGTTGGCGCCGCGGCCACGCCCCACCCGGACCGCGTAAATGCCGTGCTTGAGCCCGCAATCCCGGTCGAGCCGCATGTTGGCAGTGGGATAGCCGAGGTCGCGGCCGCGTTTCTCCCCGTGGATCACCTCGCTGGTGACGAACCAGGGGCTGCCGCCCAGCATCATGGTGGCCTCGTCGAGTTGGCCCTCCGCCAGCGCCTCGCGGATCGCGGTCGAGGACACCGGCCGCTCCTCGATGTCGATATGGGGCTGCACGTCGACCTCGATGCCGAGCCGGGGCGCCTCGCTGACCAAAAGGCTCGGCGAGCCGACGCGACCCTTGCCAAAATGGAAGTCGTAGCCGACCGCGATGCCGGACACGCCGAGCCGCCCGATCAGATCGTGGTGAATGAAATCCTGTGCGGTGGTCTGTGCCCGATCCTTATCGAAGGTCATCACCACAGCCCCGGCGAGCCCGGTTCCGGCCAGCAGCCGCAGCTTGGCGGTTTCGTCGGTCAGGCGGAACTGGGGGCTGTGCGGGCTGAAGAAGCGCCGCGGATGCGGCTCGAAGGTCAACGCCAAAGCAGGGCGGCCATGCGCCCGGCCGATCTCGATCGCGGCGTTGATGACGGCCCGGTGGCCGAGATGAACGCCGTCGAAATTGCCCATTGCGACGACGGCGCCACGGGGAATGGACGCTTGCGGCGTCTGATCGCGGATGACAGTGAACGCAGGCATTTGTACAGATGTCTCAACGGGATGCGGCCGGAGGACTGCGGCGCAGCCAAAGCCTCTTTCCAACCGTGGCGCGGACCGGCCGGGGAAGTCAAGCCGCGGGGTTTGCTCGTCCCTGGATGCCGCCGGACGGCATTCGCCGGATCCGATTAACTGGCTGTTTAAGGGCTGATGCTAGCACTGGCAGTGGATGGCGGAGGGCTCATGGCCCGTCCGCGTGGAAAATTGTGTGTCATCAGTCGACGCGTCGTGTTCGCGTTCGGGGGGAGTAAGATGGCGGTTGACCTTTCGATGCCGGTGCTGGTCGTGGACGACTACGCCACCATGATCCGTATCCTCAAGAATCTTCTGAAGCAGATCGGATTTGAAAACATCGACGACGCCAGCGACGGCTCGATGGCGCTGAACAAGATGCGCGCCAAGAAGTATGGCCTGGTGATTTCCGACTGGAACATGGAGCCGATGACCGGCTATGACCTGCTCCGCGAGGTCCGCGCCGATCCCAATCTGGCGACCACGCCCTTCATCATGAT
>NZ_JBARGP010000799.1:0-4572 GCF_049798375.1 Bradyrhizobium sp.
GGTTCTCCATCTTGGCCTTGTGGCGTGCATCCTCAGTGCTGTCGGTCATGGCTGCAGTCCCTTGCGTTACTATTTCAATGTCAGCGGCAGGCCGGCGGCCATCAACACCACGCGATCGGCACGCGCCGCGACTTGCTGGTTGAGGCGCCCCTGGGCGTCGCGAAAGCGCCGCGCCAGCGCATTGTCCGGCACGATGCCAAGCCCGACCTCGTTGGAGACGATCACGAGCGGGCTCGCCGCAGCCGTCAGAGCCCCGATCAACCTGTCGCAGGCGGCCTCGACATCACGGCCGTCGAGCATGACATTGCTGAGCCAGAGCGTCAGGCAATCGATCAGCATCGTCTGACCCGAGCCAGCCTGCGCGGAGATCGCGTCAGCGAGATCGAGCGGGGCCTCGATCGTCGTCCATCCCTCCACGCGACAGCTTCGGTGCTGCGCGATCCGTGCAGTCATCTCGTCGTCGTAGGCCTGTGCGGTCGCGACGTAGATCCAGGGCGGCGGGGTTGCGGTCACCAGCCCCTCGGCATGGCGGCTTTTGCCCGAGCGCGCACCGCCCAGCACCAAGGTCAGGCGCGGTGGTCGCGGACGGGGCGAGGGGTGGTCCATGGTGGGCAGGATTCCAATTGACGGGCTGCGGCCCGACCCGTATCTAGCAAATGACGGTTCTCCGAAAGGAGAGATTTAGGGAACGCGGTGCGGGCATTCGCCCCAGGCCGCGGCTGCCCCCGCAACTGTAATCGGCGAGTGCGAGGCCTCAATACCACTGGGAAACCGGGAAGGTGGCCGCGTGCAGTGACCCGAGAGCCAGGAGACCTGCCGTCGACATAGCTGTTGGCCGACCCGTCGCGCGGGGAGTCGCGATGCAGGGTTATGATCCCGGATATCGCATCGGGATGCCGTCGGGCGCAGCGCATTGCAGGAACCATCGCGGTTCCGGCTTCGACGGAGACGGCCATGAGATTCCCGAACTGCCTCGTCCACCGCGTGATCGGCTCGTGATGGAGTCCAGCGACACAACCCTGTTCGTCTGCGTCACCTGCCGGGCGCAGACGACAGATGCTCCGCAAGCCGATCTGCCACGCCCCGGTGCGCGCCTGCTTGCAGCGATCAACGCGGTGCCCGAGGCACAACGCGCGGGCCTCGCCATCGAACCGGTGGAATGCCTGTCGAACTGCAATCGCTCCTGCACGGTCGCGGTCAGCGCGCCCGGCAAATGGACCTATGTGCTCGGCACGCTCGATCCCGATCTGCACGTCGACGACGTACTGACATTCGCACGGGCACATCGTGCGCATGAGGCCGGGCTGCCGGCTTGGCGGACGCGGCCCGAATACATCAGGAAGAATACGATTTCCCGCGTGCCGCCACTGCCGTCGCGCGCGCCTGACGAGGTTTCATCGCAATGAGCAGCTCCTTCGCCAAGACACCTTGCACGATCGTTACCGGCTTCCTCGGCGCCGGCAAGACCACGCTGGTGCGCAATTTGATCGAGACTGCGAATGGCCGGCGGCTCGCGATCATCGTCAATGAATTCGGCGATGTCGGCATCGACGGCGACATCTTGAAGAGCTGCGGCGTGCCGAATTGTCCGGAGGATCGCATCGTCGAACTGTCCAATGGCTGCATCTGTTGCACGGTGGCCGATGATTTCGTGCCGGCGCTCAAAAGCCTGCTCGACCAGAAGGAGCCGCCGGAGCACATCGTGATCGAGACTTCGGGGCTGGCGCTGCCGAAGCCGCTGGTGCAAGCCTTCAACTGGCCTGAGATCAAAACCCGGGTGACGGTCGACGGCGTGGTGGCTGTGGTCGACGGACCCGCCGTCGTCGCCGGGCGTTTTGCCGATGACCCTGCAGCGCTCGCCGCGCAGCGCGCCGGCGACACCTCGGTCGATCACGACAATCCGCTGGAAGAGGTGTTCGAGGACCAGTTGCTCTGTGCCGACCTGATCGTGCTGAACAAGAGCGATCTGATGACGGAGGACGAGCGCAAGCACGTCGTCTCCGAAATCGCCGGCAAGGTGCAGCGCGCGGTCAAGGTGGTCGCAGCCGAGCACGGCAAGCTGTCCGCCTCTGTGCTGCTGGGGCTCGGTGCTGCGGCGGAAGCCGATCTCGCCGCGCGGCCATCGCATCACGACAGCGAGGCCGAGCACGATCACGATGATTTCGAGAGTTTTGTATTGGACGTGCCGCGGCAGGCTTCGCCCGATGAATTGGCCGCGCGTATCAGAGCGGCCGTCGAGGGGCATGATGTGTTGCGGGTGAAGGGCTTCGTCGAAGTCGCTGGCAAGCCGCTGCGCCTTTTGGTGCAGGGCGTCGGCAATCGGATCCAGCACCAGTTCGAGCGCGCGTGGCGTGCCGGCGAGAGCCGGCAGGGGCGGCTGGTCGTGATCGGTGAGCGCGGGCTCGACGTGCCCGCGATCACCAGCTTGATCGCAGGCTAAGAATGCATCTGCTGGCGACATCGGGCGCGGATCTCGACGGCCTCGAACAGGCCGTCGACCTCGCGCAGTCGCCGGCCGAAGTGGTCGTGCTGTCATTCTCCGACAGCGATCTCTCCGCGCTCGCGGAGGCCTGGACCGCGGCGTCGGCCGAGCTGCCGAGCCTACGGCTCGCCAGTCTGAAGCGGCTCAAGCATCCGATGTCGGTCGATCTCTATCTCGACCGTGTCGTGGCGCAATCGCGCGCCGTCGTGGTGCGGTGCCTCGGCGGGCTCGACTACTGGCGCTATGGGCTCGAGCATCTCGCCGCGCTATGCCGCAGCCGCAGCATCATGCTTGCGGTGCTGCCGGGCGACGATCGCGCCGACGATCGACTGGACGCGTTATCGACATTGCCGGCTGAAGCGACGGCGCGGCTTTACGCTTATCTGCACGAGGGCGGCGCGGGCAATGCGCGCGAGGCGCTGCGCTATCTCGGCTCGCTGTTGAGGCGGGAGTTATCCTTTGCCGAACCGGTCACGATCGGGCCGATCGTTGGCTTCGTGGCCGGGCGCGGTGCGGTGCCGATCGACGAACTGTGTGCAGTCAATGATGTCAGGCCGTGCGCGCTCATCGCGTTCTATCGCGCCGGCCTCCTGGCGGCCGACACCGCGGCAATTGCCGCACTCCAGCAGGCGCTCGACGGCGAGGGGCTTGCCGCGGTCGCGGTGGCGGTCACCAGCCTGAAGGACCCCGATGTTGCCGACGCATTGGACCGGTTGATCGCGACACGGCGGCCATCCGTCATCCTCAATGCGACGGCGTTCTCTGCGCTGCGCGAGGATGGCTCGACCGTGCTCGACCAGGCCGACGTGCCGGTGCTGCAGGTCGTGCAGGCGCAAAGTAGCGCGGAGGCGTGGGCTTCGTCGTTGCGTGGCCTGTCGCCGACCGATCTCGCCATGAACGTGGTATTGCCCGAGCTCGACGGCCGGCTGCTGGCGCGGACCATCGCGTTCAAGGACGAGGCGCCGCTCGACGAGCGGCTGCAGTTCGGCGCGGTGCGCCATGTGCCGCTGCCGGACCGCATCGTTTTCGTCGCGCAACTCGCCGCGCGCTGGGCACGCCTGCGCACGATCCCGAAGGCCAAGCGCCGCCTTGCCTTGATGCTGTCTGATTATCCAGCCCGCGGCGGCCGGCGCGGCTACGCAGTTGGGCTTGACACGGCACCGAGCGCGGCCGAGATCGCGCGGATGCTGGCGGAGCAGGGCTATGATGTCGGCTCTTCGGTGCGTACGGAAGATGTCGAGGCGCTGCTGAAGGATGATGCCGGCGAGCTTGTGATTTCGCTCGCAGACTATCAGCTTTATTTCGCAGCCTTACCTGATGAACTGCAGGGTGAACTCAGGAATTGCTGGGGCGCGGCGGAATCCGATCCTGCCTTTGCCAATGGCGCGTTTCGCTTCCATGTGCTGCGCGCCGGCAATCTGCTGATCCTGCTGCAGCCCGATCGCGGCGCACATACCGATCGCAAGGCCGGCTATCACGACACGTCAGTGCCGCCGCGCCATGCCTTTGTCGCGCTCTATGCGCATCTGCGCGAGGCCGAACGCATCGATGCACTGGTGCATCTCGGCGCGCACGGCACCTTGGAATGGCTGCCGGGCAAGGCGCTGGCGCTGTCGCAAAGCTGCTGGCCGGAGGCGGTGCTCGGCCCGGTGCCGGTGATCTATCCCTTCATCGTCAACAATCCCGGCGAGGCTGTTCAGGCCAAGCGCCGGCTGGCCGCGGTCACGCTCGGCCATCTGACGCCGCCATTGTCGCAAGCCGGCCTGCACGGCCCGCTGCTCGATCTTGAAGGTCTGGTCGAGGAGTATGCCGAGGCCGACGGGCTCGACAGGCGCCGGCTGAAACTACTCGAGGACGAGATCGTCGAGCGCGCCTGGGCCAGTGGCCTCGCCGCGGAATGCGGTCTCGCACGCGAGACGACCGGGCGCGAGGCGATCGCGCAGCTTGATGCGCAGCTCTGCGACATCAAGGAGCTCGCGGTGCGCGACCGGCTGCATGTGTTCGGTCTCACTCCTGACGATGACGCGGTCGCGCTGCTTAGCAATGCGATTGTCGCTGCTGCAGGCCGGCCGGTCAATTGGACCGATATC
>NZ_JBARGP010000800.1:0-3769 GCF_049798375.1 Bradyrhizobium sp.
GTTCGCTGCACCCTCTCCCCTTGCGGGAGAGGGTGGCGACGAGCGTCAGCTCGGCGACGGGTGAGGGGTCTGTCCCCGCGGATGCAGACCCCTCACCCGTCGCGATCTCGCTACGATCGATCGCGCCACCCTCTCCCACAAGGGGAGAGGGGAATACCGCCGATGCCGAGGCAGGCTGCCGTCTCGCATTTTTCGCGCGGCCCCGCCCATGAACCTCAAGCAGCTCGAATATTTCGTTCAGGTCGCCGAGCTCGGCTCGTTCAGCAAGGCTGCGAGCGTGCTCGACGTGGCGCAGCCGGCGCTGTCGCGTCAGGTGCGGGCATTGGAGACCGAGTTGAAGCAGCAATTGTTCGCGCGCAATGGCCGCGGTGTCGCGCTCACTGATGCGGGCAAGCGGCTGTTCGATCACTCGGTCGCGGTGCTGCAACTGGTCTCGCACGCGCGCGAGGATCTCGGCGCCAGCCGCGATGCACCGGTCGGCCGCGTCACCATCGGGCTGCCGCCGAGCATCGGGCGCCAGCTCACGCTGCCGCTGATCGACCGCTTCAGGAAGGAGCTGCCGGCGGCGCGGCTCGCGATCGTCGAAGGGCTGTCCACCCATATCGTCGAATGGGTGACGACCGGCCGCATCGATGTCGGCATGGTCTACAATCCGGAGGCGCAGCCCGGGCTCGAGATCACGCCGCTGTTGCAGGAGGCGCTCGGTCTGGTCAGCCATGCACCGAAGGGCAAGCGGCGCGTCACCACGCCGCTGCCGATGGCCGAGCTGTCACGCTACCGGCTGATCGTACCGGAGCGGGTGCACGCGGTGCGGCGGCTGCTCGAAACCCAGGCGGCGCTGGCCGGGATCAAGCTCGACATCGCCTGGGAGGTGTCGAGCGTGCCCTCGATCATCGATCTGGTCTGCGCCGGCTATGGCCATGCGGTACTGACCGCGAGCGGCGTAGCGGCCTCCGGCCGTGGCGCGCAGCTCGCGATCCGCCGGCTGGTCGATCCGACTCCGACCAGCGTGCTGTGCCTGGTCACCTCGGCGCACAAGCGGCCGACACCGCTCGGCGAGCGAACCATGACGATGGCCTCACACCTGATCCGCAAGCTCAAGCCATAATCGTTCCAATCCCGTTTCAGCATGGCTCGCGTGAAAGGTCATGCCATATTGTAATATCTGTTATAGGCGGCCGACGCTGGCGGGAACAGCGCCGAGGCGTCAAAGTACAGGCTAGCATCGTCGAATCCGGCCGGCGACTCAAGGCCGCGGAGCGCTTCCGCCCGCAGGGCCGCAGCGCGCTCTTGCCGCGGAACAGACAGAAGCCTATGCGACGCTCTGCACCAGAGGCGTGAGACAGAACGGATGCAGGCAAACGCATCCGCTGGTTGAGGAGACTGCCAAGTGATCATCGACGTGCACGGCCACTACACCACGGCGCCGAAGGCGCTGGAGGATTGGCGCAACCGCCAGATCGCGGGCATCAAGGACCCCAGCGTGATGCCCAGGGCGTCCGAGCTCAAGATCAGCGACGACGAACTGCGCGAGAGCATCGAGAGCAACCAGCTCAAGAAGATGAAGGAGCGCGGCAGCGACCTCACCGTGTTCTCGCCGCGCGCCAGCTTCATGGCCCACCATATCGGCGACTTCCAGGTGTCCTCGACCTGGGCCGCGATCTGCAACGAGCTCTGCTATCGCGTCAGCAAGCTGTTTCCCGACAATTTCATCGGGGTCGCCATGCTGCCGCAGTCGCCGGGCGTCGATCCCAAGACCTGCCTTCCCGAGATCGAGAAATGTATCAAGGACTACGGCATGGTCGGCATCAATCTGAATCCCGATCCGTCGGGCGGCCATTGGACCTCGCCGCCGCTGTCCGACAAGCAGTGGTATCCGATCTATGAGAAGATGGTCGAGCTGGACATCCCGGCGATGATCCACGTCTCGACCAGTTGCAATGCCTGCTTCCACACCACGGGCGCGCATTATCTGAACGCCGACACCACGGCCTTCATGCAATGCCTGACCTCGGACCTGTTCAAAGATTTTCCGACGCTGAAATTCCTGATCCCCCACGGCGGCGGCGCGGTGCCGTATCACTGGGGCCGCTTCCGCGGGCTGGCGCAGGAAATGAAGAAGCCGCTGTTGAAGGACCACCTGCTGAAGAACATCTTCTTCGACACCTGCGTCTATCATCAGCCCGGCATAGACCTGCTCACCAAGGTGATCCCGGTCGACAACATCCTGTTCGCCTCCGAGATGATCGGCGCGGTCCGCGGCATCGATCCGGAGACCGGCTTCTATTACGACGACACCAAGCGTTATATCGAAGCCGCCAATCTGACCGCTGAGCAGCGCCACCAGATCTACGAAGGCAATGCACGGCGGGTGTTCCCGCGGCTCGACGCCGCGTTGAAGGCTCAGGGCAAGTAGGCGAGAGAGGACATCATGAGCACACCGATGAACAATCTCGGCATCGTCAAGAAAAACATCACCCGCGCCGACAAGGCGGCGGTCGAGAAGCTTGCCAAATTCGGCGTCGCCACCATCCATGAGGCGATGGGCCGCGTCGGGCTGATGCAGTGCTACATGCGGCCGATCTATCCGACCGCGAAGATGTGCGGCACGGCCGTCACCGTGCTGCTGCAGCCCGGCGACAATTGGATGATGCATGTCGCGGCCGAGCAGATCCAGCCCGGTGACGTCGTGGTCGCGGCCTGCACGGTCGAGAACACCGACGGCTTCTTCGGCGATCTGCTGGCGACCAGCTTCCGCGCACGGGGGGCAAAGGGCCTGGTGATCGACGGCGGCGTGCGCGACGTCGCTGACCTTACCGAGATGCAGTTTCCGGTGTTCTCGCGCGCGATCAGTGCGCGCGGCACCGTGAAGGCGACGCTCGGCTCGGTCAACATTCCCGTGGTCTGCGCCGGCGTTGCAGTCAATCCGGGCGACGTCGTGATCGCCGATCCCGACGGCATCGTTGTGGTGCCGGCCGCGATTGCCGATCAGGCGGCGGAAGCTGCCGCTGCGCGCGAGGCCAATGAGAGCGAGAAGCGCGAGAAGCTGGGATCGGGCGTGCTCGGGCTCGACATGTACAAGATGCGCGAGCCGCTGGCGAAGGCCGGGCTCAAATATATCGATTGATCCATGACAGCTTCCAACCCAAATTCTTCCAACCAGTGGCATGTCGGGCTGATCGGCTATGGCGAGGTCGGCCGGATCCTCGCCGAGGATCTCCGCAAGGACGGCGTGCGGGTCTCCGCCTACGACATCAAGCTGTCGGATGATCGCGGCTATCAGCTGCGTGAGCATGCCGACAGCATCGGCGTGACCTTGGCCGGCTCGCATGCCGAGCTGGCGTCGCAGGCCGACTTCATCGTCTCGGCTGTCACCGCGAGCCAGGACGTGGCGGTGGCGCAGGCCTGCGTCGGGGCCATCAAAAAGGGCGCCTGGTTTCTCGACTTCAACTCGGCCTCGCCCGGCGCCAAGCGGCGCGCGGCGGCGCTGATCGACGGCGCTGGCGGCCGTTACGTCGAGGGCGCCGTGATGACCTCGGTGCCGCCGTATCGGATCAAGGTGCCGCTGCTGCTCGGCGGCGAAGGCGCGCGCGAGCTGGCGCCGCTTTTGGTCGAGCTCGGCTTCGCGGCAAAGGTCGCGAGCGACGAGCTTGGCGTGTCCTCGGCGGTCAAGATGTGCCGCAGCATCATGATCAAGAGCCTTGAGGCCATGGTGATCGAGAGCTTTACCACCGCACGCGCCTATGGCGTCGAGGACGCGGTGCTCGGC
>NZ_JBARGP010000801.1:0-1834 GCF_049798375.1 Bradyrhizobium sp.
TGGCGACGCCGCCGGCCTTCTCGATCTCGCGGGCGACCAGTTGGCCGAGGTCTTTCAGATGCACATGGCCGGGCACGAATTGGGTGAAGGAGTTGCACACCGCGATGATCGGCTTGCCGAAATCCTCGTTGGTCATGCCGGTGGCGCGCCACAGGCCGCGGGCGCCGGCCATGTTGCGGCCATGGGTGGAGGTTCGGGAGCGATAGGCAGGCATGACGGTTCCTCGAGCGGCAATGGTGGTCCAGCGCCGGGGAACCCATGCGGGCAGCCGGAAACGGACGGTGATCCAGGAAATCGGCCGCAGGGATACCGCGAAGTGCTTGAAAGTTCGACCCTAAATTTCGGGGGCCAGCGATGCCGGTGGTGGAGGGACAAGGCCGGAATTGTAGGGTGGGTAAAGCGGAGCGTGCCAACCATCTTGCAATCCGCCCGTGAGCGCTGGGCATGCTGAGCTTTGCCCACCGTACGGCATCCCGGCTATTCTCAATCCCTGCGCAGGAACACGTAATCGGCCGAATACGACACGCTCTTGAACGCACCTGCGGTGTCGCAATCGCCGGAGAGCTTGCCGCCCTTGGTGTTGAGCCTCTGGATGGTCATGACATCGCCGAGCGCGCCGGTGCCCTTATGCGCCACCGCATTGAGCTTCAGCCAAGCGATGTCGTTGTCGGTCGCGCCCACCGCGGTGCCGACCACATGGCCGGTGACCATGCTGCCGTCCTCATGCTCCCAGCGCGGCCCGGCATAGTGCCGGCCGACGGTCTTGCCGTCCTGAAGCAAGGTCGCGATCGGCTCGCGAAACGACCAGTTGAGCTTGCCGTCGTCGCCGGCCTTGCACTCATAGATCTGCGCGCCTTCGGCATGAACCGTGAGCACCGCGTGTTCGCCCGCCGCGACCAGCGCATCGGGAATGGTAGTCGCGGCGCGCGCGCCGCAGGTCGAAACGAGCAGGAGCAGAGCGGGGAGGGTGATGGTTGCGCGCATGATAGGTATCCATACACCTTGATGATGTCGAAAGTGAAAGAGCCGCGCAGATGGCGCGGCTCTTGTGATGTTCGAACCCCAGTCGGGCGAAAATGGGGAGGCTGGTTACGCCGCCAATTTAAGCTGCCATGGCCTTGGTGAGGTTCTCCGCCACCTTGTCCAGGAAGCCGGTGGTCGAGAGCCAGCGCTGGTCGGCGCCGACCAAGAGCGCGAGGTCCTTGGTCATGTAGCCGGCCTCGACGGTGTCGACGCAAACCTTCTCGAGCGTGGCGGCGAACTTCGCCAGCTCCGCGTTGTTGTCGAGCTTGGCGCGATGCGCGATGCCGCGAGTCCAGGCGAAGATCGAGGCGATCGAGTTGGTCGAGGTCTCCTTCCCCTTCTGGTGCTCGCGGAAGTGGCGCGTCACGGTGCCATGAGCAGCCTCGGCCTCCACGGTCTTGCCGTCCGGCGTCATCAGCACCGAGGTCATCAGGCCGAGCGAGCCGTAGCCCTGCGCCACGGTGTCGGACTGCACGTCGCCGTCATAGTTCTTGCAGGCCCAGACATAGCCGCCCGACCACTTCATCGCGGCCGCCACCATGTCGTCGATCAGGCGGTGCTCGTAGGTGATCTTCTTGGCTTCGAACTGGGTCTTGAACTCCTTGTCGAAGATGTCCTGGAAGATGTCCTTGAAGCGGCCGTCATAGACCTTCAGAATGGTATTCTTGGTCGACAGATAGACCGAGTAGTTCTTGGCGAGGCCCATGTTGAGCGAGGCGCGGGCGAAATCGGCGATCGAATCGTCGAGATTGTACATCGACAGCGCGACGCCGGCGCTGGGCGCCTTGTAGACCTCGCGCTCGATCACGGC
>NZ_JBARGP010000802.1:0-1960 GCF_049798375.1 Bradyrhizobium sp.
GCTGCGATGGCGATCGCGCTGGCGGGCTGCAACGACGGTGTCGCCCAAAAGGTTGAGCCGATCCGCCCGGTCCTGGTTGCAACCGCCCATTACGAGGCCGAGACGCCGGAGCGCAGCTTCGTCGGCACCATCCGTCCCCGGGTCGAGGCCGATATCGGCTTTCGCGTCGCCGGCAAGGTCGCCAAGCGCCTGGTCGAGGTCGGGCAGACCGTCGAAATCGGCCAGCCCCTCGCGACGCTGGACGAGATCGATCTGAGGCTGCAGGCCGAACAGGCCACTGCCGAGCTGTCCGCTGCCACTGGCGTGCTGGCGCAGGCCGCCGCCGCCGAGACGCGCGCCAAGGAATTGCGTGCCAAGGGCTGGGCGACCGATGCCCAGCTGGACAGCGCGCGCGCGGCCGCGGATGAAGCTCGCGCCCGGCTGAGCCGCGCCGAACGCTCGGTCGAACTGACCAAGAACTCATTGTCCTACGCGACGCTGGAGGCCGACGCGCGCGGCGTTGTCACCGCGACCATGATCGATCCAGGCGTGGTAGTGGCTGCTGGCCAGAGTGCGATTCGCGTTGCGCGCTTCGCCGAGAAGGAGGCGGTGGTCGCGATTCCCGAGACGTTGCTCGATCGCGCCAGGACCGGCACGGCTTCGGTGACGCTGTGGTCAGAACCTGAGAAGAAATACACCGCGAAGCTTCGCGAGATCGCGCCGGCCGCCGATCCCGCCACGCGGACTTATCTCGCCAAATTCTCGCTGCCGGATGCGGACGACGCGGTCTCGCTCGGCATGACCGCGACGCTCACGCTGAGCGATCACGCGACCTCGCAGGTAGCGCGGCTGCCGCTGTCGGCGCTGTTCAGCGAGGGGCGCGAGCCGTCGCTCTATGTCGTCAACGAGCAGGGCGAGGTCAATCTGAAGCCGGTGACGGTGAAATCCTATGACAGCAAGGACGTGCTGATCACCGCCGGCGTCAAGGAAGGCGAGAAAGTGGTCGCGCTCGGCGTGCAGAAGCTCGATCCCGGTCAGAAGGTGCGCGTGGTCTCGGCACTGACGTTCTGAGGAACTCCCGTCATTGCGAGCGAAGCGAAGCAATCCAGAATTTTTCCGTAAGTACAGGTTGGATTGCTTCGTCGCCTCGCTCCTCGCAATGACGACCCCAAATTAGCAGCATCCTAACAAGCGGCAATCGATCATCGGAGCCTGCCATGAAGCGGTTCAATCTCTCGGCCTGGGCGGTCAGCCATCCGCCGCTGGTGCTGTTCCTCATCATCGCGCTGGGCGTCGCCGGCTTCTTCTCCTATCAGAAGCTCGGCCGCGCCGAAGATCCGTTCTTCACCGTCAAGGTGGTCAACGTGTCGGTGATGTGGCCGGGGGCGACCTCGAGCGAGATCCAGACCCAGGTCGCCGATCCGATCGAGAAGAAGCTGCAGGAGCTGCCCTATTTCGACAAGGTGCAGACCTATTCGAAGCCCGGCTTCACGGCGATGCAGGTCACCTTCAGGGATTCCACGCCGGCCAAGGACGTGCCTTATCTGTTTTATCTGCTACGCAAGAAGCTGGCCGACGCGCAGGGCTCGCTGCCATCGGGCGTCATCGGTCCGATCGTGAACGACGAGTTCTCCGACGTCGATTCCATCCTGTTCATGATGACGGGCGCCGGCGCCGATTATGCGCAATTGAAGAAGGTCACGGAAGGTCTGCGCCAGCGCCTGCTGAAGGTCGACGGCGTCACCAAGGTTGATCTCTACGGGACTCAGGACGAGCGCATCTATGTCGAGTTCTCGCACGCCAAGCTGGCCACGCTCGGCATCACGCCGCAGGCGCTGTTCGAATCACTCGCCAAGCAGAACAACGTGACGCCAGCCGGCACCGTCGAGACCTCGGCGCAAAGGGTGCCGCTGCGTGTCACCGGCGCGCTCGACGGCGCCAAGGCAGTTGCCGAGACACCGGTCGAGAGCAATGGCCGGGT
>NZ_JBARGP010000803.1:0-8948 GCF_049798375.1 Bradyrhizobium sp.
ACGCCGATGCCGGGCGCAATGGCCGGAACGAGATGACGGACGAAAAAGCCGGCAAGCGAATGGCCGTCGAGGAATGCCGTCTCATCCAGCTCGCGCGGCACCGCCGAGATGAACCCTTCCAAGATCCAGATCGAGATCGGAATGTTGAAAACGCAGTGAACCAGCGCGATCCCGACCGGGGTGTTCTCCAGGCCGATCTGGGAGAACAGGACGAAGATCGGCAGCGACAGCACGACGGTGGGCGTAATGCGGAACACCAGCAGCAGAAAGAACAGTTGGCGATCGCCGACGAAGCTGTAGCGGGAAAAGGCGTAGGCGGCCGGCAATCCGACGACAAGGCAGAGCGCGACGTTCAACACGACGTAGATGGCGGAATTGAGGATCGCCTGCTTCAGAACAGCCGACTGGAGAATGTTCTGGTAGTTGATGAGACTGAAATGCCCCTCGGGGATTCCGTCCCTCGGCAGCGTCGACACAAGACTGATGATGATGGTCTGCGCCAGCGGGACCAGGATGAAGGCGGCGAGCACGGCGAAGACGGCGATCCGTCCCAAGGACAGCGACTTCATCCGACCAGCTCCGCGGCAACCGGTTTGCGGGTACTCGTTGCCGTCCTGAACGCCCACGCGACTGTCATGACGATCAGGAAGTAGACGATCGAGCGCGCGGCGGCCGGCCCGTAGTTGAAGGACTGGATATCCTCACCGAGGTCGAGGCTCAGGAACGACGTCGCGCCGTCAGGACCGCCGGCATTGATGCGGAATGCCTCGATATAAATCATGAAGCTGTCCATGAAGCGAAGCAGCAGCGCCATCGAGAGCACGGCCTGCATTTTCGGCAACTGGATGAAGCGAAAGATCTGCCATCGCGACGCGCCATCGATGGCCGCCGCCTGATAATAGGACGACGGCACGCTGGAGATTCCCGCATAGGACAGCACGACGACCAATCCCAGCCAATGCCACGTATCCATCACGATCAGTACGATCCAGGTGTGCAGGGCAGTGAATTTGTAGTCGAAGCCGATGTTAAGCCATGCCATAGCGCGGCCCGCAAGACCGACCCCGGGATTGATGAAGTTGAGCCAGATCACCGGGATCATGTTCCAGGGAACCACCAGCGGCACGGTGACCAGGACCAGCACCGTGCTGACGATGTATCGATTCGATCGGTGCAGCAGCAGCGCGATCCAGATGCCCAGCGGCATCTGCACCGACAGGATCATGGCTGAGAACAGGCAGCTTCGCCCCAGGCTGCCGTAGAATCGCTGCGAAATGACGATGTTGCGGTACCAGTCGACACCGACCCAGGTGGGATTGCGCAGGTCGAAGATGTCGAGGAAGGAATAATTGGTCACGGCCACCAGCGGCAGGATGCCGACGCAGGTCATGATCGCCAGGGCAGGAAGCACCAGGAGCCAGGCTTTATTATCGTATGGCTTCATTTCGAACAGTTGTGGCGGGTGAAAAAACTCGGCCCGGAGAAAGACGGCAGGAGACAATCTGCGCGCAAAGCCTTCGAGGCCTCGCGCGCCCGGATTTGACTCGGGATAGCTCGCCTCGTCGCCCGCGGACAAGCCGGAGATTTGGCAGCCCCATGCTGCGCGTTCAGGGGAGCTGGGAGCGCGCTCAACCGGGTTGTGTGCTGGTTCGAGCCGTCTTCGCCTCAGAACCAGGAGCGGCTTCCAAACCGCCGCGCCGGCAAACGATGCCTGATGCATTTTGCAGCCAGTGAGGCTACCATGCGGTCCATGACGGACGAGAAGTTGAAACGGCGGTTGACCACAGTGCTGTGCGCGGACGTGCACGGCTATTCTCGCCTCATGGCAGCAGACGAAGCGGCAACGCTGGAGACGCTGCGTCGCTACCGCACGGCCATTGCAGGACTAGTGGAGCGCCACGAGGGGCGCGTCGTCAATACCTGGGGCGATGCCGTGATCGCCGAGTTCGCCAGCGTCGTCGAGGCCGTGCAGTGTGCGGTCGAGATTCAGCAGGAAATCAGTCTGCAATCGACGTCGTCTTCCGCCGGCCACATGCAGTTTCGCATCGGCATCAATCTCGGCGATGTAATGGTGGACGGCTCCGACATCTTCGGCGACGGCGTCAACATCGCCGCAAGGCTGCAGGAACTGGCCGACCCCGGCGGCATCGTGGTCTCTGCCCCGGTCTACGACCAAGTGCACAACAAACTATCCGTCGGCTTCGACTGTCTCGGCCAGCAACAGCTGAAGAACGTTGCGCCCGTCACCAGCTATCGCGTCACCGTGGGCAGCCACGCCGGCGTTCGGCTCGACGACGGCGCCTTCCAGGCGAGAGCCTTTGCCGGTCCGGAAGCCGGCGCGCGATCGATGCGTGACGGAGATCAGCCCACCAATTGGATGAGCTCGATCCCGGCTCAATTCGCAAGCCTGCCGCGCCCCCTTGCCATCCCCCTCGTGATTTCTGGCTTTTTGCTTCTGATCAATGTCTTCACCGGCCTGCACCGGGTCTGGTTTCACTGGCCGGTCGCGGCCTTGCTGTTCGCCGGAATCATGCGGACGGTGTTTCAGGACAGGCCGGATCGTCATGAGCGCCGAAGGCACCGGGACTGAGCGGCCCGGGAGGCTGTAACGCTTTATCCGTTCAGCTGAGGACATGGCCGTGCGCTCCTGCATGCGTAGCTGCGCGGCTCCAAATCTTTTTCCATTCAGGCAGCGACGATGCCGCCGCCCCAGCGCAAACGCGAGAAGCCGTCACGCCTTTGACGCAAGGGTAACCATCGCTCCATCCTGTTCTTTAACTCGGCAGCGCTACGGTCTTGGAATGCCATTCTGAGGTTCAAGATGCGTCGGCTCGTACTCGCAGCAGCGGCTGCCATTCTCTTCCATCCCCATGCTGCGAGTTCCGCAGCGGAACTCAAAGGCGCTGCCATGCTGAGCGCGCTCAGGGATGGCGGTTATGTCATTTATCTGCGGCACGATCTAAGCGACACCTCGCGGAGCGACGCCGAGCCGATCGACTTGACCGATTGCGCCAAGCAACGCCCGCTCTCAGACGCGGGACGCGTTCATGCGGGCAAGATCGGGGTTGCATTCAAGGCGCTCCATGTCCCCGTCGACCAGGTCCTGACGAGCCCGGTCTGCCGGGCAAGTGAAACGGCCAAGCTCGCATTTCCAGACCTTCAGCCGAAGAGCCCGCCGGCATTGGTGTACACATTGGCGCTGCCCAAGGAGGAGCTCGGCCATGCGGCGGACGAGCTCAGGAAGATGCTTGCGAACCCACCGCCCGTCCAATCCAATACCGTGCTGGTCGGACACACGACCAATCTGAAGGAAGCCACCGGGCTCTGGCCGAAATATGAGGGCGGTGCTCTGGTGTTCCGGCCCGACGGACACGGCAGCTTTGAGCCGGTCGGGTCAATCGATCCCGCCGCGTTTGAACAGGCCGCCGCAGACTGATGAACAGCGCCGTCCACGCATCGTGGTCTCCTCTCAGCCCTAGATGATCATGAGTTTCCGTTTTGGCACTCTCCGCGCGCGGCTGATAGGTAGCTCGGCGCTTGCCTTTTTCGTCCTGCTTGCAGTCTGCATCCAGTTCTGGAGCGCATTCCGTCAGCAGGAAGCGGTGGTGCGGCAGATTGAGCAGGAGCAGATCGCACGCCTCGAAAGCCTGGGCCGGCTGATGCTGCTGCTCTCCGAAAACCAGGTGCAGCTGTCGGACCTGCTGACGGGTGCCATCGAGCACAAGCTCGATGAGGAGGCGGTGTTCGAGCGCGGGCGGCAGGCCATCGATACGATCCGCGCGATCGATGCGCGCTACAAGGAGCTCCGCTCCTCCTTTCAGAACGAGACGCAGGCGCTATCGGTATACGCGGCTGCGGACCACGAACTTTCCGTCTATCGCGCGTCCCTGTTCTCGGTCGTGGATCTCTGCACCGTCAACATCCAGCTTGCTCCGCTTGAAATGCTGAAGGCCAGCAGCAGTTATGTGCGGATCACCAACTACATGAACAGCGTGGTCAACCTGACCAACGGGAAGGTGGCGTCGGAACTCGACAAGATGCAGACGCAGTCGCGGAATGCCAGCCGCTATTTGCTTTCAAGCGGAAGTGCCGCGCTGCTCGCTTTGATGATCGGATCGGCGCTGTTCTACCGCGATATGCGGCGTGCCGAAATCGCGCGGGATCGCGGCAAGGAAGAAATTCATCACTTGGCCCACCACGACACGCTCACTGGCCTGCCCAACCGCGCGCTGTTCGCCATCGAGCTCGAGCACGCCCTGGCCCGTGCCAAGCGCGGTGAAAAGTCGGCGCTGCTGTACCTCGACCTGGATCATTTCAAGCGCGTCAACGACACACTCGGACATTCGATCGGCGACGAATTGCTGCGCCAAGTCGCGGACCGGTTGCGCGGCTGCGTTCGTGAGACCGACATGATCGCACGACTCGGCGGCGACGAGTTCGCGATCCTGCAAACGCCGCTGGCGCGTCCCGCCGACTCGGCCGCGCTGGCCCGGCGCGTCGAGGAGGCAATGCAGCCGACATTCTCGCTCGGCGCGAGCGAGGCCGTGATCGGGGTCAGCATCGGGATCGCGACAGCGCCCGACGATGCGATGGACCAGGAACAGCTGGTCAAGAGCGCCGATCTCGCTTTGTATGCCGCAAAGGCAAGCGGGCGCGGCTCCTACCACTTCTACAAGGAAGAACTCGATATCCGCATGAAGGCCCGCCACCAGGTCGAGGCCGATTTGCGCGTCGCCCTCGCAGAGCAGCAGCTCGAGCTGTACTATCAGCCGATCGTGGATCTGCAGAGCGGAGAGGTGAAATGTTGCGAGGCATTGGTGCGTTGGCACCATCCGACGCGCGGTATGGTTTCTCCGATGGACTTCATTCCAATCGCCGAAGAATGTGGCCTCATCGCACCGCTCGGACATTGGGTCCTGCGCCAGGCCTGCATCGCCGCGGCCGGTTGGCCACGCGGCATCGCGGTTGCCGTCAACCTGTCATCGGCCCAGATCAAGCCGGACACGCTGGCCCTGCAGGTCACGGCCGCGCTCGGAGCATCCGGGCTTGCGCCTGACAGGCTCGAGTTGGAAGTCACGGAATCGGTCCTGATGCAGAACACGGTCGAGACGCTCGCGACGCTGCACCACCTGCGGGAGCTCGGAGTCCGCATTGCCATCGATGATTTCGGCACCGGCTATTCGAGCTTGAGCTATCTCCGCACATTCCCATTCGACAAGATCAAGATCGACAAATCGTTCGTCGATCAGATCGCCGACAAGGAAGATTGCGTCACGATCGTGCAGGCCGTCACCACGATGGCGCAGCGGCTCAGCATGACGACGGTTGCCGAAGGCGTCGAGACCGACGATCAACGCCAGAAGCTGAGCGAGCTCGGTTGCACCGAGATGCAGGGTTATCTCTTTAGCCGTCCGAAACCCGCCGGCGAATTGATCAGCCTTTTGAATCGGCGAGATGCTGCAACCGCCGCCTGAGCCGACGCTTGAGCGCGTCGCCACAATCTGCGGCGATGCGGTTCAGCGGAACGGCCGTTCCGCGCCGAACAGCCATGATTTTTCCGATGCCAATTTCCTGCGCGAATTTGGCTGGACCGATGATGCATATGCCGCGATACGCGTGCGCTCCTGACCTCGCGTCGGCGAACTCAAGCGAGGGACATGCGTCCGCTCAGAACTCATCCCACGGCCCAATGCACCTGCAGGGTCACCACTGATTTGCCAGTCAAGCCGACCGTGCAAAAATAATTCTCTTTCTATTTTTCAGAATCCGTGCTTTTATCCCCGCATCCCGCCTCAAGCAGAGGGACGTACGCGTCGTCACGAACGCGGGGCGGGTTGCGATGGACGTGTGAGCGGCGCTGGACGAGCGACGTCCGCACGTACGGCGAAATCGTGTGGTCCTGGTCTCCCGGTGCTGAGACCAAGTTGCGATGCTTTGACGAGCATCGTGGGCGACGGGGGCAATCAAGCCGGTCCCCGAGGAGATCACGTATAAGCCGTAACACCATTGCGCAGGGAAGGCCGGTTATTGGCTGAACCTGTGGTTCTGCCGCGTGCTTTTTTGTTGCACGCGGACCATGGGTATCAGCGGATACCCGGCCTTCGCTGCGCCCTCTCGATATCAGAGGGCAGTCGCTGCAACCAACTCGGACGCGACACGCGTCGCGAGGATGTGCTCTCACGTCTCCAAGATGCGAACGAACGAGCTTTGCGAGCGCCGCTTCTTTCGAACGAGACCGCGGTCCCCGCGGGCGCTACGTTCGCGTCGACTGCTCCTCGATCGCCTTGATCGCGACCGCCGCGACTTCGCGCAAGGCGCCGCGGTCGGCACCGGAGGACGCCATCACGCCCATGCCGACGGTGACGGCCGAGAGATAGCGCGCCAGCGCCGCCGGATCGGCCGACGGCTTCAAATCGCCCTCGTCGCGTGCCCGGGCAAAGCGGTCGCGCAAATGATCTTCGGTTTGCGCCCGCCGCGTGGCGAGCTCGAACGGGACGCTGGCCGAGCCGCTGCCGCAGGCGATGCCGCCCTGGACCAGGAGACAGCCGGGCGGGTTGGCCGGATCGGTCTGCTTGTCGGCGACGCCGGTCAGCATCCGCTCGGCGACCTCGCGCGCGGTCGGCGCGCTCAACACCTCGTCCATCCACTCCGCCCGCCGCGCCGTGTAGCGGTCGAGCGCGGCCTTCAGCAGGCCTTCCTTGCTGCCGAAAGCGGCATAGAGGCTCGGCGGATTGATGCCCATGGCGTCGGTGAGCTGCGCGATGGTGGCGCCCTCATAGCCGTGGCGCCAGAACACCTCCATCGCCTGGTCCAGCGCGATGTCGCAGTCGAATGCTCTGGGACGTCCCATAGCCATTGGTCCTACTCCTGCCTCGCTCCCCTGCGCCGGTGGCCACCCGATGTCGGCGGCTTGATCGCTATCTTATTGTTTTTACGGCGTCTTTCTTTGATCTGGATCATTCGCCGCCAGCCGGGCTACCATTTTTATAATATCTGTTACATAAGTATCTTGCGGAAGGCACACCAGGGCTACATCTGTAGCGCGCACTACATTAATGGAGCGCGCTAATGCCTTCGCCCGAACATTCCCCTACCAGCCGGGTCCGGCAGGTCGCCAGCACCCTCGTGATCGCTGGCGCTCTCATCGTCGGCGGCTCGGTCGCCGGGAACCGCTATTTTCATACCTCTGCAAATACCGCCCAGGCTGCGACGCCAGAGCAGGCGATCGCCGTGACGGTCGCGGTGGTCGAACCGCGCCAGGCCAGCCTCTGGGACGAATTCTCCGGGCGGCTAGAGGCGGTCGACCGCGTCGAGGTCCGCCCCCGCGTCGCCGGCGCGATCCTGGCCACCAACTTCACCGAGGGCGCGCTGGTGAAGGCCGGCGACATCCTGTTCAAGATCGACCCCGCACCCTACGCCGCCGAGGTCGATAAGGCCCAGGCCCAGCTTGAAGCCGCCAAGGCGCGCGCCGCCTTTGCCGCGGGTGAGCTCGAGCGCGGCGCTCAGTTGGTCGGCAACGCCGTGGTGACCCGCCGCGACTACGACCAGCGCGACAACGGCAATCGCGAAGCGATCGCCAACGTCAAGGCAGCTGAGGCGACGCTCCAGACGGCAAAGCTCAACCTGGACTACACCCAGGTGCGCGCGCCCGTTGACGGCCGCGTCGGCCGGATCGAGGTCACCGTCGGCAATCTCGTCGCCGCCGGCTCGGCGTCCCCTGCCCTGACGTCGCTGGTCTCCGTCAACCCGATCTATGCGAGCTTCGACGCCGACGAAGAGGTCGTGCTGCAAGCACTGCATTCGATCGCCGACGCCTCCGGCCAGCGCGGCAATCTCGATCGCATTCCGGTCGAGATGACGGTCTCCGGCGGCAGCTCCGCCAAGGGCCACATCCAGTTGATCGACAATCAGGTCAACGGCCAGAGCGGCACGATCCGCGTTCGCGCCGTGTTCAAGAACGAGGACGGCCGGCTGATCCCCGGTCAGTTCGCGCGGGTGCGGATGGGCCAGCCGAAACAGCAGTCCCTTGTGCTGGTCGATGAGCGCGCCATCGGCACCGACCAGGACAAGAAGTTCGTCATGGTGGCCGGCGATGACGAGCGCGCCGCGTATCGCGCGGTCACGCTCGGCGGCAATGTCGACGGCCTGCGCATCGTCACCTCCGGCCTCAAGGCCGGCGACCGCGTCGTTGTCAACGGCCTGCAGCGCGTGCGTCCGGGCGCTCTCTTGAAGGTTCAGGTGGCAGCAATGGGCGCACGGGATGACGCGACGGCTTCCTCCGGCAGCAAGCAGTTGGCGCAGCGCTGACAAGAGAATGGCGAGCTGTTCGCCATGACAACGGTCAACCCTCTCCCACTGTGGGAGAGGGTGCCTCGCGAAGCGAGGCGGGTGAGGGGTCTCCATCCACGTGCGCGAATGCCGAGAGAACTCCTCACCCGGCTTCGATGCTTCGCATCTCCGGCACCCTCTCCCACAAGGGAAGAGGGTGGACTGCCACCGGAGCTACTACTCCGATTCAAGTCGTTCGCGCGCAGGCGCTGATTTCGATCGACGAATTTACAGACGAGCCAAGCCATGAACCTCTCCAAGTTCTTCATTGACCGGCCGATCTTCGCTGGCGTGCTGTCGACCCTGATTTTCCTCGGCGGGCTGATCTCGCTGTTTGCGATGCCGATCTCGGAATATCCCGACGTGGTGCCGCCCTCGGTGGTGGTCCGCGCGAACTATCCCGGCGCCAATCCGAAGGTGATCGCGGAGACGGTCTCGACCCCGATCGAGGAGCAGATCAACGGCGTCGAGGACATGCTCTATATGAGCAGCCAGGCGACCACCGACGGCGCGATGACACTGACGGTGACCTTCAAGCTCGGCACCGATCCCGACAAGGCGACGCAGCTGGTGCAGAACCGGGTGCAGCAGGCCGAGCCGCGGCTGCCGGCCGTGGTGCG
>NZ_JBARGP010000804.1:0-1617 GCF_049798375.1 Bradyrhizobium sp.
CGCACGGTCCAGATCCGCTCCGGATCGGCGCGGGTGACGTTGTCCATCGCACTGCGCCCGGCATCGTTGAGCACGTGGCGGACCTCCTGGTCGAGCTCGTAGGTCGAGAAGTCGACGCCGGTCCAGCCCGACATCAAGGTCAGCGAGGCCTCGTGGTCGATGTAGCGCCTGTAGTCGGCGAGCTTGGCCTGCGCCTCGGCCTCAGTGGTGCCGAGCACGATGGTGGCGATGCTGAAGATGACGATATCGGTGGGTGCCCGACCGGCATCGATGGCGGCCTGGCGGATCGCCGCCACGCGCGGCCCGATGATCTTGGCCGATGGTCCCGACATGAATACGCATTCGGCATGGCGGCCGGCGAAGACGCGGCCGCGCGATGATGTGCCGGCTTGATAGAGCAGGGGCGTGCGCTGCGGCGACGGCTCGCAGAGATGGATGGCGTCGAGCTGGAAATTTTCGCCCTGGTGCTGGACGCGGTGAACCTTAGCGGGATCGGTGAAGATGCCGCTGGCGCGATCGCGCAGCGCGGCGTCATCCTCCCAGCTCCCTTCCCAGAGCTTGTAGACCACTTCCATGTATTCGTCGGCGAGGTCGTAGCGGTCATCGTGGCCGGCCTGGCGGTCTTTGCCCATGCCGCGCGCGGCACTGTCGAGATAGCCGGTGACAATGTTCCAGCCGATGCGTCCCTCGGTGAGATGGTCGAGCGTCGACATCCGGCGCGCGAATGGAAAGGGCGGCTCGTAGGACAGCGTGCAGGTGACGCCGAAGCCGAGATGCTCCGTCACCGCGGCCATCGCCGATATCAGCATCAAGGGATCGTTGACCGGCACCTGGATCGCGTGACGCAGTGCAGCGTCCGGGCTGCCGCCATAGACATCGTAGACGCCGAGCACGTCGGCCAGGAACAGCCCGTCGAAGCGGCCGCGCTCCAGCGTTTTAGCCAGGTCGATCCAGTAGGGCAGGCGGTTATAGTCGCTCGATCGGTCACGCGGATGCCGCCACAATCCCGGCGATTGATGCCCGACACAGTTCATCGCGAACGCGTTCAGCTTGATTTCTTTCGCCATGCGTCATCCCCTCAGGCATTTCTTCTCGCGTCTTCTCGCGCCAGCTTGGCACGATTGCAGTGCGCTGCGTAGTCCAGGGACTCGATGGATGCGCCGCGAGCATCTCGGATGCGGGCAGGGCGCGCTGCGGCGCGCCAGGAACCCGGTGGGATGATTTGCCGGGCGGCGACTGTGCCAAATCGGGCCTGTGGAAATTTTTTGCGGTAGCGAAAAAAACCGCTTGCTCATCCCCCGGCCTTCCCATAGATAACCGCCATCCGAGACGAAGCAATCACTGGCGCCTGCCACTTGCAGGGCGCCGTTATTTGTCTCTCGGACCTTGAAGACGACGGAAAGTTGACTAACTGTAGACGCTCTGTTTAAGAGCATCTCGCTTCCGAAAATTTCGAGGTGGCCGCTTTGCAGTCGACGACTGTAAAGGGGCAGGCTGTTTGACAAGTGAAGATGAAGAAAGAGAAACGTGGACGGCGAGGTCCTTGCGGGTCTCGGGTTGGCTGAAGGCGCGAGCTTTTGACGATCCGGGATCGGACGAGAAGACTTCGACGGTCGA
>NZ_JBARGP010000805.1:0-2733 GCF_049798375.1 Bradyrhizobium sp.
CGGCCGTCGACGGCGAAGCCTGAGAATTCCAGCGAGAGCGGGCCGGCGATGGGATGCTGCAGGATTTTGAGGCCGTCGCCATGGCCGCGCACATCGTTGTCGCGCCACATCGCTGCGAATTCCGGGCTGGTCGCGCAGAGCTCGTCGACCAGTGATTGCACGTTGCGCGAGGCGCCGGCGCGGGCGACGTCGGCGCGAAAGGCCGCCACCACATAGCGTGCGACGGCTTGCCAGTTGGGCTGCGCGGCCCGGACGCGGCTGTCGCGGAACATCATGCGCAGCACGTTGCGCTGTCCCTCGGGCAGTTGGCTGTAGTCGGTGAGGACGGCCGTCGCGGCCCTGTTCCAGGCGATCAGATCCCATGTCGCCGTGCGGATGAAAGCGGGGCTGTAGTCCAGCGTGTCGAGCACGCGCTGCAGACGTGGTGAGATGCCTTCGGGCGCCTGATAACGGGCCTCGGGTGGCCGTCCCAGGCCGAGCAGGAACAGATGCTCGCGCTCGACGTCGGTCAGCATCATGGCGCGGGCGATGCGATCCAGCACGTCGGCGGACGGCGCACCGCCGCGTCCCTGCTCCAGCCAGGTGTACCAGGTGGCGCTGACATTGGCGCGCTGCGCCACTTCCTCGCGCCGCAGCCCCGGCGTTCGCCGCCGCTGCAGCGGAAAGCCGAAGGCCGTGGGATCGAGCTTGGCGCGACGATCCTTCAAATAGGTCCCGAGCGAGTTGGTGTCGGTCATCCTGTTAGCGATTATACCCGTATGATCTCACTACTTTACCTGCATGAGCAACCTAGCAATATCCCGCCGATCTGAACAGGGAGTGCTTCTCATGCGCGTATTCGTCACCGGCGCGGCCGGGTTCATCGGCTCCGAAACCACCAAAGAACTGATCGCCGCCGGACATCAGGTGGTCGGCTTGGCGCGCTCCGACGACAACGTCCGCACGCTGGAGCAGTTGGGCGCGGAGGTTCATCGCGGCTCGCTGCAGGACCTCGACAGCCTGAAGCGCGGCGCGCGGGATTGTGACGGCGTGATTCATCTGGCCTTCATCCATGATTTCGCGAAATTCGCGGAGAATGGCGCGATCGACAAGACCGCCATCGAAGCCATCGGCGATGAGCTCGTGGGCACCAACAAGCCGTTCATCGTCACCTCGGGAACCGGCCTGGTCGCGGCGGGCGTGGTGGTCACCGAGGACATGCGGCGCGAGTCCAGCGCCTATGTGCCGCGGATGTCCGAGCAGGCAGGTCTCGCCTATGCATCGCGTGGCGTGCGCGCGATGGCGCTCCGCCTGCCGCAGGTGCATGGCGCCGCTGGAAAAGCCGGCTTGCTCAGCTATCTGGTCGAGCTCGCGCGCCAGAAAGGCGCCGCCGCCTATGTCGGCGAGGGCACCGAGCGCTGGCCGGCGGCGCACAGGCAAGATGTGGCCCGGCTGTACCGGCTTGCGTTGGAGAACGGCACTGCCGATGGGATCTACCACGCTGTCGGCGAGGAAGGCGTGGCGATGCGCGAGATGATCGAGGTGGTCGGCCGCGCGCTCGACGTGCCGGTGATCTCGATCACCAAGGAACAGGCAGGCGAGTATTACGGGCCGCTGGCGATGTTCGCAGGCCTGGACATGCCGGCCTCCAGCGCCCTGACGCAGCAGCGGCTGGGCTGGATGCCGAGCGGGATCGGCTTGATCGCCGACATCAGCCAGCCCGGCTACTTTAAGGCCTGAGCTCCACACCGAGAGGCTGTCGAATCCAACGATGGCGGCCGCGCGGCGACCGCCATCGTCCGCGTGCTTGCGACGAAGGATCCGAAAGGCGGCATCGCGCGCTGCAGCCACGATCATGGGTGGCATTGATCGCTCCCGCGCGTTACCTATCTCAAGTTCCCTGCCGACCTGACTGAACGGAAAAGCCCATGACCGAACACCAGCGCAACGTTTCCGCCACCATTGATCCCGTCAAGCTCGACCGTCTGGCCGAGGTCGCGATCAAGGTCGGCCTGCAGCTCAAGCCGGGGCAGGATCTGCTGCTGACCGCGCCCGTGGTTGCGCTGCCTTTGGTGCGCAAGATTGCCGAGCATGCCTACAAGGCCGGCGCCGGCATCGTCACCTCGTTCTTCGCCGACGAGGAGCTGAGCCTGGCGCGCTACCGCTTCGGCCAGGATGCAAGCTTCGATCGCGCCGCCGACTGGCTTTATCAGGGCATGGCAAAGGCGTTCTCCGAGAATACCGCGCGGCTTGCGATCGTCGGTGACAATCCGATGCTGCTGGCGGGCCAGGATCCGGCCAAGGTGGCGCGGGCCAGCAAGGCCAACTCGAAAGCTTACCAGCCGGCGCTGGAGAAGATCACGAATTTCGAAACCAACTGGAACATTATCGCCTATCCGAGCGCGTCCTGGGCCAAGCTGGTTTTCCCCGACGTGCCCGAGGACGTCGCGGTGGCCAAGCTCGCGGACGCGATCTTCGCGGCCTCGCGCGTCGACCGCGAGGATGCGCTGCCGGCCTGGGAGCGCCATAACGCGGTGCTGCGCGAGCGCACCGAATGGCTCAACAGCCAGCGCTTCAGCGCGCTGAAATATTCCGGGCCCGGGATGGATCTGACCATCGGATTGGCTGACGGCCATGAATGGGAAGGCGGCGCCTCGACCGCGAAGAACGGCATCACCTGCAACGCCAACATCCCGACCGAGGAGGTGTTCACGACGCCGCATTGCCGGCGCGTGTCGGGTTACGTCAAAAGCT
>NZ_JBARGP010000806.1:0-4781 GCF_049798375.1 Bradyrhizobium sp.
GTCATCGCAACCTCCAGATCCAGGAGTGTTGCGACGACCGATTGAATCCGCCGCCCGGCCCTCCCTGCGCGAATGGTTTACGGCTTATACGCGCTCTCCTCGGGGACCGGCTCTCTTGCCCCCGTCGCTCGCAATGCTCGTCGAAAGCATCGCGAACTTGACCTCAGCACCGGGAGGTCAGGACCACACGATTTCGCCGTCCGCGCGCGCGCCGCTCGTCCTGCGTCGTTCACACGGCCATCGCATCCCGCCTCGCGTTCGTGACGACGCGTACGCCCCTCTTGCCGAGGCGGGACATGCACAGAGAAACACATTTTCTGAAAAAAAGAAAGAGAAATTTTCGCGCGGCAGGCCGTGACCTACTGATCGGATTGAAAACGCTGGCGAACTTTCTGTTTCAGCGCGCTTGCGCGGTTGATCTGCGTGGGCAACGCACTTTGGCACCGCCTTTCATCTGCCTGTGCCCCTCGTTAGGATAGGCTTTCCTTCTCGATGCTGAGGTGCGCGTGTGGCCGACCTCGAACCGCTTTACACGACCTGCCGGGCGGAAACGATCGGGCGTTTCGTCGTCGAGCACTATCCGCTGCCGGCGCCGTTGGCGTGCCGGATGCTCAATCGTGGCTTCAATGACAACTATCTGATCACGGCAGCAAGCGGCGAACGTTACGTATTTCGCCTGTCGCATCATCGCGCCCGCGGCGGCGCCGACGTCGGCACCGAAACCGATTTCATCATGCACCTCGCCCGATCAGGCGTGCCGGTCGCAACGCCGGTCCCGACGTGTGTCGGCGCATTGTTCGTTGGCGCGGCGGCGCCGGAAGGTGTCCGCGAAGGCGTGCTGTTTCGTGCGCTCGATGGGCGCGCGCCCGAGGCGGCGTCGATCGCGAACGCGCGCGCCAACGGCGTCACGCTGGCGATGGTACATAACGCGGCCGAGTCCTATCGCGCCGCGGCGCCGCTGTACCGGCTCGATCTCGATCATCTGTTGCGCCGGCCGCTGGCGCGCATCCAGGAATTTCGACGCGAGATCGCTACCGATGCGAGCGCCGAACTCCACCAGCTCGCGGAGCGAACAGCTGCGCAGATCGAGGCCATGGATTTGACCTGGACGCATTGTCATGGCGATTGTCACGGCTTCAATGCGCACATCAACGCCGCGGGCGATGCGGCCTTCTTCGATTTCGATGACGGCGGCCCTGGCTATCTCGCTTACGACCTTGCGGTGTTCCTCTGGGCGAAGGTGTCGTTCGGCCGCAAGCTTCACACGCTATGGGACGCCTTCGTCGACGGCTATCGAACGATACGACCGATCACATCGGCGGATTTCGAAGCCGCACACGCCTTCGTCATCGTCAGGCACATCTGGGTGATGGGCGAATATGCAAGCCGCGCCGGGGAATGGGGCAGCGAGCCCGTCGCCTGGATCAACCGGGAGCTCGAATTCCTGAGCGGATGGGAGACAGAGCGCCTGGCCGATCGGTTGCTGTAAAATCGCTCCCGGCTCGAATGCCGAACGCCGCTCAGGGTCCATGCGCGGCGATGATGATAGGTGCAGGGATGCCGCGGCGGCGCTCAGTATCGCGCCACCACCCCACCGCCAACGTGTAGTTCAGACGAACCGTGCCTATGGCCTGCACCGACAGCTCTACAGTTGGGCTGCTGAAATATGTCAGCCACGCGAGGCAGAGGCGGCGTCCGCACAACGGCATCTATGACAACCGTTTTGTAGCAAAATGCCCGCCTTCGCCCGGTCTATTAGGAACACCGGCGAGCTTGCCGGATTGACGTATCAGCGGGAGGGCCGCGCCGGATCCGAGGCGCGTGGAGCAGGCGAGATCGCTGGCTTGAGCAGAGACGGGGAGGTCGTGGGCAGGCGAGGATGGCGGCGGAGCAAGGAAGATGCAGGACCCGACCGACAATGATCGCAACGAATGCTTGAAAAAAGCCGAATCCTGTCTTGAACAGGCGGGGCAAGATGTGTCGCGCCGCACCTATTGGATCCAGCAGGCCGCCGAATGGATTCACCGCGCGCGCGGCGGCGGAGCGCGCGATGGCTCCAAGGAGGACGCTACGGCGCGGACTCGCGAAAAGACCGGCGCGGTCACCCACGAGGTATGTGACGGACACCTGGTCCCGAAGCCAACGGCGAAATGACACGAGCTTCTCGCCGCCCCCCGTGAACTCAAACAAGACCAGGAGTGTACGATGAGCAACAACGATGGTGCAACGCGGCCACGGGAGCCCAATGGCATCGAGCCGCCATTCTCGGAAGACGATCTGCAGCGAGAGCAGCTCGGGCCGCGCGGAATTCCCGGACAGCCCGATCCGGCGAAGATGACACCGCAGCGGAAGAAGAAGACGCCCGACGAGTCCGGCTTTGACGGGCATACCGCCTGAGCCGGAAGGCATCGCAACGACAGCAATATCCGCAGCAAGCGGATGGCCGGCAACCATTGAGCCTCCCGCCGATCGTGTCCAATTGCTGCTTGATTTCCGTGCGAGGTTGGCTCACCTGAGCAGCCATGAGCGACGTCGACGCGATCATCGCCGCCAATGCGGCCCTCTATGCGGCTTTCGCGGCCGGCGACTTCGCCGCGCTTGCCGGTCTGTGGGCGGATGAGGAGACGATCTCCTGCATCCATCCGGGCTGGCCTGCGATCATCGGCCGCACCGCCGTGCTCGGCAGCTGGCGCGACATCCTGAAGAATCCGGAGCGGCCGCAAATTGTCTGCGCCGAGCCGCAGGCGATCGTCACCGGCGACCAGGCGCGCGTGCTCTGCCTCGAGCTGGTCGAGGGCACGCCGCTGGCTGCCACCAATTATTTCAGGCGCATCGACGGTGGCTGGCGGCTGGTGCATCACCATTCCAGCCCGATCGCGCAATTCCTCGGCGAGACCGACGACCCTGCCGATCCCGGCCGCAGCGTGCATTGATTCTCACGCCGGCGCCGGCGACGTGGCTCGAGAGCCGCCAATTTGCGCGCGTGTTTTTGTGCAAAATGAAGCTGGCGGCGACGTACCTTGGCGAGCATGTCCGCTCCGAACACGGAAGGCTTGCAAACTCGGCTATGTCCCTCCCATCATTCGTCATGGTATCGAACGTGACTTTGCCAGCACGAACGGACATTTGATGAGCGACATTGCGCGGCTGAGATCCTTCGTCACCGATACTGCAAAAATCGTCGAGACCGAGACCAGCGAGGCCGCAATCCTGGCCCGGCTCAAGCCGAAACTCGCGGCACTGATTGCGCATGACGACTGGCTGCCCGAGGCCTATGCGGCGACCTTCGGCGCGCGCTATCGGCAATATCTGCTGTATGCCGATCCGCTCGACCGCTTTTCGGTGGTGAGCTTCGTCTGGGGCCCCAATCAGAGCATGCCGATCCATGATCACGGCGTCTGGGGCGCGATCGGCGTGCTGCGCGGCGAGGAGGTCTCGATCGGCTATGAGCGCCGGGCGGACGGAACGCTGCAGGCTGAGCCGCCGGAGCGGCTCGGTGCGGGCGAGGTCGCCGTGGTGTCGCCCGAGCGCGGCGACATCCGTGGCATCGCCAACGGGCTTGCCGACGCGACAACAATCAGCATTCACGTCTATGGCGCGAATATCGGCCGGGTGCGCCGCTCGGTGTTCGATCCCGACACCGGTACCGCGCACGACTTCATTTCCGGATATTCGAATGACACCGTCCCCAATCTCTGGCCAGACAACACCCGAAGCTGACAAGCACCGCCTGACATCGCCGGCCGAGTTGCGCCGCCGCTGGCGAGCCGACGAGGAAGTCGCGCTGCTCGATGTCCGCGAGGAAGACCCCTATTCGCTGGCGCATCCGTTCTTTGCGGTGTCGCTGCCGCTGTCGCAGATCGAGCTGCGGATCCTCGATCTGGTCCCCAGGCGCGACGCGCCGATCGTGGTCTATGACGACGGCGAGGGCTATGCGGCGCGTGCATTGCCGCGGATCGCGGCGCTCGGCTACAGCGACGTCTCGATGCTCGACGGCGGCTTGAGGGGGTATGCGCAGGCGGGCGAGGTGTTTCGCGACGTCAACGTGCCGAGCAAGGCGTTCGGCGAGCTGGTCGAGGCGATCAGGCACACGCCGTCGCTGTCGTCAGATGAGGCCAAGGCCCTGATCGAGAGCGAAAAAAATCTCGTGGTGCTCGACGCACGGCGGTTCGAGGAATACCGCACCATGAGCATTCCGCGCGGCGTCAGCGTGCCCGGCGGCGAGCTCGCCTTCCGCGCGCGCGAGATCGCGCCCTCGGCCGACACCACCATCATCGTCAATTGCGCCGGCCGCACCCGCTCGATCATCGGCACCCAGTCGCTGATCAATGCCGGCGTGCCCAACAAGGTGCGGGCGCTGCGCAACGGCACGATCGGCTGGACGCTGGCGCGGCACACGCTCGCCCATGGCGCTGACCGGCGCGGTGCGATCGGGGCGTTCGAGGGCGGACCGGCCAATGCTCGCGACGTCGCCTATCATGCCGGCGTCCGCCATATCGGCGCGAACGAGATGGCGGCGCTGGTCGCTGAGACCGATCGCACGCTCTATCGCTTCGACGTGCGCGATGCGGAGGAATATGCGGCCGGTCATCTCCCGGGCTTTCGCCACTATCCGGGCGGCCAGCTCGTGCAGGAGACCGACATGGCCGCGCCGATCCGCGGTGCACGCATCCTGCTGACCGACGACAAGGGCGTGCGCGCCGACATGACGGCGTCCTGGCTCGCGCAGATGGGTTGGGAGGTCTATGTGCTCGAAGGCGGCTATGCCGGCGCGCTCGAGG
>NZ_JBARGP010000807.1:0-14620 GCF_049798375.1 Bradyrhizobium sp.
GGCCAGATCGCCTGCGCTGCGGCCCATGTCATCGGCACGACCCCCGACGCCGGCGATGACGCCCTGCATGCCGTGCTCGAAGCGGCCGGCAAGCTCGCTCATCATGCGGGCGCGATCGGCTCCCGCCATCTCGCGCTGCGACGCCGCCTCGCTCTCCATGCGGCGCACGGAAAGCGCGTTGTCGCGGAACACCTCGACGGCACGGGCCATGCGGCCGATCTCATCGCGGGACTCGCCACCCGGGATCGGCTCGTCCAGCTCGCCAGCGGCGAGCGACTGCATCCGGTCGGTCATGCTGCGGATCGGGCCAGAGACGCTGGCGCCGATCAACCAGGCCAGCGCAATACCGAGCACCAGCGCGCCAGCCGCGGCGGCGGTCACGGTCTGCCGCGTATCGGCGACTGCCGAGGCAGTCTTGGCGCCCTGCTCGGCGCGCAGTTTCCCGAGCTGCTGATTGATCCGGTTCACCTGGGCGTCGATCGCGGCGCTGGCCTTGCTCAGCTCAGCCTGCTTGGCGCGCAGATCGGCCGCGACCTTCATCATGTCGTCCAGGGCGGCGGCATCTGCCGTGATCGTGGCCTTCAAAGCGGCAATCAATGCCTTCAGTTTGGCGTTGCTGCCGGCGGACACCTCCGCCTCGGCATCGGTGATTGCAGCTTGGGCATAGAAGAACGTCTGTCTGGCGTCATCAGAATCGCCTGTCGAGAGCGAGCTGCCATAGCGCATGAGCGCGATCCGCACCGCATCGACTGCCCCTGCCAGCCGCATCGGATGCATCGGCCGCTCGGCCTCGGGCGCATTGGCAAGCGCGACCTGAATGCCGCCCGCGGTCAGGCCCGCGGTCGCGCCGAGGCCGTCTGCCTTGGTCGTCGCGGCGCGCAGTCGGTCAACCGCATCAGCCGCAGCCACGAACGAGGTGCGATAGGTGTCCAACGCGCTGCGAACGGAGGCGGCACCGGCCGCGATGGCCGGCAGCTTGCCGTATTGGCTTTCGACCTGCTCGGCCATCTGGCCGACGGCGGCGATTGCCTTCGCTGCCGCCGCCTTGTCGCCGACGTTCCAGGTACGGATGAACTTCTCCACCGCCTCGCCGGAGCCAAGCAAGGCAGCGCGTACCTGCGACATGCCGGCATCGCCGGCCGCGCTGGTGACGAGCTCATTGACGGTCCCGCCGATGCCCTCGACCTGGACCATCGCGAAACCCGCGAGCAGAACCAGGAAGCTCAGCACAAGAGCGAAACCGCCAAAGATGCGCGGGCGGACGCCGATCGACGACATAACAGATGCCAGTTTCATGTGATGACCGGATTTTTACGGAGTGGACCGAATGGCGGCGATCAGCTCTTTGCCGAACCGCTTCTCGAATTCAGGATCGAGGCGCTTGACCGCGTCGACGAAAGGCTGACGGTCGATCTTCTCGATGATCTCCATGCCGCCGGCCCGCAATTCCTGGAGCTTGGGCGCGTCGAGCTGCGCCTCCCAGCTCGCCTCGGCGCCGGCTTTTGCGGCGGCCCTGAGCGCCTCCTGATCGGCCGGATCGAGCTGCTCGAACATGGCGCGGTTGGCAACCAGGGCGATCGGAGCGAAGAAATGCGCAGTGAGGCTCAGATATTTCTGGACCTCCTGGAAACGGCTGGCGGCGATCTGCGGCACCGGATTTTCCTGACCGTCCAGGCGCTCGTCCTTCAGAGCGGCATAGACCAGCGGAAAGTCCATCGGCACCACGTCTGCACCGAGCGCCTTGAAGGCCATCATGTAGGTCTCGTTGGGGATGACACGGATCTTCAGGCCCTTGATGTCGTCGGGCGTGCGGACCGGACGCTTGGAATTGGTGAGATTGCGGAACCCCTGCTTGCCGAACGCGAGCAGCACAAGTCCCTTGTCGGCAAACTTGGTGGCGATCTGGGCACCGACCGGCCCCTGCATCACCGCCTTGGCGTGCGCGAGGTCTCGGAACAGAAATGGAATGTCAAAGACGCTCATTTCGGGAACGGTGGCGCTGACCACGCCGCCCGAGATCACGGCAACATCGACGGCGCCGCTACGGGCAGCGGTCAGAACGGTATTCTCGCTGCCTGTCGCATTGCCGACGCGTTCATCGATGACGAAGCGCTTGCCAGGGGAAGCCAACAGCTTGTCCCGGAAAGTGTCGGCCGCGATCTGCTGGGGGTTGTTGGGCTGAGAGTTGAAGGCCAGCGAAACCATTCGCGGCGAGGCATGAACCGCGGCTGGCAGCAGCATCGACGCCGCCAATGTTGCCGCGATGCCAAATTCTCGTACCGATCTGCGCATGTCGCACCATCTCTTCCCTAGTGCGAGCAGCGATAGCAAAGAAGTATGGTGAAGGTCTTAAGACGGGGAACTCACACGGAAATACCACGCTTGCGCGAGAAGAACGAAATTGCGCGCGCAGGTGAGGCGCGAGGCGCCCGCTCCTGCGTCAGAGCGCCTCAGTAGTTCTTCTAGTAGTCAGCGGGTCGTCGGCAGCACGGCCTTTGAAAGATCGGGCGCGCGGCTCAAAGCGCCTGCAGGCCGAGCCGGTCGAACAGGTCGCGATCGGCCACGGCCTCCGGGTTGCCGGCGGTCAGCAAGGTGTCGCCGACGAAGATCGAGTTCGCGCCAGCGAAGAAGCACAGCGCCTGCATCTCGTCGCTCATCGCCGAACGGCCAGCGGAGAGCCGAACGAACGAGGTCGGCATCATCAGGCGGGCCAGCGCGATGACACGGACGAAGGCGAGCGGATCGATGCGCTTGGAGTCCGCCAGCGGCGTACCCGCGATCGGGATCAGCATGTTGATCGGCACGCTCTCCGGCGGCTCCGCAAGATTGGCCAGCGTCACCAGCATGTCGACGCGATCGGCCTCGCTTTCGCCCATGCCGAGGATGCCGCCGCAGCAGACCTTCATTCCGGACCGGCGCACATGGTCCAGCGTCTGCAGCCGATCGGAAAACGTCCTGGTCGAGACGACGTTCGGATAATAGGCCTCGGAGGTATCGATGTTATGGTTGTAGTAGTCGAGGCCGGCTTCGCTGAGGCACTCGGCCTGGTCGCGATCGAGCATGCCGAGCGTCATGCAGGTTTCGAGCCCGAGCGCCTTGACCTCGGTCACCATCTCGACAATCGCGTCCATGTCGCGCGGCTTCGGATTACGCCAGGCCGCGCCCATGCAGTACCGCGTCGCGCCACCGTCCCTGGCCTCGCGCGCCTGTGCGACCACATCCGCGACATCCATCAGCTTGGAGGCCGCAAGTCCGGTCGAATGATGCGACGACTGGCTGCAATAGCCACAATCCTCGGGGCAGCCGCCGGTCTTGATGTTGAGCAGCTTGGAGAGCTGCACGCGGTTGGGGTCGAAATGCTGCCGATGCACCGACTGCGCCCGGAACAGGAGATCGTTGAACGGCAAATGATAGAGCGCGAGGGCCGTATCCCTGGTCCATAGCTGCGGCACCGGCGCCGTTCGCATCACCGCAGTCTCATCCTGCACGTCCAACATTCACGCTCTCCACCGTATCGATGGCGGTGGCTTAGCCGAGAGCATCGCAGCTCGCCAGTTGAATGATCGTGAGGTCAGCTCTGCATTCCGCTGGCCCAGGCCATGAACGTGTCCAGCATCTCGTCCATGACAGCGGCATCGTTCCGGCCGGAGCGCGCCGGCACGTGAAAGCCATGATCGGCCTGATCAATCAGGTGCAACGTCGCCCGCGCGCCCATCCGCGCCACAACGGGTTCGAGCAGGCTCGGTTCGGCAAGCTTGTCGCGCGTACCCTGCAGGAACAGCATCGGGATCTCGACCTCGTCGAGATGGTCCGCGCGCGTGATCGAGGGCTTGCCGGCCGGATGCAGCGGAAAGCCGAACAAGGCCAGCCCGCGGACACCGGCGAGCGGCGATTTCGCTTGCGCCTGCGAGGTCATGCGTGCACCGAAGGATTTGCCGCCGGCAAGCAATGCCAGGCCGGGACAACGCGCTACAGCCGTCGCCACGGCGGCGCGGACCGTCGCCTGCGCCAACGGCGGCGCGTCCGGCCGCCTCACACCCTTCTCCATGTAGGGAAACTGATAGCGCAGGGTCGCGACCTGCCGCGCCGCCAGCCCCCGCGCGACGCTCTCCATGAACGCATGCCTCATGCCGGCGCCCGCACCGTGGGCGAATACGAGGCAGGCGCGCGGTTGCGGCGGCTGCAGGAGGATCGCCGATACCGCAAGCTGCGGTTCGACCTCGATCACGAGCTGCTGCATCGAAGGCGCCATGCAACACGCGTGGCGCAACTGCGCTCGGAACGCAAGTGCCAACCGGCGAGCCCGGCCGATCGGCTCAGGCGGCCCGCACGGTCTCCAGGAAGCGGTCGACCTCGGTTCGCAGCCGCTTGCTGTCGTTGGTGAGCGACTGGGCGGCGGAGAGCAGGTGAGAAGATGCCTGGCCGGTTTCGCTGGCGCCCTGCTTGACGTCGGAGATGTTGGTCGACACCTGCTGCGTACCGTTGGCGGCATGCTGCACGTTCCGGGAAATCTCCTTGGTCGCCGCCCCCTGCTCTTCCACCGCGGACGCAATCGCGGTGGACATTTCGGCCAGCCGCTCGATCGCGCTGCTGATCTGGGTTATGGCGCCGACCGACTCGTGGGTCGCGCTCTGGATGCCGGAGATCTGTTGACCGATTTCTCCGGTCGCCTTGGCCGTTTGCTCGGCGAGCGCCTTGACCTCGGACGCCACCACCGCGAAGCCGCGACCTGCCTCTCCGGCACGTGCCGCCTCGATGGTCGCATTGAGCGCCAGCAGATTGGTCTGGCCCGCGATCGCATTGATCAGTTCGATCACATCGCCAATGCGGTTCGCAGCCTTGGACAATTCTCCGACCCGCTCCGTCGTGGTTCGGGCCTGATTGACGGCGTCGCCCGCCATCCGCGCCGATTCCAGCACCTGCCGGCTGATCTCGTTGACAGATGCCGACAGCTCCTCGGCCGCGGATGCGACCGACTGCACATTCGATGACGCTTCCTCGGAGGCGCCCGCGACGACCTCCGCAAGCTGGCGTCCGCGATCGGCCGTGCCGGTCAGCGCCGACGCCGAATGTTCGAGAGCGTTGGAGGTGGCGGCAACGGTCTTCACGATTTCGCCGACCACAGCCTCGAACGTATCGGCGAGCCGATACATATCCACCCGCCGCTGCTCGGCGACCCGGCGATCCTGCTCCAGCCTGCTTTCGGCCTCCTGCTGCGCGCGCTCGGCTGCGAGCGTCTTGAAGCGCTCGACCGCGCGCGCCACGCGGCCGATCTCGTCCTTGCGCTTGACGCCCGGCAGAGCGACATCGAAATCGCCATCCGCGAGCTGTATCATCGATTTCTCGAGCGTGACGATCGGCCGGCTCAGCGAGTAGGCGAATGCGATCGCCAGCATCAGCCCGAGCACGAGCGAGGCGACGATCGCGGTGATCATCGTCGTCCGCGAAGCCGCCACCTCGGTTTCGGCCTCATTGCGGAATTCGAAGCCGTAGGCGGCAACCAGCTCGACGAGATCATCGACCGAGGCGACCGCGTCGGCGCCCAGCTTGCTCACGAAAAACGTCGTCGGCAGCTCGGTCAGTCCAGCCGGCGCGGGTTTGAGAATCTTCAGCGCCGCTTCGGACCAAGCGCGAAGCTTGTCGCTGGCCTGCTCGCGCGCCGCATTGACGCTGCTCGAGTGCACCCGCTCGCGGACGATGTCCAAATCCTCGAACATCGCCTTCAGCAGCTTTTCGTACTTTGCCGTGGTCTCTTTCGAAGCTCCGGTGCTCTCGCTGGTTTTCATGATCAGGAGAGCGGCGTTGAGCTCGGCATGGGCGGATCGGGCGTGATTGACCGCCATCAGCGGCCCGTCATACAGCCGAACCACCAAGTCGCCCGCCGCATTGATCTCCCGCAGACCATAGAACGCCAGGCCGCAGGCAAGCGCCAACATGACGCTCAGAACGGCCAGGATCCTCAGACGGATCGACATTTCCCCGATCTCCGAATGTGAGAGCGTTTTCGAGCGAAGCGGATACCGGTTCGGTCAAGAAAACGCGTCAGAAAAAAGCTAGAGCCTGCATTCCGATCGGAACGGAAGGCTCTAATCGACGACTTTGACGCTCATCTTCATGCGCGGGTGAATCGCACAAATGACCGAGACATCACCGAGTTCCTTGAAACTCACATCGGTGGCGCTTCCCGGAGCCTGCGAGCCGAGATTGAATTCGTTGCCCTTGCTCGCCGACATGATGTTGTGCGGGATGGTGTCGTCATTCAGGAAGGTAATGGACTCGCCCTTCTTCACCGTGATGCTCTCTTCGGAGAAGGCGCGTCCCTGCTGATGAATCACCTGCGTGGCGGCGAGGGCGCCGGTGGAAAAGCCGGCAACGATTGTCAGACCGAGAATGGTTCGGGAACGAAGCATGGATCACCTTTAATAGTTAGCGAGGCAGCCTCGGCGCTGCGGTCGGAGTTAGGTTGCTGGTCAGACTGTCGAGAAACGCCACGAGGTCGGACTTCTCCTGCGCAGTCAGGCCCAGCGGATGCATCAGGTCGGAGCGGCTCGGACGATCGACGCCGCCGCCGTCGTAATGGTCGATCACCTGCTCCAGCGTGGCCAGCGAGCCGTCATGCATGTAGGGGGCGCGACGCGCGATCTCGCGCAATCCGGGGGTCTTGAACGCGTGCTGCATCTTGATGACGCCGGGCGCATACTCGCCGCGGCCGACATCCTTGCTGGCAAGGCCGATGTCCTGGAAGCCGTCATTGGTGAAATTCCAGCCCTCATGGCAGGCCGCGCATTGCGCCTTGCCGTTGAACAGGACGAAGCCGCGCTTGGCGCCCTCCGAGATCGCCTTTTCATCACCGTCGATCCAGGCATCGAATGGCGCGCGCTCGGACACGATCGTCCGCTCATAGGTCGCGATCGCCTTGGCCAGCGTCTGCGGCGTCATCCCTTCTTTCGGGAACAGGCTCGCAAACATCGGCTTGTATTCCGGGATCGTGTTGAGACGCTGCATCAGATGGTCGAGCGGCATGTTCATCTCGCCCGCCGACTGGATCGGGCCGAGCGCCTGATCTTCGAGCGTCGCCAGCCTGCCGTCCCACATGAAGATCGCGCCCCATGCCGAATTGACGACGGTCGGCGAATGGCGGCCGAGCTTATTCATTCCGTGGCCGACGCCGACGGCTAGGCCGTCGCCCCAACTGTAGCTTGGGCTGTGACAGCTTGCGCAGGACTGCGCCGAGGACACCGATATGCGGGTGTCAAAGTACAGCTTCTTGCCGAGCGCCGCCTTCTCCGGCGTATAGGGATTGTCTTTCGGGAAAGGGATGGTCGAAGGCCGACGATAGAGCGCCTTCAACGCATCGGTGCCGGAGGGGGCCTTTTGCTGCAGAGTCACCATCTTGGTCTCGCCTACGAGAGCGGCGCCCAAGCCGGTCTCGGCAAAACCAACGATCAAAATGGCGACGCTTCCGAGCGCTGCCCCAAGCGAAAGCAGTCGAGTGGGAGGGCCGATCGCCATGGTCAATCTTCCTGAAGCGCGAAGGGATTAAGTCTGCAACCAAGAGAACCGCTTCGGATTAACGAGAGCTTGACGCCGCAGCCGTAGTAATACGGTGAAATGACGAAGCGTCATCAAGGCGTCATTCAGGCCGTCGCGGCCGGGCGCAGCCCTGGAGAAATAGCGCAATCTTCGTCTCACCGATCATGCGCGGAACGATCGGAAAAGACGATCTTACTAATACTATCAAGCTAATACCGTAGATAACAAAAAACGTCGCCGCGGCGCAGCGAACTAACTGATCCCGCCGCAACCTCCCGTAAGCCCGGAGCGACGGATCACTTATTAGTATACCGATATACTGGTATCTCCGGCATGCTTTTTTTTCGCACGCCGATCGCGCTCAGGCACCCTTGCGCCGTTCGGCCGCTTTCGCCATCGCCGCTGCAAGGGCGCCGCCGCCGGAGGACTTCTCTTCACGTTGGCGCATCGCCGATGCCGGCGGCCGTGCGCTGCCGCTCTTGCGCTCCCCCTTGGCCGGCAGCGGATCCGACAGCCGCAAGGTCAGCGAGATGCGGTTGCGCGGCACGTCGACGTCCAGCACCTTCACCTTCACGACCTGACCCGGCTTAACCACCTCGCGCGGATCGTTGATGCGCTTTTCCGACATCGCCGAGATGTGGATCAGGCCGTCCTGATGCACGCCGATATCGGCAAACGCGCCGAACGCCGCGACGTTGGTAACGGTGGCCTCCAGGATCATGCCCGGCTTCAGATGACTGATTTTCTCGACCCCCTCCTGGAAGGTGGCGGTCTTGAATTCTGGTCGCGGGTCCCGGCCGGGCTTGTCGAGCTCACGGATGATGTCGGTCACGGTCGGCACACCGAAGCGCTCGTCGGCGAATTTGGCGGGGCTGAGCGCCTTCAGCACCTTGCTCTCGCCGATCAGCGCCTTGATGTCGCTCTTGGTCGCCTCCAAAATCTTATTCACGATCGGATAGGCTTCCGGATGCACGCCGGACGCGTCGAGTGGATTGTCGCCGTCGCGGATGCGCAGGAAGCCCGCGCACTGCTCGAACGCCTTCGGCCCCAGCCGCGGCACGTCCTTCAACTTGGTCCGGCTTCCGAACGGACCGTTCTCGTCGCGATGCGCGACGATGTTCTGCGCCAGAGTCTCGCCAATGCCTGACACGCGCGCCAATAGCGGCGCCGAGGCGGTGTTAAGATCGACGCCGACCGCGTTCACGCAGTCTTCCACGGTGGCGTCGAGCGCGCGCGCCAACTCATATTGGTTGAGGTCGTGCTGATACTGGCCGACGCCGATCGACTGCGGCGGCACCTTGACCAATTCGCCGAGCGGATCCTGCAGGCGGCGCGCGATCGAGACCGCGCCGCGGATCGAGACGTCCAGATTGGGAAATTCCTTCGAGGCAAACTCCGACGCCGAATAGACCGACGCGCCGGCTTCCGAAACGATGGCCTTGGTGAGCTGGAGATCGGGCTTCAACTTCATCAGATCGTTGACCAGCTTCTCGGTCTCGCGCGAAGCGGTGCCGTTGCCGATCGCGACCAGCTCGATTTTGTGCTTCACGCAGAGCTGCGCGAGCGTCAGCATGCTCTCGTTCCACTGCCGTGCCGGCTCGTGCGGATAGATCGTGGTGTGATCGACGAACTTGCCGGTGCGATCGACAACCGCGACCTTGACGCCGGTGCGGAAGCCCGGATCGAGGCCGAGCGTCGCACGGCCGCCGGCAGGCGCAGCAAGCAAGAGATCGCGTAGATTGGCGGCGAACACGCGCACGGCTTCTTTCTCGGCCTCCTGCCACAGCCGCATGCGGATATCGAGGGCAAGGCTGGTCTTGATGCGGGTGCGCCAGGCCCAGCGCACGGAGTCAGACAGGAACTGATCGGCCGGGCGACCTTGGCGCGAGATGCCGAAGGTCACCGCGATGCGGTTCTCATAGAGCGAGGGATCCTTGCTGTCTTCCGGCTCGCCGTCGCCGAAATCGAGCTGCAGCACCTCTTCCTTTTCGCCGCGCAGCATCGCAAGGATGCGATGCGATGGCAGCTTGTTGTAAGGCTCCTTGAACTCGAAATAATCGGCGAACTTGGCCCCGGCTGTCTTCTTGCCGTGACGCACCTCGGACTTGATGAGGCCGCGGCTCCACATTTCGTCGCGCAGCGAGCCGACGAGATCGGCGTGCTCGGCGAAGCGCTCGACCAGGATAGCGCGCGCGCCTTCTAGGGCCGCCTTGACGTCCTTCACCGGGTTCTCGCCGTCCGTCTTGATGAAGGCCTTGGCCTCGTCCTCCGGGCTTTTCATGGGATCGCCGATCAGCATGTCGGCGAGCGGCTCGAGGCCCGCTTCCCTGGCGATCTGCGCCTTGGTGCGGCGCTTTTCCTTGAACGGCAGGTAGATGTCTTCGAGCCGTGCCTTGGTATCGGCGGTCGCCAACGCCAGCTCGATCTCCGGCGTCATCTTGCCTTGCGACTTGATGCTTTCGATGATGGCCGTGCGCCGCGCGTCCATCTCGCGCAGATAGCGCAGCCGCTCTTCCAGCGTTCGCAACTGCGTGTCATCGAGCATGCCGGTCGCTTCCTTGCGGTAGCGGGCGATGAACGGAACAGTCGAGCCTCCGTCGAGGAGATCGATCGCGGCCTGGACCTGGGCGTCGCGGACGGCAAGCTCAGTGGCGATGATGGATGCAAAATTCGGCACGGCAGTTCTTCCGAGATTCGTGACGGGCCAGATTGGATAGGAGCGCCGGCGGGCCTGCGCAAGCGGTCAGCGCACGCTCTGTGGGCAACCGTGACAAAAAAGACCGATTGCGAATCATGCGAGCATCGCCATAGCGCGACCTCTCCGGTTCGCCCGCGAAGTCCGGCATAGCCCGGAATAAGAGCCATTCCGCCTGCCGTCGCAGCGCCATCGCATTGCGCAGGCAAGGGAAATCGCCGATCCTGCGGACCCGAGGGGCGATTCGTGCTAGCGCAGGCTGCAAATTATCTCGACGATCTCAATCCTGAGCAGCGCCGCGCGGTCACGCACGGCGGAGATTTGGCCGCGCCCGGCGCGCCGCTGCTGATCATTGCCGGTGCGGGCTCCGGCAAGACCAACACGCTCGCCCATCGCGTTGCGCACCTGCTCGTCAACGGCGCCGATCCGCGTCGCATTCTGTTGATGACGTTCTCGCGCCGTGCAGCCGCTGAAATGACCAGCCGCGTCGGACGCATCGCCCGCAAGGTGCTTCCGGGCAATGCCGACGCCATCACCGGGACGCTGACCTGGGCCGGTACGTTCCACGGGCTCGGCGCGCGGCTGCTGCGCGAATACACTGAGCGGATCGGCCTCGATCCCGCCTTCACGATTCATGATCGCGAAGATTCCGCCGACCTGATGAACCTGGTCCGCCACGAGCTCGGACTCTCAGGCACGCAGAAGCGCTTTCCGACCAAAGGCACTTGCCTCTCGATCTATTCACGCTGCGTCAATGCCGACATGCCGCTCGAAGAGGCTCTGGTGCGGCATTTTCCGTGGTGCGCGGAATGGGCCAGCGAGCTGAAGGGCCTGTTCGCAGCCTACGTCGGCGCCAAGCAGGCGCAGAACGTGCTCGACTACGATGACCTGCTGCTGTACTGGGCGCAGATGCTGGCCGACAGCGCGATCGCGGCCGAGATCGGCGATCGCTTCGACCATGTGCTGGTCGACGAATATCAGGACACCAACCGGCTGCAATCATCGATCCTCAAGGCGCTGAAGCCGCATGGCACGGGGCTGACCGTGGTCGGCGACGATGCGCAGTCGATCTACGCGTTCCGTGCCGCCACCGTGCGCAACATTCTGGACTTCCCCGATCAGTTCAGCCCGCGCGCCGAGATCATCACGCTCGACCGCAATTATCGCTCGACCCAACCGATCCTCGCCGCCGCGAACGGCGTGATCGGACTGGCGCGCGAGCGCTTCACCAAGAATTTGTGGACCGACCGCATCGCGTCGCACAAGCCGCAGCTCGTCACCGTGCGCGACGAGGCCGACCAGGCGCGCTACATCGTCGAGCAGGTGCTGGCCAGGCGCGAGCAAGGCGCCACGTTGAAGCAGCAGGCGGTGCTGTTTCGCACGTCATCGCACAGCGGCCCGCTGGAGATCGAGCTGGTCAGACGCAACATTCCGTTCGTCAAGTTCGGCGGGCTGAAATTCCTCGATGCCGCCCATGTCAAGGATGTGCTGGCGTTCCTGCGCTTCGTCGAAAATCCACGCGACCGCATTGCAGGCTTCCGCGTGCTGCATCTCATTCCGGGCGTCGGGCCGACGTCGGCGCAACGCGTGCTCGATGCCATCGTGGACGACGCCGATCCGGTCGCCGCGCTGTGCGCGTTGCCGCAGCCGGCCCGCGCGGGCGAAGCGTGGAGCGCGTTCGTCGACACCGCGGCGCAGCTCAGCCAATCCGAGTGGCCAGCGGACATCGCGCGGATCAGGCACTGGTACGCGCCGCATCTCGAGCGCGTGCATGAGGATGCAGAAGTGCGCACCGCCGACCTCCTCCAGCTCGAGCAGATCGCCAGCGGATACGCCTCGCGCGAACGCTTCCTCACCGAGTTGACGCTCGATCCACCGGATGCGACCTCCGACCAGGCCGGCGTGCCGCTGCGCGACGAGGACTATTTGATCCTCTCCACGATCCATTCGGCCAAGGGCATGGAGTGGACTTCGGTTCACGTGCTCAATGTGGTCGATGGATGCATGCCGTCCGATCTCGGCGCCGGCACCAGCGCTGAACTCGAGGAAGAGCGCCGCCTGCTCTACGTCGCGATGACCCGTGCCAAGGACGAGCTGCATCTGATGGTGCCGCAGCGCTTCTTCGTGCACGGCCAGCCGGTGCGCGGCGATCGCCACGTCTACGCGTCGCGCACCCGCTTCATCCCGGAAGCCTTGTTGCCGCTGTTCGAGCGTAACTTCTGGCCTCGCGTCGAGGCTGCAGGCCGCGTCCCGAGCCAGGGGCCGCGGATCGACATCGCGGCCAGGATGCGCGAGCGCTGGCGGTAGCTGCTGCAATTGACTCCCCTGTTCGTTACGCTTCGCTTCCCATCCGTCGCGCCCTGAACCAGGCCCAGGTCTCGCGCGTCACGGCGAGATAGCCGCGGCCGCGATAGACGATTTCGCCGCCGACGATGGCATTCAGCTTCGGCAGCGCGTGGAACGGTACCGACGGATAAGCGTGGTGCTCGACATGATAGGGCATGTTCCAGGCAAGCCAGTGCACCAGCCGCGTCGTCATCGTCGTCCGGGTGTTCTGGAAGGCGCTGCGGGTGGTGTCGCATCCGGTGTGCTCGGCAAAGAGATAGGGCCGCAGGACCATCTGGCCGAACATGAGCGGCAGCACCCAGACCCAGAGCAGCAGCGCACTGTGCAGCGCGATCGAGCCCGATAGCAGCAGCACATAACCGGCAACGTAGCAGCGCGCCTCGCGCACGATGGTGGCGCGCCTTCCCTTCGGCACCCACGGCACCGTCACCCTGCCCAGCGCATGGCGCAGCATCAGCGAAAGGCGGCCGGCGACCTGCTGCAGGCCGGAATAGGCGATCGCGAGCTGCGCAGCCGAGCGCGGTTTGGGACCGACGATCAGCTCCGGGTCCTTCTCCGGATCCTGGGTGTGTCGGTGATGCTCCCAGTGAAACAGGCCGTAGTACTCATACGGCAGCCCGATGATGAAGCCGGAGAGATTGCCGACCAGGATATTGATCCGATGGCTTGCGAACGCTGTCTTGTGCGCGGTCTCGTGCACCGCCATGAACAGGAAGGCGACGAAGACGCCCTGCACCACCATCAGCGGCAACGCCCAGACCACGCCATAACGCGACGACACGAGCCAGATCAGCGTGCCCATCACGATGATTTCGGCATAATGGCCGAGCGAACGTACCGCGCCCTGCCGATCCGAACGCACCGACAGCTCGCGCAGCATCGCAGGCGTCAGCAGCTTTGGCTTAGCTGGTTCGATCGGCGATACCATGCTCATGTCCTCAGCTCTGCAGCAAGCCTGTGATGGTGCGGTTGATGAAGGCGCGGTCGGCCGGAATCCGCATCGGATTGCCGGCCCGATGGCCGTGGATCGAGGGGATCGGACACAGCGCGCGCGAGGCCGCATGGACCAGCTTGTCGAGCTCGGCCTCGTTGTCGCGCCAGTCGAAATAGCGGTCGGTCTGGCCCGGCATCAGCAGCATGCGGGCGCGGATCGCGCCGAGTGCGCGGTCGAGATCGCCGCCGAATGCCGCGCAGCGGCTGATGTCGCCGTTCTGCCAGATCGCGAGCTGCGCCAACAAATTGTTGGCGTCGCGATGCGCGAAGGCCGTATCCCAATTGCCGGCGAGATAATCCTCCAGCGAGGCGGCACCGGCCTCGCGCCAGATCTCGTCGCGATAGAACTCATAGGACATCGCCCAGCCGGCGTAGACCCGGCCCATCGCGCGCAGGCCGGCAACGGGCTTCTCGACGAAGCGGCCGTTTCTGAACGCGGGATCGGCCGTCAGCGCCGCCTTCACGCTTTCGAGGAACACGGTGTTATAGGGCGAGCAGCGCGCGCTGCCGCAGACGATCGCCGCGCGCTCCACCATCTCGGGGTGACAGGCCGCCCAGTGATAGGCCTGCATGCCGCCCATCGACCAGCCATAGACCAGCGCGATCTTATCGATGCCGAACTGCTCGATCAGCAATCGCCGCTGCACGGCGATCGCATCGTGATAGGTGATTGCGGGAAACGGCGCGCCGGCCGCAAACTCCGGCGTGTTCGACGGCGAAGACGACAACCCGTTGCCGAACAGGTTCGGAATGATGATAAAGTAGCGGTCGGGATCGAGCGCGCCACCACGCTCGATCAGCCATTCGGTATCGTAGTGTTGGGCGCTGAACGAGGTCGGGTAGAGGATGACGTTGTCCTTGGCCGGCGAGAGCGTACCATAGGTCTTGTAGGCGAGCCGCAACGACGGAAATACATCGCCGGATTGCAGCCGCACATCGCCCGCCTCGAAGATCTCGTAGCCGCGGCTATCGGTCATGAGGAGCAGCCTCTTCATCCTTCGGCACGTTGCGGTCGAGGTCCTCGAGCCAGGCGGCGGCGTTGCCGTCCGATGG
>NZ_JBARGP010000808.1:0-4586 GCF_049798375.1 Bradyrhizobium sp.
CATTCACTGACAGCTGCATGGCTCACACCTTTTGCGAGGCGCGCAGCGCCTGTCCGAGATCGTCGATGATATCGGCCGCGGCCTCGATGCCGACCGACAGCCGCACCAGCTCCTCGCCGACTCCGGCAGCTTTGAGCTGGTTTGCGTCCATCTGTTGATGTGTCGTGCTGGCCGGATGGATGACCAGCGTCTTGGCATCGCCGACATTGGCGAGATGGCTGATCAGCTTCAGGCTTTCGATGAACTTGCGGCCGGCAGGCCGGCCGCCCTTGATGCCGAACGAGACGATCGAGCCGGCGCCGCGCGGCAACAACGCCTTGGCCAGCGCATGGTCGGGGTGAGTTTCGAGCGACGGATGCAGCACCCAGTCGACCGCTTTGTTTCCTTTGAGGAAATCCAACACCGCGGCCGTGTTGGCGACGTGGCGCTCCATCCGTACGTGCAAAGTCTCGACGCCCTGCAAAAGATGGAAAGCATTGGTCGGCGACAGGCAGGCGCCGAAATCGCGCAGGCCCTCAGTCCGCGCCCGCATGATGAAGGCGGCCGGGCCGAATTGCTCGTCGAAGACCATGCCGTGATAGCCGGCATAGGGTTCGGTCAGTTGCGGGAACTTACCGGAGGCACGCCAGTCGAAACGGCCGCCGTCGATGATGGCGCCGCCGATCGCGACACCGTGGCCGCCGAGCCATTTGGTTACGGAATGCATCACGATATCGGCGCCGAGCTCGATCGGGCGGCTGAGAAAAGGCGTGGCGAAGGTGTTGTCGACCAGCAGCGGCACGCCGGCGGCATGGGCAATGGCGGCGACTTTCGGGATGTCCAGCACCTCGAGTCCGGGATTGCCGATGGTTTCTCCGATCACCAGCCGCGTCTGCGCTGTGATGGCCGCGCGGAACCCATCGAGATCCCTGGGCTTCACGAACGAGGTGGTGATGCCGAAGCGCGGCAGCGTATGCGCCAGCAGGTTGATGGTGCCGCCATAGAGCGAGGAGGAGGCGACGATGTGGCCGCCGGCATTGAGCAGGGTGGCGACGGCCAGATGCAGGGCCGCCTGGCCGCTCGCGGTGCAGACCGCGCCGACGCCGCTTTCGAGCGCGGCGAGCCGCTCCTCCAGCACCGCGGTGGTCGGATTGGAGATGCGGGTATAGATGTGCCCGGCGCGTTCGAGGTTGAACAGCGCCGCGGCGTGGTCGGTGTCCTCGAACACATAGGACGTGGTCTGATAGATCGGCACCGCGCGGGCGCCGGTCACGGGATCGGGCTGCTGGCCCGCATGCAGGCTCAGGGTCTCGAAGGCGGGCGGTTTCGGCGTCGGCATGCTGCTGTCCCAGGATCGGTAAAGGCGGCCTGTTCTGCCATAGATCCGCAGGCGGCGTCAGTGCGCCTGAAGGCCTCACGGCGTCTTCGGGGTCCATATCTTCAACGTCGTGGTGTCGACCTTCATCGGCAGCACGTGCTCGGCGAGGAACGCGTCGGCGATCTTCTGCTGCTCCGACAGGCCGGCCAAAGTGACTGCGCCGACCTGATAGGAGCGATGGCTGTTGGCTTGTTCGACAGTTCCCGCATCGATCCCCCACAGGCCGGCGAGCAGGGTCGCTGCCTGGGTCGGGTTGACCTTTACCCATTTTCCGGTCTCGGCGAGCCTGCCATAGATCACGTCGAGCACGGCGCCATGCTTGTCGGCATAGTCGGCCGACGCCAGATAGTAGCGCTTGTAGCTGGCAAGCCCGTTGCTGCCGTCGGCCAGGACCCGCGCGCCGGATTGCCTGATCACGCTGCTCAGGAACGGATCCCAGGCGATCCAGGCGTCGACATTGTTGCTGACAAAGGCGGCGCGGCCGTCCGCCGGCGGCAGGTAGGCCGGCTTGATGTCCTTGAAGGTGAGGCCCGCCTTCGCCAGCGCGGCCAGCAGCAGATAATGACTGCCGGCGCCCTTGGTGACGGCGATCCGCTTGTCCTTCAGCTCGGCAACCGACTTGATCGGCGAGGACGTCGGAACCAGGATGGCCTGCGCGGATGGCGAGGCCGCTTCCTCGGCGACATAAGCGAGCTTGGCGCCGGCGGCTTGCGCGAAGATTGGTACGGTGTCGGCGACATCGGCGCCGATGTCGATGCTGCGGACATTGATCGCCTCCAGCAACGGCAGGCCGCTCGAAAACTCGTGCCACGTCACGGTGACGCCCAGGGGTGCCAGAGCCTTCTCCAGCTCGCCATTAGCCTTGAGGATGGCAATCAGCGTCGACGATCGCTGATAGCCGATGCGGAGCGGTTCCGCGGTCGCGGCGCCGCCCACCACGAACAAAGAGAGCAAAGCGATCGCGATGCCGAGAATGCGATGCAGTATCGGCATTGTCTGTGCTCGGTGCGGCGTGTGTTGGGGAGGCGCGATGAAAGAGGGTGTCATGGGATCGTCTCGATGTGAGGGCCGCTGATAAATCCGGCGGTATCATTCGCAGGAACATCGCGATGGAGCAATTTTGCAGATCGAGCGATCTGGAGAATGTCCTTCCTCGTCTGCAAGCCTGACGAGGAAATCATTCTGGCCGCGGCCGTCCGATCGGAGGAGGGGAGGGAAGCGCTCGCGCTCTCGCGGCGCATGGCGTCCGAGTTTTGCCTATCGTTTGCCCTCTTGAGATCAGAGAGGGCGCAGGGAAGGCCGGGTGCTTAGCCAACACCCATGGCCCGCCTGCAGAAAAAAAGCAGGCGGCAGTCACCACAGGTATGGCCGAACATCCGGCCTTCCCTGCGCGATGGGCTTAACTGTGTCCTTCGTGCTCTCCTCGGGGATCGGCTTTCTTGCCCCCGTCGGTCGCGAAATGCGTCAACATCTTCGCAAGCTTAGCGCCAGCACCGAGGCGCCAGGACCACACGACTTCGCCGTACGTCACAGCCCGTTGGTCCACGTGTAACGCACGCTGCGCGCCATGACGTCCATCGCATTCCGCGCCCAACGTTCGTGACGATCGCGAAGCGCCCCTCTTGCGGGCACGAAATATCAAGATAATACTCTGATTTCCGAAAAAAAGAAAGATAAATTTTCATCCGAGGATTCACCATCGGAAGCGGCTTGCGAGACCTACCCGAAAACTGGCTCTCCGCGGCCATTTTCCGTGCTCCCGAGAGATTGACGAGATTTTGAGAAAAGAGGGGGCGCAATCCCCATCTTTCAATTCGAGCTACCTGCTGGCACCGCAAAACCGCGCAAAGTCGTCGCGTGTCGGTTTAGATCACATGTTGGTTGTACTCAGCGTGCTAGGCTGCTCATGCGTGCCGAAGACGGCAGGCTTATTTCCCTAACTCTTGTATTTCCCTCTTTTTTGAACAGGAGATGCTCATGTCGAAGCTCCTTGCCTGGTTCTCAGCTTCATGTTTTGCGATCGTCGTTGCGCTCCCGACCGGAGCATACGCCCAGGCCACCCGGACCTGGGTGTCCGGTGTCGGTGATGACGTCAATCCGTGCAGCCGCACCGCGCCGTGCAAGACGTTTGCCGGCGCGCCGCCGCCGGTCTGGAACACGCCGTTTCCATTGCCCTGGATGACGGAATTCCCCAATGTGACGATGGCGCCGGTGCCGCTCGCTAGGACGCCGGTGTTGTTGAACTCAGAGACCAGATGGTCGATGAAAACGCCCATTCCGGGCTTTCCGGCCGGTACAGTGGCTGTCACGCCGGCGTTGTTGTTTTGATATGTGCTCGTGTTCGACACCAGGACGCTGATCGCCATCACGATCGACGGCGGCGGGACCTTGGCCTCGATCCTCGCATCGGCAACCAATGGCATTAACGTCAACGCCGGCTCGAGCGACACGGTCATCCTGCGTAACCTGAGCATCAATGGTGCCGGTACGACCCTCGGCCTCAACGGCATCAATTTCCTTGCCGGCAAGAGGCTCATCGTCGAGAACTGCACCATCGAGAATTTCTCACAAAACGCGATTTCCATTGCCCCGAGCAATGCTTCGAGCACCACGATTTCGAACTCGAGCCTGAAGGCTTCGGCGTTCGGTATAGCGGTGTCGAGTGCCAACGCCTCTGGTTCGATCAGCGTTCTGGTGTCGAATTCCAGCACTTACCAAAACAATAATGCTGGCCTGTCGGTCACGGTGCCATCCGGAAAGCCGGGTGTCGGCGTTTTCGTCGACCATCTCAACTCCCAGTTCAACAATACCGGTCTGCTGGCGAGCGGCACTGGCGCCATCGTCTCATTGGGTAATTCCGTCATCCAGGGCAACGGAAACGGTGTGTATCAGACCGGCGGCAGCAGCGTCTCGTCCTTCAAGAACAACGAGATCAGCAACAACGGCAATGACGGCACGCCGCTGGCCGGAATCAGCTTGAACTGACCCCACGATCGAAGCCGGACGCTGCGCGGTCTTCGTCCGATCCAACAGCAGCCGAAGGATGGCGATGCCACCCTTCGGCTATTTTTTCGGCTATTTGTGATGCGTTTCACTTCGCCGCGGTCGGTCGCGGTTTGGGCCGATGCAGCGCGGCAGGATGCGGAGCGGCGAGGCGTGCGTGCCCTTTGCCGAACATCTTCTCGCGCAACGTGCCGGGCTGATAGTGCTGTTTGTAACGGCCGCGCCG
>NZ_JBARGP010000809.1:0-5272 GCF_049798375.1 Bradyrhizobium sp.
CTTCGCGGGCCGCCAGCGCTTGCAGAAGCGGCAGCCGCGGATCGTCCGCGACGAACCGCTTGATAGCGGCGTAGTTGAGCTGGAGGCCGATATTGTCGGGTTCGAGCGCGAGTGCGGCCTCATAGGCGCGGCCCGCTTCGTCGAGCCGGCCCTCGATGGTCAGCGTGGTGGCGAGATGATTCAACGTTGCCGCGTTGGCCGATGCGACCGCAAGCGCGGATCGATAGCTGGCGATCGCATCGTCGAAGCACTTGATCGCGCGCAGCGCATCGCCGCGATTGCGGAGGGCCGCTGCATAATGCGGGTCGGCCCGGACCGCCTCATCATAATGGCTGATCGCTTCCGCATAGCGTCCGCCCTTCTGGAGCGCATTGGCGAGATTGTTATGCGCCTGCGGGAAGTCTGGACGGCCGGCCAGGGCCTGCTCGTAATGCGACACCGCGGCGGCCCAATTGTTCGTCTCCAGATAGATGTTGCCGAGATTGTAGTGCGCCTCGGGGAGACGAGGGTCGTGCGCAAGCGCCCGCTGGAAGGCCTGGATGGCAGGTTCGAACTGCGCGACCGCCTGATGGCAGCCGCCGATATTGAGGAGCACGCCCGATGTTTCCGGGTGGATCGCAAGTGCTTGTGTGTAATGAACGATCGCGTCGCGGTGACGGCCGAGCCGTCGGCAGCCATCACCGAGGCTCGCGAACGCGTGGCCGAGCATGGGGGGCGCGTCGGCTGCGTCCGCGGCGTCGGCAGCCTGGCGGAGCAGCATCTCGGCCTCACCGATGTCGCCAAGCTGCAGCCGGATCATGGCGAGCCCGCATAGCGTTCGGAAATGACGCGGCTGCGCGGTCAGCACGCGCCGATAGGCCTGCTCCGCTGCGCTGAGCGTCGCGGCGTCGGCGGGCGGCATAGGCTGGCCAGGAGGGGTGGTCGACGCTGAAACCAGACGTGGACGGACGGCGATGGCAGGCTCGTTCATGATTGTCTTTGCTGCGATACAGTCGCTCATCAGGAGGCCGGCGCAACATGCTGCGCCGGCCCAATGTCGTCGATCCGCCGCTAGGTCTCAGCCCCACATGTGCGTCATCGCGTGGTGATGCGACATGTCGAACTGCTGAGCAGCCTCCGCAATAGAAGCGGCTGCTTGGCCGTGATGATCGTGATGGCCTTGGTCGTGTTCGCCGCAGCCGCCGCAGTGGCCGTTATTGGCCGTTGTGGTGCCGCCGGAGCTTGTGCCCGTCGTGGTGCCGCCCGTCGTCGTGCTGCCTCCGGACGTAGTGCCACCACTTGCCGTCGTGGTGCCACCGGTGCTGTGGTCGCCGCCGGAGCCCGTTCCGCCGGCGGTCGTCGTGCCGCCGCCCGGGGTGGTCGTTCCGCCCGTCGTTGTGCTGCTCGTCGCCGTGCCGCCGGTGCCCTCGGCAACATTCGGAGTTGCCGTCACCGGAATGCTGCCATGGGCCGTACCATTGATCGAGGTCGCGGTCGCCACCGTGGTCGCAGTGCCGACATAGGTCCCACCATTGACCGGGACGTTATTGCCGGAGACGTCCATCGCGTCGGCCGCAAAGCCCTGGCCGGCAGCGTTGATCATCGCCTGGTCGGCGGCGAGCGCTGCGCCAGTATCGCCATTGAGAATGCCTTGCAGGCCCTGGACCGCGGCGTTGGCGTCGGCCTCCAGCGTGCCGTGCAGCAGCTCGTTGTCGAAGCGGCCCTGGAACACTGCGCCTTGGGCTCCGTCGAAAGTGGCGCCGAAGTGCTGATAGTTCTGGATCTGCGTGATCAAGGTTTGGCTTGCCTGCTCGGTGCCGGTCGAGATCTTCGCCAGATGTGCATTGATCGTGTTGGCCTCGGAGAGGAACGCCGCCCAGAAATTGGTCTGCGCCTGGTTGTCCTGGAATTTGGTAACGGTGCCGGTGAGCCCGCCGGGATCCTCGGCGAAGCCGCCGGCGTGGCCGGCATTGCCGTTGCCGCCGGCCGCGGTGTTGAGGTTCGCATCACCCTGGATGATATCGATGATGTCGAGCAGATTGTCCGAGGTGCCGCGCAGTGCGGCCTGATTGCCGGTGGTCTCCGCGGCGTTGTACTTGTCGAGCTGAAGGCCGATCTGGCCGAGCGCTGTCTGCAGGTGGATCGTGGTCAGCGCTGCAGCGTTGGCGGTTTCACCGGCCTCGATCTGGGCGAGCTGGGTCTTGTTGTTGAGGATGGCTGTGAGGCCACTCTGAACCGCGGTGAGATCGGTCGTGATCTCCTGCAGGTCGCCCGCATGGATGCCGCCCGAGGCCAGCTCCATGACCTTGTTGAACACCGTGCCGACATCATGCAGGCTGTGGCCGGCCGTCGCCGCAGCCAGGGATGCCGGATCGTCCGCACCCGCCGGCGAGGCCTGGAAGCCGACGTCGGTGGCGCCGGTCTTGGCCAGGTAGGTGACGTTGTTGAGGGCAGTCGAGAGATGCGCGTCGTTGTGGATCTCCTGCAGGATCTCCTGCTGGACTGAATGAATGGTCTGGTCCGCTGCCGCCAGTGTCGCGGCATTGGTGACCTGTCCGGCCGCATTGAGCAGCGTGCCCAACTGCGCTTCGATGTTGGTGAGCACGGCGGTATCGGTCGTGTTCAGCGCGAAGGTCTGGCCACCGAGGGTGACGTGGGCGGGATCGGCTAGCATCGCCGCGATATCGGTCTGCACGGCGGTGATGTCGCCCTGATAGCTGGTGAGGAAGGGGGTCGAGTTGCCGCTCCCCGCCAGGCTGAACAGGCCGCTCGACGCTCGGACCGCGTCATTGAACACGACACCAGCCTGCATCAGGTCGGTCGAGTGTTGCAGCGCGGACGCGCGCGTCAGCAGGTTCGACGTCCCGTTGGCAAGCGCGGTATGGCTGAAATTGATCGGCGTCGTCGTGCCGCCGCCGGTGCTGCCACCACCGCCGGTGCCACCACCGCCGCCGCCTGTGGGAGGAGTCGTCGCGGTGCCGCCGGTGCCCTCCGCGATATTCGGGTTGGCGGTGACGGGAATGCTGCCATGGGCCAGGCCATGGACGGACGTCGCGCTGGAGACCGTCGTCGCGGTGCCGACATAGGTCGCACCGCCGATGGCGATATTGTTGCCGGAGACGTCCATCGCGTCGGCCGCAAAGCCCTGGCCTGCGGCTGCGATCGCGGCGTTGTCGGCGGCGAGCGCCGCGCCGGTGTCGCCGTTGAGAATGCCCTGCAGCCCGTGCACGGCGGCATTAGTGTCGGCCTCCAGCGTGCCGTTGTTCAGCTCGTTATCGAAGCGGCCCTGGAACACCGCGCCCTGAGCGGCGTCGAAATTGGCGCCGAACTGCTGGTAGTTCTGGATCTGCGTGATCAAGGTCTGGCTGGCCTGTTCGGCGCCGGTCGAGATCTTGGTCAGATGCGCATTGATGGTGTTCGCCTCGGCCAGGAAAGCCGCCCAGAAGTTGGTCTGCGCCTGGTTGTCCTGGAACTTGGTGACAGTGCCGGTGAGCCCGCCCGGATCCTCGGCGAAGCCGCCGGCATGACCTGCATTGCCGTTGCCGCCGGCCGCCGTATTGAGGTTGGCATCACCCTGGACGATATCGATAATGTCGAGCAGATTGTCGGCAGTACCGCGCAGGGCGGCCTGATTGCCCGTCGTCTCCGCATTCACGTATTTGGTCAGCTCGAGATTGATCTGGCCGAGCGCGGTCTGCAGATGGATCGTGGTCAGCGCAGCAGCATTGGCGGTTTCACCGGCCTCGATCTGGGCGAGCTGGGTCTTATTGTTGAGGATGGCGGTGAGGCCGCTCTGAACCGCGGTGAGATCGGTCGTGATCTCCTGCACATTGTGGGCATTGATGTCGCCCGAGGCCAGATCGACGACCTTGTTGAACACCGTGCCGACGTCCTTGAGGCTGTTGCCCGCCGTCGCTGCCGCCAGAGACGTCGGATCGTCCGCGCCCGCCGGCGAGTTCTGGAACCCAACGTCATTGGCCCCCGTGTTGGCCAGGAACGGCACGTTGTTCAGGGCGCCGGACAGGTGTGCGTCACCACTGATTTCCTGCAGGATCTCGCTCTGAACCGCATGAAGGGTCTGGCTCGCTGCCGACATCGTCGCGGCATTGGTGAGCTGTCCGGCGGCGGTGATCAGCGTGCCCAGATGCGATTCTACGTTGGTGAGCACGGCGGTGTCGGTGGCATTCAGCGCGAAGGTCTGGCCACCGAGGGTGACATGGGCGGGATCGGCCAGCATCGCTGCGATGTCGTTCTGCACCGCGTGGATGTCAGTCGTGTAGCTGCTGAGGAAGGGATTGGAATTGCCGCTGCCCGCCAGACTGAACAGGCCGAGCGAGGCGCGAACCGCGTCGTTGAAGACGACACCGGCCTGCACCAGATCGGTCGACTGGTTGAGCGCATCCGCGCGCACCAGCAGGTTCGATGTGCCGTTCGCGAGCGCGGTCGGATTGAAGGTGTTCGTTGCCATTGATCGTCTCTCCCCAAATTCATCCCGTGCGCACATCGCAGATACGGGGATGCGTAGAATGACAAGGCCCGTTCAAGCCGGTGCGTGCCGATAGTCAGGAACGGCGGTTGTGCAAGGACGGCTGCAATTGATTGCTCAAAAGGGGCTGAATAGCGCACAGCGCCGCTCGCAAGTTTGTTGTTGTTCGGGCATTTGAATCGTTCGCGTCCGCGTCACGCCACACGCGAAGTCATTGATTTCATTTCGGAGAGCGATCCGCGGCCATCTTTCGCAAGGCCGTCGGCACCTTGTGGCCAATAAGTCGCCCGCTTTTCGCGGCGCGTCACAGACTGCGTGCGACGACAAGCCGCGGAGAATGGTGCGTTTGAGGGCGGTGCCCTCTTCAATATTGCCTTCTTCGGTGTTGCCTTGGAGCAGGCAACACAAGCGGCCGCTCAGCGTGACAGCTGACTGCGGGGCGGGACGAGCCGACGGGAAGATCATTGTACTGATGCCGCATCGATCCCGATGCGGCGCAAGCGCACGGCGCGTGAGCTCATTCCTCGACGAAGGCGCGCCGGAGCTGCTCGGTGAGCGGCTTCATCAGATAGCTCAGCATCGTGCGCTTGCCGGTCTGCACGAACACTTCCGCCTGCATGCCCGGCATGAGCTGTGAGCTGCCGAGCCGATGCCGCTGGTCTTCGGACAGCACGATCCGCACCGTGTAGAAGGTCGCGTTCGATTTCGGATCCGCCGTGGTGTCGGGCGACACGAACGAGACCTGTCCGCTGAGTTGCGGGGTGGTGCGCTGATTGAAGGCCGAGAAGCGAACGAAGGCGGCCTGAC
>NZ_JBARGP010000810.1:0-7928 GCF_049798375.1 Bradyrhizobium sp.
GCGCCGATCGCGCTCGGAGAAGCGTGATGAGTGCGGCGCTGATTTTTGGACTGCTGTTTGCCCTGATGCTGACGGGCATGCCGATCTCGATCTCGCTCGGACTGAGCGTGCTCACCTTCCTGTTCACCATGACGGAAGTGCCGATCGAGAGCGTCGGCCTGAAGCTGTTCTCGGGTCTGGACAATTTCGGGATCATGGCGATCCCGTTCTTTATCCTGGCCGGCACTTTTCTCACCCGCGGCGGCGTCGCGCGGCGGATGATCGCGTTCACGACCTCGCTGGTCGGCCATCTGCCCGGCGGTTTAGGCCTCGCCGGCGTCGCTGCGGGGGGGGGGGGGGCCGCGATTTCCGGCTCCAGCGTCGCCACCGTGGTCGCGATCGGCTCGATCATGATGCCGGCGATGGTGGACTACGGCTATCCGCGCCGGTTCGGCGTCGGCGTGATCGCGACCTCGGGCGCGCTCGGCATTCTGGTGCCGCCCTCGATCATCCTGGTGTTGTACGGCGTCTCCACCAACACCTCGATCGGCGCGCTGTTCATGGCCGGCATCGTGCCCGGCATCCTGCTGGCATTGATGCTGGCGGGCGTGACCTGGTTCGTCGCCTGGCGCAACAACTATCCCAGGATGAAGCGGGCGACCCTGGGCCAGCAGTTCAAGGCGTTCCGCGAGAGCCTGTGGGGCCTGCTGCTGATCTTCATCGTGCTCGGCGGCATCTATGGCGGCATCTTCACGCCGACCGAAGCCGCCGCGGTGGCCGCGGTCTACGCCTTCGTCATCACGGTGTTCGTCTACAAGGAGCTCAAGCTCGTCGAAGTCCCGAAGGTGTTGTTGCAGGCCGCGAGCATGAGCTCGATGCTGCTCTACATCATCACCAACGCGGTGCTGTTCTCGTTCCTGATGACGCACGAGCAGATCCCGCAGGAGATGGCGGCCTGGATCGTCGACAAACACTTCTCGGTCTGGATGTTCCTGCTGGTCGTCAACGTCATCCTGCTGCTCGCCGGCAACGTGATGGATCCATCCTCGATCCTGCTGATCATGGCGCCGATCCTGTTTCCGCTCGCGACCAAGCTCGGCGTCAATCCGGTGCATCTCGGCATCTTGATGATCGTCAACACCGAGGTCGGGCTCTGCCATCCGCCGGTGGGACTCAATCTGTATATCGCCTCGAGTATCGCCAAGATGGGGATCAGCGAGATCACCATCGCGGTGCTGCCGTGGCTGTTGGCGATGCTGGCCTTCCTCGGCTTGATTACTTACGTGCCGGAGATCTCGCTGTGGCTGCCGAGGCTGCTCGGCATGATCTGACAAGGTTCGCAATGATCTGAAACAAATCGACCGACGTCACGGCAACGACATGTTTGGCAGAGGCTGTCTCTGTCCAAACTGTAAGTTGATTGCGCCGCGCCGCGCGCTCATGCTGGGCGTGCCTTTCCCAATGGAGGTTCGCATGAGAAGGTTCACCATCGCCGCCGTTGCGGTTCTTGCCATCGCCGGATCGAGCGCGGTTTATGCGCAGCGCTCGTGGTTATCTGATCATATGCACCACATGCGGTTCAGCCCCGAGGACCGCGCGGCCTTCGCAGACGCCAAGATCGCGGCGGTTCATGCCGGGCTGAAGCTGAACGCCGATCAGGAGAAGCTGTGGCCGCCGGTCGAGAGCGCGGTGCGTGACCTCGTCAAGATCCGCCTCGATCGGGCCAATGCACGCATGCAGGCGCCCGGCGATGCGCAGGCGCCGCAGAATGCGGACGATCCGGTGGCGCGGTTGCGCGAGCGCGCCGACACCATGGCGGCCACGGCGTCGGCGATGAAGAACATCGCCGACGCTGCCGACCCGCTCTACAAGACGCTCGACGACGGCCAGAAACGCCGCCTTGCCGTCTTGACCCGCCATGACGGCCACTTTGGCCCCGGTGGCTGGCGCCACCGTTGGATGGAGCGCGGCGAGGACGGCGGCGAGGGCCCGCATTTCGGCGGCCACCGGTTCGGCCCCAATCACATGAACCCCAATCACATGGACGACGAGGACTCCGGACGGCTCTGACGCCGCATCGCCGGCGCCGTTAACGATCACTGGGGAAAACCGCCGGCCGCCGGCGGTTTTTCTGCATTAGACGATGTGAAAAATCACTTTGTCTTGCTGGACATCCGGAAATCGCTTTGCTAAACGACCGGCTCTTGCGAAGGCTTTCCCGGATGCAAGTTCCGGGCGCATAGCTCAGTTGGTAGAGCAGCTGACTCTTAATCAGCGGGTCGTAGGTTCGAGCCCTACTGCGCCCACCATCGCAAGAGCATTCTTTCTTCGTGAGTCGCGGGAAGGATCGCCGAGAACGAAATGGGTCTCGTGCGCCGTTTTTTCCGATCGCAAGCTGTACGGCCAATCGACCTTTGCAATGTTCTTGATGGTTTCCCCGCCCCAAGAGCTCGCCCATGAGCAAGGGGGCCGGAATATCATTGCTGGTTGCAGGGTAATCCAGGCAACGGAGGGAAGGCCGGCCAACCGCTGAGCTGATCGTGAGTGAATATGTTCGTCCCGCTCCGAGATCGCGACGAGCGATCGCGCTCCTCGTCCCGCAGGTCGCAAACGCCCAACGTCGATCCAGCTATGCTAGAGCATGATCCGGAAAAGTGGAAACCGGTTTTCCGAAAAGATCATGCTCAAACAAAGAGATGAGATCACGATGCGATTCTGTGTAATCGCATCGTGATCTAGGGCTTGAATCTTCTTTGCGGTTGCGTCGACCGCGAGCACTGCAGTCGTACTGCTCGCGTTCGCGCTGGCCTTCCTGATAGCATCCAACATGCGGCGGATCTCGCTGCTCGTTCCGGTCATGCTGGCGCACGCCGATCATGTCGGGCTCACGGCAGGCAGACAGGGGCGGACCGGCATCGTGCTCGCCGTTGGATTTGCGACGTTCATGCTATCGACGTCGATCCTCCGAGCCAATGTGCCGAACCTAGTGATGGCGGGCACGGCCGAAACGATCCACGGATTGCATTTCGCCGATCTGCCGTATCTCTTGCGGCATGCGCCGGTGCTCGGAGTTCTGAGGGGCTGGTTCCGATCGGCGCGATCCTGATGCTGTTTCCTGACAACATCGAACCGGCCGAGGTGTCACATCAAGCAAAGACCGCCGCGGCCCTGAGTGCCGCAGAGCTACGTCTCAGCGCCATACTCGTTGTGACGCTGGCGCCGCGCTGATGGGCACGGCGGCAGCTTCATCTCGGTCATCCTCTATTTCGAGGCGATCGCGCTATGCGCGCTGATCGGTGTCTTCCTGGCCACGGAGAACTCGAAATGGACCCTGTGATCTGAGAAGTCATTGTGACCGACGCGTCGCGCGCTTATTTAAGGGGGCGTCGATCCCCATGCGCCGGGCGCGCCTGTGCCGGCGCAGAGAACATCAGGTGGAATCATGGAAAGAAAGACTGAACGCGCGGTGCTGGCGGGAGGGTGCTTCTGGGGGATGCAGGATCTGGTCAGAAAGCAGCGCGGCGTACTTTCGACCCGCGTCGGCTACAGCGGCGGCGACGTTCCGAACGCGACCTATCGCAACCACGGCACCCATGCCGAGGCGATCGAGGTGATCTTCGATCCGGCGCTATTGAGCTATCGGGACCTGCTGGAATTCTTCTTCCAGATCCACGATCCGAGCACGTTGAACCGGCAGGGCAATGACCGCGGCATGAGCTATCGGTCGGGCATCTACTTCACGAGCCCCGAGCAGGAGCGCGTGGCGCGCGACACGGTCGCCGATGTCGACGCGTCCGGCCTGTGGCCGGGACCGGCGACCACCGAGATCGCCCCGGTCGGCGATTTCTGGGAAGCCGAGCCGGAGCACCAGGACTATCTGGAGCGCTACCCGGACGGCTACACCTGCCATTTCGTCCGGCCCGGCTGGAAGCTGCCGCACCGCAAGGCGAGCTAGCTCCGCGGATCGCACCCATTGCGCTGCACGCCCGCCGGGTTTTGCGACAAATATCGTGCAGATACGGTAGGAAAAAGCGGACGCGGCTCATATCTCGTGGAAACCATCAGCGCTCGACGGCGTTGGATTGCTGATTTCGTGCAACCTCCGGTGATTACCGGATATCCACGAATCAGACGATGCGATAGAGATTGATGTAGCCCTTTCGGGCGTTTCCTCCCTGGACTTGGCCGCCTGTGCAAACAGGCGGCTTTTCTTTTTAGAGATGAGCCGGCTCGGTCCCGCGTCGCTATCGCTCACGCGGGCTGCGTGCTTTTCCCGGACTAAGAACTGCCGCCGCACACTCCACCGTCGTGCCTGCGCACGCCGGGACCCAGACTCACAGGCGGCTATGGCTCGCGCCGCGCTGTCGATGCAGCCCGTTCTGCTCATCAGCAGTCGCGGTTATGGGACCCAAGGCCGGGACTGCAGTGACGCAAGCTTCGACCTCATTGCAAGAAGCGTTAGCGACGAAGCAATCCAGACTTTTACTTTGGCGCTGGATTGCTTTGCTTCGCTCGCAATGACGGCGCTCACTACTCCGCCGCCTCTGCCTTGGCCTCGATCATCAGGATATCCAGGGCTTCGATATCGGCCATGGCGCGGCCGGCGATGCCTTGGAGATCGCCATAGAGTCCCGCGGTGGAGTCGAGCACGCCGCGCAGCTGCTCCTCGCGCTTGGACCACATCCGCATCATGGTCTTGCGCTCGCGGTCGAGATCGGTCTGCATCTCGGTGAAGCGTTCGACGATGGCGTCGATGCGATGGCGGAAGCGGGGACCGGTCAGATAGGTGTAGACCAGCTCCATCTTGCTCTGCTGGCCCTCCTGCGCGAGCTTGCTGCCGGCGACCTCGATCAGTGACTGGCGAAGTGCAATTGCCAGCGGAAGCGCAAAACGCGGCTCGACCACCCAGACGCCTTCCATCAGGTCGAAGCTTTCGACACCCTCCGGCAGCGCGCTGGACACGATCATCGCGATCTCGGCCTTGGCCGTGCGCTGGTCGTCGCGCAGCTTCACCAGCCAGCCGTCACTCCAACGCTTTGTACGCTTGGATTCCCAGAGAATGGTGCCACAGGGCTGGCCAGTCTGGTTAAACACTCGATGCAGCACGTCGCCGCCGAACTCGCCCTTCGGCACCGGCTCGATCAGGTCGCGGGCGAAGCGGGCGCGCAGTTGCGATTCCAGCTCGATCTCCAGCGCCTCGCCCTGCAGCTGCTGCGAGCCCTGTTCGGCCTTGCGTCGGAGCTCCTCGATCTGCCGCTGCATGCCGGCGATCTGGGCCTCCTTCTCGGCGACCTTGGCCTTGAGGGAATCCTCGGCCTCGAGCCGCGCCTTGTCGCGCACGGCGCCGAGCCCCTCCTGCACCTTCTTCTCGACCGTCAGCTCGAACTCGCGCTTGGCCTCGTCGAGTTCGCGCTGCTTACGCAGCATCTCGGCCTGGGCCTTCTGCGCCTCGGCGAGCTTGGCATCCTTGACGAGACTGGCCTCGTGCAGTTCGGCGAGCTGGCGGTCGCGATTGCCGATCTCGTCGGCCAGGGCCGCGCGCGCTTTCGCCTGCTCGGCTTGCACGATGCCGGCGCGCTCGGCTTTCAGCTTAGCCAGCACCTGCTCGTTCACCGTGGCCTTCGCCTGCGCAAGCTCATCCTGCGCCTGTTTCAGCACCTGTTCGCGCCGGCTGTAATCGGCCTCCTTGGCGGCGAGGTGCTCCTTGAACTTCCGCCGCGTCTCCGCAATCAGCGGCGCAGCGAGCTGTTCCGTCAGCCTGATCTCGGTGCGGCAATTGGGGCAGACGATCTGGGGCTCGGTCATGATTCGAATCCTGTCGTGATTGATTCGCAGTCTACCGCTCCGCGGAGTCGCGTTTAAGCCCGCGCTGCTGCGTTATCCCTGGGCAATATCGCAGGTTCCACGCGGCTCCCGGCGCGAAAGGGTCGGAGCTGGCATCGCCCTTGCCATGTCAGCGGCAGAGATCACGGGCAACCCGTGGCCTGTGCCAAAGCCGGACAATCGAGGTCAATGCAATGATGCCTTTGCTCCGTTCCGCGACAACCAACCAGCATCCTTCCGACGAGGTGACGCGTCTGCGCGGTCTCATTGAGACGCTCAGGATCACGCAGGAGGTCATGACCGCCGACATCCAGGCGGAAGAGCAGGTAAGCCAGATCGCGGACGCCGACGACGTCAGCTATTCCACGCTTGCCAAATCGCTGCGCGCGCGCCGCGACAACCTCGAGGCGACGATCATCTCGCTGCGTGAAGCGCTGGCGCGCTTCGAGCGCTGATCGTACGACGAGGTCAGCGCCGCCGGACCGGCGCGGCACGCTGCCACTACGCCGGCCTTGCGACCCGCGACACCACGCCGTCACGCGATGCCGACCTCACGCTGCGCCCACTCGTGGAGACCGCGCGCACGCTGGCGTGGTTGCAAGCTGCCAACAGAAAGATCGTCGGGCTAACAGCCGACGAGGACAGGGAGGTGCTGGCGGCACGGCACGCGCGAACCGAGGTCCGGTTGGGCACAGCAGGCTGAAGAGTTCAGCGCTTGCGCGATCCCTGCCTCGCGTCCGGCAACAGGCCCGCCGCGCGATAGCCCTCGATCAGCGCATCGAACAGCGAGATATCCGCGCGGCTTCGGGCCATGAGCTGGGCGCCGGAGACGGCAGCAAAGATCGAGCGCGCCCGCGCCTCGCTCTCCGTGCGCTTGACCAAGCCCGAGGTCACCAGAACCCTGCTCAGCCAGGCGGTGTTGACATCGGCGAAGGCTTGAACCTGCTTTTGCACCTCGGCCGGCAGGTCGTCATATTCGGCCGACATGAAGCTGCAGAGGCATAGCCGGTTGCCGTTCTCGAGCGACCCACGAAACACCCTGGTGGGATATTCGTGCAGCGCGCGCGCCGGGTCTTCGGCGAATTCCGCCGAGATGCCATCGAGCGCGGCGGCCGTGTCTTCCCAATAGCGCTTCGCCACCGCCGCGCCGAGATCGGCCTTGCTCGCAAAGTGATGGTAGATGCTCGGGGCCTTGATGCCGACGTCCGCGGCGAGATCGCGGAAATTCAGGCCTTGATAGCCGTGCGCCTGCGCGATCTGCGTCGCCGCGGCCAAGATCGCTTCCCGTGAATTCGCGCTCAAAGAACATCCTCTCACACATTCGTGTAGCCTACCAAGCGTTAGATAGGGCTTGACGGCAAAAATGGAAAGACATATCCCGTGTCTACCAAGCGTTAGGTAGGACATAAAATGAACCTCGACATCATCTATTCCGACGCCGCCAAGCTCGCCGAGCTGATCCGCACCAAGCAGGTCTCGCCGGTCGAGATCGTACAGGCGCATCTCGATCGCATCGAAGCGGTCGACCCCAAGATCAACGCGATCGTCACGGTCGCCGACGGCGCGCTCGAAGCCGCGAGGGCGGCGGAGCAGGCGGTCCTAGACGGCCGCGAGCTTGGCCATCTGCATGGCGTGCCCTTCACGGCAAAGGATTCGATCGATACGGCCGGCGTGGCGACCCAGCGCGGTTCGCCGATCTTCAAGGGACGCACGCCCGATACGGATGCCACCAGCGTCGCGCGCATGAAGCAGGCCGGCGGCATCCTGCTCGCGAAAACCAACCTTCCGGAGTTCTCCTATGGGATAGAGAGTGACAATCTGCTGACCGGCCGCTCCAACAATCCCTGGAATCTCGACCGCACGCCGGGCGGTTCGAGCGGAGGTGAATCGGCGGCGATCGCCGCCGGCATGTCACCGCTGGGATTAGGCACCGACCTTGCGATTTCGGTGCGCGGTCCGGCGGCGCAGACCGGTATCGTCTCGCTGAAGGCGACGCATGGCCGCGTGCCCATGACCGGGATCTGGCCGCGCGTGCCGCGTCGCTTCTGGCATGTGGGGCCGATGGCGCGCAGCGTGCGCGACCTCGCGCTCGCGTTCTCCCGGCTTTCGGGGCCCGACGGCAAGGA
>NZ_JBARGP010000811.1:0-2750 GCF_049798375.1 Bradyrhizobium sp.
GCCACGCCATGCGCGACGAAGCGTCCGACCAGGCGATCGCGCAAAAAGGCATCGTCGAGCGCGACGTTCTTGATCACGATCCGCGCGTCCGGCAACGCCTGCATCAGCCGCGACCACACGACGAGCGCCGGATCGGAGATCTTGTCGATCCGATTGAAGACGCCGAACGTTACATGTCCGGTCGCACGCATCGGCAGCGGCGTCGGCTGCACGCCCGGCAACGGATCGGTGGTAATCACCGCTGGCAGATCATAGACCTGTTCGGCGAAGAGATGCCGTACAGTCTCGGGCACGGTGACCGGATCGGCGAAGAAGTAGTCGATGGTCGGCACCCCGGTGCCGGTGCCGCTGCCCCAGGCGGTGACCTGGATCGGCGCCGGCTTGCGGGCAAACACGGTGAGCCGGTTGCCGGCCGAATGGCCCGAGAGATCAACCAGGATGTCGACCTGGTCGGCCTCGATCCGCGCCGACAGCTCATCGTCGGACATCTGCCAGGCATCGACCCAGACATCGGTGGCGGCGCGGCACTGCGCGGTCATGTGGTCCTGCAGCGGCGAACAGGAATAGCAGGCGATGCGAAACTGTCGCTTGTCGCAATGTCGTAGCACCGGCAGGAAGGTCAACGCGGCGGAATGCCCGCGGAAGTCAGAAGAGATATAGCCGACGGTGATCCGCCGCTCCGGATCGAGATCGCGTGCGAGCGGCGTCCGTTGCGAGATCTGCGCGCCGATCCGGTGCCACCATTCACGCCGCGCCGCCTGATGCTCTGCGAAGTCGGCGCCGGGCATGAATTCGAGCGCGAAAATCTTCGAGGTAATCGCATCGCCGTAGTCGGGCTTGATCTCCAGCGCCCGGTCGAAATGCTGCAACGCTGTGGCGACCTCGCCCTGCTTGACGAAGCAGGCACCGAGCCAGGTCCAGGCCACCTCCGAGGCCGGGTTCTGCGCAAGCACCTTGCGGCACGCCTCCATAGCCGGCGCGATGTTGTCCCTGAGCACGTTGATCTGGGCTGACCCGAGCAACGCGATGTCCTGCATCGGGTCCCCCGCCAACGCAGCGTCGTAATCCGCCTTGGCCTGATCGAACCGTCCGACCTGCTGATGCAGCCGGCCGCGCTGGGCCAGAACCGAGGGCGCGCCAGGCCTGATCGCGAGCGCGGCATCGAAGGCGGCACGCGCATCGTCGAAATGGCGCAGATTGATGCTGGCCAGCCCCTTGCCGAACATCGCCTCCATGTGGCGCGGGTTGAGCGACAGCGCGCGATCGAAGCTCTGATTGGCGTCCGTGTTCAAGGCGAGCAAGAGCTGCGCCATGCCTCTGTTGCAATAGGCGTCCGCATAGTCGGGCTTCACTGCAACCGCCCGCTCGTGCGCTGCGATCGCCTGCTCGGCGTCGCCGAGCCGCATCAGCGTGTTGCCGAGATTGGTGTGCGCGGTCGCGACATTCGGCTTGAGCGCGATGGCGCGTTCCTGCGCCTTGCGGGCCTCCTCAAAGCGCTTCTGGCTGAATAGCGCGAGGCCGAGATTGCCGAGCGCCTCGGCATGCCGCGGATCGATTGTGGTTGCTTGTGTCAGCGCCTGCACCGCGACATCAGGCCGGCCGCTGTCAAGGGTGACGACACCAAGCAGATGCAGCGCATCGAAATGGTCAGGCGCAAGCGCCAACACCTGAGCGCAGATCGCCTGCGCCTCGGCACGCTTGCCGGCGCGATAGGCCGCGACCGCAGAGGGCAGCAGCGCGTCCGCCCGCTTGCGGTTCTTCTTCTGCAGTCGCGCGTTCTGGAACGCGCGCGAACCGACATTGCTCAAGGGCGATCTCCAGACGGTGCGCTGTGCGGCGTCATCCTGCGTTGGCGGCGCAGTAGCGGCGCCAGAAATTGCGGTAACCTTCCTCGACCTTGCGCGTGTAGGTCACGACATTGCCGGCCGCCGAGCTTCCGACCTTGCCGGGCAGCTCCGCGCGCAGCTTCGCCAGCTCCGACGGCTGCGATGCGTGCTTCAGCGCGATTGCGATGTAACCGTCGTCATCGTCCGCCACCCAGTCGCCAAGCCCGACGGCCGTCACGATGGCGGCGGCCGCGCGCGAAGCCGCGCTCAAGCCGAGCTTGGCGACGACGGGCACGCCCATCTGCAGCGATTCCCAGGTGCTGACGCCGCCGTTCTGCGGGAACGGATCGAGCGAGATGTCGATCTCGGCAAATTGCTTCAGATGCTCGATGCGCGCCGACGATCCAAGACAGGTGACGCGCTCATGCGGTATGCCATGCGCGACGAAGCGGGCGATCAGACCGTCGCGCAGCAGCTGATCATCCAGCGCGCCATTCTTGATCACGATCTTCGATGTCGGCAGCTCCCGCATCAGCCGCGACCACACGGCAAGCGCCGGCTCCGAAATCTTGTCGATGCGGTTGAACACGCCGAACGTGACATGACCGTTGCTCAGCATCGGCAGCGGTGTCGCCTGCGCGCCCGGCATCGGATCGGTGGTGATGACCGCCGGCAGGTCGTAGACCTCTTCGGCGAAGAGGTGACGTACCTCCTGCGGCACCGTCACCGGATCGGCGAAGAAGTAGTCGATGGTTTTAAGGCCGGTGCCGGTGCCGCTGCCCCAGGCGGTGACCTGGATCGGCGCCGGCTTGGCGGCGAATACCGGCAGCCGGTTGCCGGCCGAATGACCGGAGAGGTCGATCAGGATGTCGACGCCGTCGGCCTGGATGCGGTCCGCGAGTTCCTCCTGCGACAGCCTGGAGG
>NZ_JBARGP010000812.1:0-9714 GCF_049798375.1 Bradyrhizobium sp.
GCCGGATTGATCCAGCAGGCATGAATGTGATTGTTCAGCGAGTTCGGGGCCTTTGGATCGATCTGGGAAATGAACCGCGTGAAGCATCGGAATGCCGCCTGGATGTGGCCACCGGGACAGCCGAAGCGGTCATAAAGGTCGAGATGGCGGAAGGCCGTGTCGAGATCGTCGGCATAAATCAATGCAACCACGCGCCGGCCGAGCCAGACGCATTCCGGATTGCCGGCGGCATTGCCGTTGAGCGCCTGTGCAGCTTCCGTGAACTCGTCGGTCTTGCGCTGGTTCTCCTTCGCCGTCTCCGCCGCGTTGGCGGCCGGCTGCTTCTGATCCTGGCCGCGATTGTCGTTGTTGCTCTGGGCGTGAACGCCGGACATGCCAAGCAGAATGGCGAATACAGGAATCGCGAGAGAGCGCAAAATCGAAACCTGAAGCTGAAGCACGCGTCGACCCATAAAATCCCCTGATATTGCCCTGCTACCGTCCCGCTGCGAACGCATCGGTGATGCCGACCAAATGGGCCTCCAATGCGGCGAGACCGAGAGCGCGAGTCCCACCGTCCCACTCCGTTCCTAACATTCTCTTGGCGAGCGGAGCGGACCTCTATGCCAATGACCGGATTTTGCAATTTTGTCCAGCAAACCCACAACTTTATCGCGTCATTGTAAAGGCCCGCCGGGACTGCGATTGCAGGGTCCCATGTCGCAGACCGGCACGGCGGATTCGGCCTGACTCCTGGCAGAGGTCTTGGCAGATGGCCGCCGACCGGGTAATCGACGGGACCCTGCCTGGAGAATGGAACTGAAATCTCTTCGTACACCGCTGGCGCTGCTGCTCGTTTCATTCGGGGTCATTGCCGCGATGTGGTGGTGGCTTGCCACGCCGATCACGCTCGCACGCGCGCCGATCGAACCCGGCGCCAAGCTCCAGTGCGTCTCCTATGCGCCGTTCCGTGGGGCCCAGTCGCCGCTCGATCCGAAGACGTATATCGATGCGGACCAGATCGAGCAGGACCTGACCCAACTCGCCAAGATCTCCGAATGCGTCCGCACTTATTCGATCGAGAACGGTCTCGACCAGGTGCCCGCTATCGCTACCAAGATCGGCGGTCTCAAGGTCATCCAGGGCATCTGGCTCGGCAGCAACAAGCTGAAGAACCAGCAGCAGATCGCCGTCGCCGTCGGGCTGGTTAAGCACTACCCGAATGTCATCAGCGCTGTCGTGGTCGGTAATGAGGTCCTGCTGCGCGGTGAGATGACAACCGCCGACCTGGCTGCGACCATTCGCAGCGTCAAGGCGCAGGTCACGGTGCCCGTCACCTATGCCGACGTCTGGGAATATTGGCTGCGCAACCGTGAGATCTACGACACGGTCGACTTCGTAACCGTGCACATCCTGCCTTACTGGGAGGATTTCCCGATCCGTGCCAAGCTCGCAGCCGCCCATGTCGACATGATCCGTCAGCAGGTTGCGATCGCATTTCCTGGCAAGGAGATCCTGATTGGCGAGACCGGCTGGCCGAGCGAGGGCCGCATGCGCGAGGGCGCGCTGCCGTCGCGCACCAACCAGGCCCGCGTCGTTTCGGAAATCCTCAGCCTCGCCAAGCGGGAGAATTTCCGGGTCAACCTGATCGAAGCCTATGACCAGCCCTGGAAGCGCAAGCTCGAAGGCACCGTCGGCGGCTATTGGGGCCTGTTCGATGCGGCCCGCCGCGCGCTGAAATATCCGCCGGGTGAACCGGTGAGCAATTTTCCGCTCTGGAAGCTGCAAATGGGTGGCGGCATGATGCTGTCGTTCATCGTGTTCCTGACGGGCTGGATGACAGTGCGCCGCAGACCCTGGCCGCCCGGCGCCGGCGCCTGGGTTGCCGTCGCGGTCTCGGCCACGTCGGCCGGCATCCTGCTCGGCGTTGCAGCCGACAAGATGTTCTACGAAAGCCTGGGTATCGGCGGCTGGCTGCAATGGGGGGCGCTATTCGCAGCAGGCCTGCTTGCGCCCATCCTCGGCGCGAACGCCTTGATGGCGGGCCGGCCCTTGCCGACCTTTCTGGATCTGCTCGGCCCGGCCAACGGCCGCAAGTACGGCCCCGCAACCTATTTGCTTGGCCTGACGCTGGTCGTGACCGTCCTGATCGGCGCCGAGACCGCACTCGGCTTCGTGTTCGATCCGCGCTACCGCGACTTTCCTTTCGCCAGCCTGACCATGGCAGTGGTGCCGTTCGCGATGCTGCTGTTCAATCGCCCTGCGCAAGGCGTGCGTCCGATCGCGGAGGCGACCTTTGCCGGCCTGCTGGCCGTATCTGCCGGCTATATCGTCCTCAACGAGGGCCGCGACAACTGGCAGTCGCTCTGGACCTGCGCCATCTATCTTGTGCTTGCGATCACGCTGTGGCGGGCGCGGGCCGTGCAAAGCCCAGGATGAGCAAGCCGATCGCCAGCCCCGACAGCACGATGTTGTAGAGCACGATGCCGAGACCTGCGGCGATCAGTCCGCCGGTCAGGAGCACGATCGACGGCCGCATCACGTGCAGCACCGCGATGACAAGCGCGACGGCGCCGAACACCGAATTCTTGAACAACGAGGTCGCGACCATCCGGCTCTTGCAGATCACGGTCTGCAGCCCGGCGTCGCAGGCGAGCGCGGTGCTGGAGAACTCGATCGCGAAATAGCGCAGGTACAAGGCATAGCCGACGGTGGCGAAACCGACGATCAGGAGCCATTGCACCTGATAGGGCGAGAGGCGAAACGGGGTCTTCTTCATGCGGCGGACTATGCTGTGGAACGATAGCCTCGACAAGCGCAAAACCCGGGCTGACGGGCTGCTTTCGCAGGCCCGCCAAGCCATTCATCGACGTGGCTAATTCGGTCAGCTTATTGCGGTGGTTGCTGTCGATGGAACAGCGACGACAGCGTATTCGGCTCGGGCTTCGGCGGCTCCGGTGGCGGGGCTGCCGCAGCGGGCGGAGGCGCTGGCGGCACTTCGTGTGCAGCGCCGTGGCGCTCATGCTGCCAGACCCGGCGCCGCTGGGGCGGGGCCGGCGGCGTTGCAGTGGCCGCATTGTTGGCGGCCGCAGGCTTCTGCCCCGAAGCCGTCGACTTGCCCGCCTCGGGTCCGACCTCGTTCTCGCGCGCGGCCAAACGCTGGCCGTCATAGACCGTGGTCTCGCAGGGACGCTGACGCCCGGCGAGGTTCGCGCAGATCTTGGCAGCTGCAGCTGCATCGCCGAGCGGTCCGGCGCCGAGCCGAAGCTGCATGCCTTGCCCGGCGCTGCCTTCCTTGACCATGATGATCGGGCTCAGTGCCGCCAGGTCGCTGTTGGTCTTGGACAGTCCGCGCCACAGCGCGCGCAGCCCATTGACCGTATTGGCGCCGCCGAGATCGACCGCGAACTCGGTCTTCTGCGCCGGCGCAAGCGTCGTGTCGCCTGACGCGGACGCGCCGGCATTGGCTTCCAGCTGTGGAGCGGCATCAGGCTTGGAGTCGGCCGAATCCTCTCTCGTCGGCTCGGGCTTGGAATCGAGCGTGGCGTCGGCCTTTGCCGCCTTGTCGGTCTCGGTCAGCTTGGAGGCGGCCGGATCGGGGGGAGCCATGATCGATTTCGACGCGACCAGCGACCCAACGGACGTGGACGGATTGGGGGCGGCTGCCATGGCCGAGAGCGTCGTCGACGACGGCTGCGACCAAGCCGAAGCCGCGGACGGGGTCCCGCCCGGCTTACCTGAGTCCGCGCGGGTCTTCTCGCCCCACGCATTGGTCGTCGCCACTGCCGCAACGGCCGGCGGGCTATTGGAGCTTGTGGCTGACGGGCCGGAACCGGAGGTTGCCGCCGCCTGGGAAGGCTGGCTCGGTCCCCGTGCGTCGGCGGTCGCCGGCTGCGGCGCTGCTTGCCCTGCGGGTGTCTGCGGCTTGCCAGCGGCTTGCGCCAAGCCTTGCTGCTTGGCGAGCGCCCCGGTCATGGAGTCCAGCCCCTGTTCGAGCACGGTGACCCGGGCAAAGAGCCGATCACGGTCGTTGTTCAGCGTTTCGATCGCGGCGGTGAGCTGCCGGGTTTGATTCTGGCTGTCGCGGGCGAGCGACTGCAGCGCCTGAGTCTGACGCGCCAGCTCGGCCGCAGAAATACGGTCCCGTTGCCAACTCTGCGCGCCTTGATTGGCGAGCACAGCCACAATGACAGTGCCGAGCGCCGCCGTACCCCACCAACCGATCCGCCAGAGTGCGCGGCGGTCGAATTCCTTCTCATCGGCGAGCAGGCCCGACAGCGCGCCGGTCTTCTCGGCCTTGAGGGCGGCCGCCTTTTTGTCGGAGTCCTTTGCCATTCACCTTTAGCCCTGCCGAATCATGCCGGAACATTAACAGGAAAAGCACCCCGGCCTCAGCTGCGCACGGGTTTGCCCCAACGAGAAAACGGCTTTATGACGACGCCATGTGCAATGTTCCCGCATCAGGAGACACATGACCGCACGTTCCAGCCTTACAGTTGTGCTCGCCGCGGGTGAGGGCACGCGCATGCGCGCAACTCTGCCGAAAGTGCTGCATCCCGTCGCCGGCGAGCCGCTGCTTTCGCACGTTCTCGCGGCCGCCTCCAGAGGCGAAGGGGCGCGATTGGCCGTGGTAATCGGTCCGGATCACTACGGTGTCGAGCAGGAGGTAAGGCGCTTGCGTCCCGATGCCGACATTTTCGTTCAGCGCGAGCGGCTCGGCACCGCGCATGCGGTGCTGGCGGCCCGCGAGGCGATCGCACGCGGCGCCGACGATTTGCTGGTCGCCTTCGGTGACACGCCGCTGATCTCGGCCGACACATTTGCACGATTGCGTGCACCGCTGGCGCAGGGCGCGACCCTGGCCGTGCTCGGCTTCCATGCCGTCGACCCGACCGGCTATGGACGTCTCGTGCGCGAGGGCGGCAAGCTCGTCGCGATCCGCGAGCAGGCCGACGCCAGCGAGGACGAGCGCAAGATCACGCTCTGCAATGCCGGCGTGATGGCATTCGACGGCCGCAAGGCGCTGCAGATCCTGGACAAGATCGGCAATGCCAATAAAAAGGGCGAATATTATCTGGTCGATGCCGTCGCGATCGCGCGCGACATGGGATTGGAGGCGGTGGTGATCGAGACGTCCGAGGACGAGGTGCGTGGCATCAACACCAAGGCGCAGCTCGCGGAAGCCGAAAGCGTAATGCAGACGCGGCTGCGGCGCGCGGCGATGGAGGCCGGCGTCACCCTGATCGCGCCGGAAACCGTCTATCTCGCCAGTGATACGAGCTTCGGCAAGGACGTCACCATCGAGCCGTTCGTGGTGATCGGCCCGGGCGTGTCGATCGGCGACGGCGCGGTGATTCACTCCTTCTCGCACGTCGTGCAAGCGTCGATCGGCAACATGGCCTCGGTCGGTCCTTATGCGCGGATCAGGCCGGGCACCTCGCTTGGCGACGGCGTCAGAATAGGCAATTTCGTCGAGACTAAGGCCGCGATCCTGGAGGAGGGCGTCAAGGTCAACCACCTCTCCTATATCGGCGACGCCCAGGTCGGCGCCAACACCAACATCGGCGCCGGCACCATCACCTGCAACTATGACGGCTTCGGCAAGCACAAGACGCTGATCGGCAAGGGCGCCTTCATCGGCACCAACTCGTCGCTGGTGGCGCCGGTCAAGATCGGCGCCGGCGCCTATATCGGCTCGGGCTCGGTGATCACCCGCGACGTGCCCGATGATGCGCTTGCACTCGAACGCAGTCCGCAGACCGTCCGTGAGGGCGGCGCCACGCGCTACCGCGAGTCCAAGCTGCGCGACAAGAAGCCGAAGAACGCTTGAGGTTGGATATTTATTTTGACGCGTTTTCTTGACGCGAACCGGTATCCATTTCGCTTGAAAATGCCCTATCCCTCGTCGCCGTCGAATTCGGAGAACATCGCGCGCGTCAGGCGCCAGCCGCGCCGCGTCGCATGGCGGACCGCTTCGTCGGACTTGCGCTTGACGGCCATGGGCTTGAGTTCCTGGCCCATGGCCGGCGGTGGCCAGTGCGCGAGGCGGTTGCCGCCGGTCCCGTCGGTGTGGTGAGCGCTGGTGCCTTTGGGATCAGGCCATTTGCGATCGGTCATGGAATGACCTCCAGATGGGGCATTTTTCAACTCAATGCCTTCACCGCATCTTAACGACGCGGCGAGCGGACCCAGACAGCGCATTCCACAATTGTGTAATGCCGGCGGTTAAGCTTGCCACTTAACTCTGTCGCAATCCGCAATAATTATTGAATCCTGAAACTACGGGTATTTCGTTAAGAGAACCCCGAAGTTTCGAATCTCTGTTTCGACGATTTGGGGAATTGCGCTGATGTGCGGAATTGTCGGCATCTTGGGGCGTGAGCCGGTCGCCGAGCAACTGGTGGATTCGCTCAAGCGGCTCGAATATCGCGGTTATGACTCCGCGGGTGTTGCGACGCTCGAGGGCGGCAAGCTCGAACGCCGGCGTGCCGAGGGCAAGCTGAAGAATCTGGCGGCATTGCTGCACACCAAACCGCTGCAAGGGCTCACCGGCATTGGCCATACGCGCTGGGCCACGCACGGCAAGCCGACCGTGAACAATGCGCATCCGCATGCGACCGATCGCGTCGCCGTGGTCCACAACGGCATCATCGAAAATTTCCACGAGCTGCGCGAAGCCCTGCAGAAGAAGGGCGCGGTGTTTGCGACCGAGACCGATACCGAGATCGTCGTGCATCTGGTCGACGATCTCCTGAGCCAGGGCTGGACGCCGGTCGATGCTGTCAGGGAGACGCTCGGCAAGCTGAGGGGCGCGTTCGCGCTCGGCTTCATCTTCGCAGGCCAGGACGACCTGATGATCGGCGCGCGCAACGGTCCGCCGCTCGCGGTCGGTTACGGCAAGGGCGAGATGTATCTGGGCTCGGATGCGATCGCGCTCGGACCGTTCACCGACAGCATCAGCTATCTCGAAGACGGCGACTGGGCCGTGCTGACCCGTGACGGCGCCACCGTATACGACCGCAACAACGCGGCCGTGCATCGTGAGATCGTCAAGCACGGTCCGACGACGTCGCTGGTTGACAAGGCCAACTACCGCCATTTCATGGCCAAGGAGATTCACGAGCAACCGGAAGTCGTCGGCCATACGCTGGCGCGCTATATCGACATGGCGACCGAACGCGTTGCGTTGCCGGCGAGCCTGCCGTTCGACTTCAAGGACATCCAGCGCATCTCGATAACCGCCTGCGGCACGGCGAGCTATGCCGGCTATATCGGCAAATATTGGCTGGAGCGCTTTGCGCGCGTGCCGGTCGAGATCGACGTCGCCTCCGAATTCCGCTATCGCGAGGCGCCGCTGCGCAAGGGCGATCTCGCGATCTTCATCTCGCAATCAGGCGAGACCGCCGACACGCTGGCAGCGCTGCGCTACGCCAAGGCGCAGGGCACGCACACGCTTTCGGTGGTCAACGTGCCGACCTCGACGATCGCGCGCGAGAGCGAGATCGTGATGCCGACCCTGGCCGGTCCCGAAATCGGCGTCGCTTCCACCAAGGCGTTCACCTGCCAGCTCATGGTGCTGGCATCGCTCTCGATCGCCGCCGGCCGTGCCCGCGGTGAATTGTCCGAGGCGGATGAAGCCAGACTGGTGCACGGGCTGGTCGAAGTTCCTCGCCTGATCTCGGCGGCGCTCACCACCGAGCCACAGATCGAGAAGCTCGCCCGCGAGATCGCCAAGTCGAAGGACGTGCTCTATCTCGGCCGCGGCACCTCGTTCCCGCTGGCGCTGGAAGGCGCGTTGAAGCTGAAGGAGATTTCCTACATCCACGCCGAAGGCTACGCCGCCGGTGAGCTCAAGCACGGGCCCATCGCGCTGATCGATGAAAACATGCCGGTCGTGGTGATCGCGCCCTATGACAAGGTGTTCGAGAAGACCGTCTCGAACATGCAGGAGGTTGCCGCGCGCGGCGGCAATATCATTCTGATGACCGACGCACGCGGCGCGGCCGAGGCCACCGTGGAGTCGCTGGTTACGATCACGATGCCGGACATGGGCGCAACCTTCACGCCGATGGTCTATGCCGTTCCCGTGCAACTTCTGGCCTATCATACCGCGGTGGTGATGGGCACGGATGTGGACCAGCCGCGGAATCTCGCCAAATCGGTGACGGTCGAATAGCCGCAGGGAACGCCCGCAAACGTCTTCCGGTCTTTAAAAATCTGCTAAGAGACCTAGCTGAGATTGACCGGACCCGGAAGACTGCATGAGTTCCCGCGACGACCTGCCGCCGCAGACAGAGCCGCCAATCGAGCCACCCGTGGAGACGACCTCCCACGGCGGCCTGATGGCGCGATTCCGCAATTATTTCCTGACCGGCCTCGTGGTTGCCGGGCCGGTCATCGTCACGCTCTACATCACCTGGTGGTTCGTCACCTGGGTCGACGGGCTGGTGCGGCCATTCGTGCCCACGGCCTATCGCCCCGAGACCTATCTGCCGTTCGGCGTGCCGGGGTCGGGACTGATTGTCGCAGTGATCGCCCTGACCTTGCTCGGGTTCCTCACGGCCAACCTGATCGGGCGCACGCTGGTCGATCTCGGCGAGCGGCTGCTCGGGCGGATTCCGGCGGTGCGCGCGATCTATCGCGGCCTCAAGCAGGTGTTCGAGACGCTGTTTTCCGGCAAGGGCTCAAGCCTGCGCCGGGTGGGTCTGGTCGAGTTTCCATCGCCCGGCATGTGGTCGATCGTGCTGATCTCGCTGCCGCCGAATGGCGAGGTTGCCGATCGCTTACCGGGGCAGGAGGAGCACATCTCGGTGTTCCTGCCCTGCGCGCCGAACCCGACCACCGGCTTCTTCTTCTACGTGCCGAAGAGCAAAGTCGTCGAAATCGATATGAGCGCCGAGGACGCGGCCACGCTGATCATGTCCGCCGGTGTCGTGCAGCCGGGCTCGGACCAGCAGAAGAAGGTCGCGGCGCTCGCTAACATGGCCAACACGGCGCGCATCGCCAATGAAGGCGCACCGCCGATGCTGCAGCCCGAGCCGGCGAAGGTCGACTAGCTTCAGCCTGCCAGCGACCGCGTGCCCGCGGTCGCGAAGGGCTGATGCACGTTTTCGGCGCTTCAACGCAGGCGACAGTTCCGGCTAAGCTCCGATAACGCAGCAATCGGAGCGCACCATGATCCCCAGCATCGCCATCCTCGCGCCCGGCGCAATGGGCAGCGCGGTTGCAGCGCGCCTTGCCGAACATGGTGCGGGGGTGCTGACCTCGCTCGACGGACGCAGCGAGGCGACGCGCAAGCGTGCCGCTGCAGCCGGCATGGTCGCGGCCGATGGCGCCGGGATCGCCAATGCCGACATCATCCTGTCGATCGTGCCACCCGGCGAGGCGCTGCCGCTGGCCGAGCATCTGGCAGCGCTGATCACGCGCAGTACCAAGAAGCCCGTCGTCGTCGACTGCAACGCGGTGAATGTAGAGACGGTGCGCAAGGTCGAGCAAATCGTGCGGTCGTCCGGCGCGCGCTTCGTCGACGCCGGCATCATCGGGCTGCCGCCGAAGCCTGGCAGCAACGGACCGGTGCTCTATGTGAGCGGAGACGATGCCAAGGATATCACCGTGCTGCGTGACCTCGGCCTGGACGTCCGCATGGTCGCAGGACCGGTCGGCGCAGCCTCGGCGCTGAAGATGTCCTATGCCGGCATCAACAAGGGACTGATCGGGCTTGGCGCCGCCATGGTG
>NZ_JBARGP010000813.1:0-5020 GCF_049798375.1 Bradyrhizobium sp.
ATCGTCAGCTGCGGCCTTGGCTCCGACACCGGCGGCTCGACCCGGGTGCCGGCGGCGCTGACCGGCACGGTGGGCTTGCGGCCATCGGTCGGCAATGGCGGCGCCGAGCGGCGCTATGACGACGCCAACCAGGTGGTGCCGATCAGCCGTACCCGCGACACGGTCGGACCGATGGGCCGCACCGTCGCCGACGTCGCGCTGCTCGACTCCGTCATCACCGGGAGCGCGATGGCGCAGCCTGAGAGGCTGCGCGGCAAGCGCCTCGGCGTCCCCGCTGCGTTCTGGAATGGCGTCGATCGCGATGTCGAGGCGGTGATGCGTGCCGCCTGCGACAAGCTTAAGGAGGCCGGCGTCGAGCTGATCGACGCCGATATTCCAGACGTGTTCGAGCAGAACAAGAAGGTCTCGTTCGTGGTGGCGCTGCACGAGCCGATCGAGGACATTCCGGCCTATCTCGCCGCCTCCGGCATCGAGGGCGTCACGCTGGCGGAGATCACGGCGATGATCGCGAGCCCAGATGTCGCCGGCGCGTTCGGCGCGATCACGGCGGATGCGTTCGGCGCGGCATATCCCGATGCGATGCGCCAGCACCGGCCGGCGCTGCAAAAATTATACGGCGACTATGTCCGCGAACATCGCCTCGATGGCATCCTGTTTCCGACCACGATCGCGCCGGCGCCGCTGATCGACCTGGAGAAAGGCTCGGGTGAGATGTCGATCAACGGCGGCGCTCCGGTGCCGGTGTTCGACACCATCATCCGCAACACCGATCCCGGCAGCAATGCCGGTCTTCCTGGCCTGTCGCTCTATGCCGGCATGACGGCGGGCGGTTTGCCTGTCGGACTGGAGATCGATGGCCCGGTGGGCAGTGATACAAAGTTGTTAGGCCTGGGGCTTGCGATCGAGGCGATCCTGGGAACGGCACCGGCGCCGAAGATTTGATCATGATGAGGAGGTGTCACATCTGATCGTAATCGACCACCACGCGCTCACTCGTCGGCTTCGCTTGGCAGGTAAGCACAAAGCCTGCCTTGAGCTCCCACGGCTCCAGCGAATAGTTCAGTTCCATCGGAGCCGCGCCTTCGACCAGCTTGGCGCGGCAGGTCGAGCACATGCCTCCCTTGCAGGCGAACGGCAGATCGATGCCGGCGCGCAAGGCGGCATCCAGGATCGCCTCGCCGTCCGCGACCGGCACCTCGCGCCGCTTGCCGTCGATGATCAGCGCGGCGATCGCCTTCGGTGGCGCCGATTCAGACACGATCGCCTTCGGTCGCGGCCGGCCACCGAACTCCGAGACGAAGCGCTCGACATGGATGTTGTCAGCAGCGATGCCGAGCGCGCGACAGGTGGCCTCCACTTCCTCACTCAACCCCGCGGGACCGCAGATGAAGACATGGTCGACCTCCGACGCTGGCACCAGCGAGCGCAGCAGCACCCGCACCTTCTCGCCATCCAGCCGTCCGTGCAGGATCGGAATGTCCTGCTCCTCGCCGGAGATGACGTGAAAGACCGACAACCGCGCGATGAAGCGGTCCTTCAGCGCCTCGAGTTCGCTGCGGAACAGCATGCCCTCCGCGGTGCGATTGCCATAGAAGAGGAAAAAGCGGCTATGCAGTTCGCGCGCCAGCACGTTTTTCATGATCGACAGGATCGGCGTGATGCCGGAGCCGGCGGCAAAGCCGACATGGATGCGCGCCTCGTTGGGTGTCGGCGCGACCCCGAACCGCCCGGTCGGCGTCATCACGTCGAGCGCATCGCCGCGCTTCAGCTCTTCAGTGACAAAGCCCGAGAAGGCGCCGCCATCGACGCGCTTCACCGCGATGCGGATCTCACCGTCGTCAGGTCCCGAGCAGATCGAATAGGACCGCCGCACCTCCTCGCCGCCGAGCGTGGTGCGCAGGGTGAGATACTGTCCGGGCGTGAAGCGATAGTCGGAGGCGAACTCGTCGGGGATGACAAAGGTCATCGACACCGCATCCGCGGCTTCGCGCCTGATATCGCTGACGGTGAGACGGTGGAAACGTGGGGTAAGGGAGGACATCGGTCTATCCGCTCGTCATTGCGAGGAGCGAAGCGACGAAGCAATCCAGACTTCCTTCACAGGATATCCTGGATTGCTTCCGCCTTCGCCCTTTGGGCTTCGGCGGACACGTCGCTGCGCTCGCAATGACGGAAACATGGTGCTAGTGACACTTGAAATAGTCGAACGGTTCGCGGCAGGTCTTGCAGCGCCACAGCGCCTTGCAGGAGGTCGAGCCGAATTCCGACAACAGCTCGGTATCGCCGGAGCCGCAGCGCGGACAACCGACCTGCTCGACACCGAACAGCGCGCGGCGTGAGCTCGCGGGCTGCGGCGGCGCGATGCCGTAGTCCTTGAGCTTGCGGCGGCCGGCGTCGCTCATCCAGTCGGTGGTCCAGGCTGGCGACAGCACGGTGCGCACGGTCGCATCCGGAAAGCCGGCGCATTCCAGCGCGAGTGCGACATTGACCGCGATCATGTTCATCGCCGGACATCCGGAATAGGTCGGGGTCACAGCCACATCAATGCGGCCATCGTCACGCAGCGTAACCTCGCGCAGCACGCCGAGATCAGCGATGGTCAGCACGGGAATTTCCGGATCGGTCACGGCGGCGGCCGCGTCCCAGGCGCGCTGCCACAAATCATGATCGCCGTTCGCAACGGCTACCATGACGCGCCCGGAAAGCTGCGCTGCATATGCTGCAGCTCGCTCAGGAGATGTCCGAGATGTTCGCTGTGGCGGCCGTCGCGACCGCCCTGCTGCATCCAATCGGTCTCGGGCAGCGTCAACGTCGCCTCGCGCACGACCTCCGACACCGTGACCATCCACGGCGACTTCAGCGTCAGCGGATCGACGGCGACGCCTGAAGCAATCATGCTGCGCTCGGCGTCATCGACGGCAAACATCTCGCCGGTGAAGGCCCAGAGATCGTCGATCGCGGCTTGTGCGCGGGCGTGGCTCTCGTCGGTGCCGTCACCGAGCCGGATGATCCATTCGCTGACGTGGCGCAGATGATAGGCGCTCTCCTTCTCCGACTTCGCCGCGATCGCGGCCAGCGTCGCATCAGTCGAGTGCATCATGCCGCGCCAATAGGGATCGGCGAAGGACGAATAGAACAATTGCCGCACCATGGTCTGCGCGAAATCGCCATTGGGCCGTTCGACCAGCAGCAGGTTGCGGTACTGCCTGACGTCGCGCAGATAGGCGAGCTTGTCCTCGTCGTTGTTCTTGCCTTCGACCTCGGCGGCGTAGGTGTAGAGCGCGCGGGCCTGCCCGATCAAATCGAGGGCGATATTGGACAGCGCCATGTCCTCTTCCAGCATCGGCGCATGGCCGCACCATTCCGACAGCCGATGGCCGAGGATCAGCCCGTCGTCGGCGCGGCGCAACGCGTACAGCACCAGCGGGGTTTCAGTGACAGTGATGGAGGGCGTGGCCATGTCTTGTGTCTGATAAGTGCGAGATGTTTCCTCCATCATTGCGAGGAGCGTCAGCGACGAAGCAATCCAGACTGCCTCCGCGGAACGATACTGGATTGCTTCCGCCGTCGCCCTTCGGGCTATGGCGGACACGTCGCTAGCTCGCAATGACTGAGACTGATCGACGATTACATATGCCCGACTTCATCCGGCACCTCATAGAACGTCGGATGCCGGTAGATCTTGGATTCCGCGGGCTCGAACAGCATACCCTTGTCGGCGGGGTCGGAGGCGGTGATCGCGCTCGACGGCACCACCCAGATCGACAGGCCCTCGCCGCGACGGGTGTAGACGTCGCGCGCGGCTTGCAGCGCCATGGTGGCGTCGGTCGCATGCAGCGAGCCGCAATGCTTGTGTGCGAGTCCGTTGCGGCTGCGGATGAAGACCTCCCACAGCGGCGTGTTCGGCGTGGCCATGTGACCTCCTCTATTCAGCTGCCTGCGCCATCTGGCGCGACTTGCGCTTCGCGGCGTACGCCGCTGCGGCTTCGCGCACCCAGGCGCCGTCCGCATGCGCCTTGCGGCGCGCGTCAATACGGTCGCGATTGCAGGGGCCATTGCCGGCCAGCACCTGCTTGAATTCGTTCCAGTCGATCGGACCGTGGATCCAGTGGCCGTCCGCATCCTGCGTCATCGCTGGATCTGGAATGCTCAGGCCGAGATACTGCGCCTGCGGCACGGTGGCATCGATGAACTTCTGCCGCAGCTCGTCGTTGGAGAAGCGCTTGATCTTCCACTTCGTCGAGGTGTCGCTGTGCTGGCTCGCGCCGTCGGGCGGACCGAACATCATCAGCACCGGCCACCACCACCTATTCAGCGCCTCCTGCGCCATCGCCTTCTGCTCATCGCTGCCGCGCGACAAGGTCAGCATGATCTCGTAGCCCTGGCGCTGGTGGAAGGACTCCTCCTTGCAGACGCGGATCATCGCGCGCGCATAGGGGCCGTAGGAGCAGCGGCACAGCGGGATCTGGTTCATGATCGCGGCGCCGTCGACCAGCCAGCCGATGACGCCGATATCCGCCCAGGTCAACGTCGGATAGTTGAAGATGGAGGAGTACTTGGCCTTGCCGGTCAGCATCGCGTCGACCAGCTCCTCGCGCGAGGCGCCGAGCGTCTCGGCGGCGGCGTAGAGATAGAGCCCGTGGCCGCATTCGTCCTGCACCTTGGCGAGCAGCGCCGCCTTGCGGCGCAGGCTCGGCGCGCGCGTGATCCAATTGCCCTCGGGCAACATGCCGACGATCTCGGAATGGGCGTGCTGGGAAATCTGCCGGGTCAGCGTCTTGCGATAGGCCGCCGGCATCCAGTCATTGGGCTCGATGCGCTGTTCGGCATCGACGCGTGCCTGGAAGTTCGCGACGCGCGCTGCATCCTTGATGGACGCGTCCTCGATGAGAGTGCCCTCCTCGGGCGCATTCAGCGCCTGCGTGTACATGCGGCGTCCTCCCAGGACTTGGTTGCCGTTAATATATAACAGAAGCTGTCGCATGCAACCTGTTCTTGTAATATTTCACAGACCACCGTC
>NZ_JBARGP010000814.1:0-3767 GCF_049798375.1 Bradyrhizobium sp.
CGCCGTGCCGCGCGCCGCTTCGGCAGCGACCCATCCGGCAACATCGCCATCACCTTCGCCCTTGCGCTGATTCCGATCCTGACCTTCGTCGGAGCGGCGGTCGACTACAGCCGCGCCAATGCCGCGCATTCGGCGATGCAATCGGCGCTGGATACCACCGCGCTGATGCTGTCGCGCGACATATCGCAGGGAACCATCACCACTGCCAACCTGACGACCGCGGCCAACAATTACTTCAAGGCGCTCTACACCAGCAAGGACGCGCCAAATCCGACCGTCACGGTGACCTATGCGACCAACACCTCGACGGGCTCGAACATCATCCTGAACGCCTCCGGCTCGATCACGACCGACTTCATGAAGATCGCGGGCTTCCCGACCATGGGCTTCAACGCCAGCTCGACGACCGCCTGGGGCAACGTGAAGATGCGGGTGGCCCTGGCTCTCGACAACACCGGCTCGATGGCGCAGGACAACAAGTTGCCGGCGCTGAAAAACGCGGTCGCCGGCAGCGGCGGCCTGATCGACCAGCTCAGCAACCTCGCCAAAACCCCCGGCGACGTCTACATTTCGGTCATTCCCTTCGCCAAGGTCGTCAACGTCGGCGCCACCAACAATTACGCCCAGAATTGGATCGACTGGACCGATTGGCTGAACCCGCCGACGACGCAGCCGAACAATGGCAGTTATCAGGCGAACCTTCCGATCAACTGGCACGCCGTCGGACCGAAGGCGAAATGCCCGTTCACCAGCAGCAATAGCGGCTTCACCTGTGTCGCCAGTCCCACCAGCACGTCGGGCCAATCGTATATCCCGTCGAGTGGCACCTATTCCGGCTATATCTGCCCGAGCGTGGATGCCAACTCTCACACCAAGTACAACGGCTGCTGGGTCAGCACGCTCGTAAGCAGCACACCCGGGGTGTTCTGCTCGGGTTCGAACTCCTGCAGCTGCCCCGTCGACTCTTCAGGTAATGCAGTTTCGCAGTGCAGTTGCACCGGTACCGGCTCGAGCAAGTCATGCACCGGCCTCTTGTATGATCACAACTGGACCCAGCCCGGCCCGAACGACACGGCCGACAATACGAACCAGCCTCGGGTCAACGCCGTGGTCGGATGGACCTACCACAAATACACATCCTCTAATCCCACGGCCACAGTGGTGAATGCCTGGAACGCGCCGTCGACCAATCCGATCAGCAGCTGGACCGGCTGCATCACAGATCGCAGCCAGCCCAACGACGCGACCACCGTCCAGCCTTCGGGTACCTACGATATGACCACGCTGTTCCCGGCCAACGAATATTACGAGAACAGCGAGAGCTACTGCGCCAGCAACAACTCGCCGCAGCTCGAGCCGATCATTCCTCTGAGCTATGACTGGTCATCGTTGAAAACAGCGATCAACGCGATGCAGCCGACGGGCGGTACCAACCAGGCGGTCGGCCTTGCCTGGGCCGCGCAATCACTGATCCCGAGCGGCATTCTGAACGCGCCGGCGGAGGACTCCAACACCACCTACAATCGCGTCATCATCATCCTGTCGGACGGACTCAACACCGAGGACCGCTGGCCGGATAACGGCAATGGCTCTACGCAGGCCGCAGGCACCCCGCTGGGCCCGATCGACACTCGTCAGGAGCTGCTCTGCAGCAACCTGAAGAACGCCAAGGACTCCAAGGGCAACTATCTGTACACGATCTATGCGATCCAGGTGAACACCCACACGCCCGCGGATGCGACCTCCAAAGTGCTATCTGACTGCGCCAGCGGCTCCGACAAGTTCTTCATGCTGACGAGCTCGACGCAGATCCTGACCACGTTCCAGACCATCGGCACGGCGCTGTCGAAACTGCGCGTGGCGAAGTAACGGAACGCGCCGTCGTCGCGAACAACAAAAAGCCCAGCTCACGCCGGGCTTTCCCATCAGGACCAGTGATCACGATTATTCGGCGCCGGCTTTCGGAGAAACGAATGCCGGCGCTGGGATTAGTGCGCAGCCTGCGGCGCGAACTTCGACGCAAGCCCTTCGAGTGGCTTGAACGCCTGCTTGGCGAGATCCGAATACAGGCCAGCGATCTTCTGCGAGTCGGCAACGAAGGCCTCATACGCCGACTTGGCGAATTCGCTCTGCGCCTCGATCGCCTTGTCGAGCGAGCGCACGCCCGAGAGCTTCTCGACGAACGACTTGGTGTCCTCGAACGACTTCTTGGTGTAGTCGCCGTATGCGGCGGCAATCGCTTGCAATCCGCTCTGCACCGAAGTCGCGGAGCTCACGACGGTCTCGAACTGCTCTTTGCCGTAGTTCTGAAAGTCTTCAACCTTAAACATCATGCTTCCTTTTCCCAGACTTTGGGCGTTCCGGGGAGCCTGGCTCCCTGACGCTCATTGTAGTTTAGTGCACCGCACAAAAAATGCAAGGAAATTGTGCAACGCACAATGCCATGCATTTGGCGGGAAATCCCGTGTCTCTCCGCAAGGTTTTCTTAACCTTTTGGCAACCCGTGCGTCCTAACCTCCCCGATAGCCGTGCTCGGTTTCGGCTGACTGACAAAAGCTGTTTCAAAACAGCGCCTTAACAAAACCTCAGTTCCGGGCTTTCGATCTGCGGTTGTCTCAACTGCGATCAGCGGACCGGACAGACTTGATGGCGCAGGCACGATGGGCACAATTTTGCCTCACGAGCCGGTGATCAAGTCAGAAATTAGACGAGGATTTCATGCATCGCAAAAACTTGGGCTCCTCGCGCCTGGTGCGAGTCGGCGTCTGCAGCCTGATCGCGCTCGCAACCGTTGCGACGACGATGGATGGCGCGCAAGCGCGCCGGCATCGCCATCACGTGTCCCGTCATGCGTCGCATGACGATGACGACAGCTATAGCCCCAAGTTTTCCTCGATCATCGTCGACGGCAATTCCGGGGCGATCCTGACCGCGACGAGCCCTGATGGGCTGCGTCATCCGGCGTCGCTCACCAAGATGATGACGCTCTATATGCTTTTCGAGCGTCTCGATGCCGGCAAGCTGAAGCTCGACAGCGAGCTGCCAGTCTCCGAGCATGCCTCCGATCAGGACCCGACCAAGCTCGGTCTGCGCCCCGGCCAAACCATCCGCGTCGAAGATGCGATCAAGGGCGTGATCACGCGTTCCGCCAATGACGCAGCGGTGGTGATCGGAGAGGCGATCGGCGGCAACGAAGAAGATTTCGCCCGCATGATGACCCGCAAGGCGCATGCGCTCGGCATGAGCCACACGGTCTATCGCAACGCCTCCGGCCTGCCGAACGACGAGCAGGTCACCACGGCGCGCGATCAGTCGATCCTGGGCCGCGCCCTGCAGGACCGCTTCCCGCGCTACTATCATTATTTCTCGACCACCGCCTTCAACTTCCGTGGCCACACCATCACCGGGCACAATCATCTGCTCGGCAGCGTCGAGGGCGTCGACGGCATCAAGACCGGCTACATCCGCGCCTCCGGCTTCAATCTCGTCACCTCGATGCATCGCGGCAACCGCTTCCTGATCGGCGTCGTGATGGGCGGCCGTAGCGGCGGCTCGCGCGACGCGATCATGCGCAATCTGCTCGCCGAGAATCTGGACAAGGCCGCGACCCGTCGCACGGTCGCCGCGATCACCGAACACGGCAGCTCCGAGCAGGCCACCGATGTCGCCGACCAGGGCGGCGTCGAGGTCGCGTCGGCTGCGCCGGAAGTCCCCGCTTCCGCCCCGGCCCCTACACCCTCACCGAGCCGGACCGCGAAGGTGGTAGC
>NZ_JBARGP010000815.1:0-4194 GCF_049798375.1 Bradyrhizobium sp.
GGCCGTGCCAATGCCGCCAGGCGCTGGGCCTTCTCGAGCCGGGCCTCGCGGGCCAGTTCCCGGGCCCGCATGCGGTCGCGATGCCGCGCCAATGTCCCGGCGAATGCGGAGCTGCCCCGGGTCCATAGCCCGACCGCATGGCCTGCGACGCGACCGGCCATGCCGCCAGCCCAGACCAGCTCGAACAAGGAGAACAGCCGCCAGCGATCATCGCCGGCCAGGATGGCGCTTGCGATCAACTGCCCGGCCATCGCCGAGGTATTGAGGCCTTGGCGGCCGAAGCCGCTGGCGACCCACAGCCCTCTGCGGAGCTGGCCGACCTGCGGCATGCCGTGCACGGTCTGTCCGGTGGCGCCGCCAAACGTCTCGGTGATGTCGACCCGGCCAAGCTGCGGAAACACCGTGCGGATGCGGCGTGCGATGGCGCCGGCAAAGCGCTGCGGCCTGGCCGCCCAGGTGGTTTCCGGGCTTGCCCACATCAGCCGGTCGCCGTCGACGATCCGGAACTGGTCGATCCCGTTGCTGTCGAGCACCGAGCCCGCGAAGCCGATCGCCTCCGACAGCTCCGTGCCGAGTGGCGCCGTGATCCCGCCATAGCGCCATACCGGCAGCAGCGTGTCCGACAGCCGCCGCAGCGGCGCCCCGAGATGAATGTTGCCGGCCAGAACGATCTGGGTCGCGCGCAGCTTCGCCGAGGGCGTGACGATGCGCTTGCGGATCCCGGAGAAGTCGATGCTGACCACCGGCGTGTCCTCGAAGATCCGCGCGCCGGCCCGCCGCGCCAGCTTGGCCAGCGCATGGACGTAGCGCCGGCCGTCGATCTGGAAGCCCTGCGGATAATGGATGCCGTGAAAATAGCGATCGGTCTTGAGCGCGGCGCGTACGCGCTCGATCTGCCAGCCTTCGACCGGCGTGTCGAAATCCTCGCCCAGCATCTGCAGTCGGCCCACCAGCGCATCGCCGGCGTCGACATTGGAGACCTCGAGCACGCCGTCACTGAGGCCGATCCCGGGCATCAGCGGCTCGGTGGCGTTGGCCTTGATGAACTCGGCTCCGGCCCAGGACAGTGCCCAGAGCTCCTTGGCATCGGCCAGCCCGACTCGCTCGATCAATTCGGGCAATGGGAGCGCAAACCCCGGCATGACGGTGCCGACGAGCGCCCCGGACGCGTTCCAGCCGACATGGCGGCCCTCGAGCACCGCAACGCTGGCGCCTTGCCGCGCAGCACAAAGTGCGACGGTGAGTCCAGCCAGGCCAGCGCCGACCACGCAAATGTCGACATCGAGGTCGAAAGACAGCCGGGTCCGTTCCTGACCGGCAGCAGAGCCGCCATCGTCGACCGCGCTTGTGGAAGTGTCGCTCATGACGTTTCTTATCCGGCCCTGTATCAGCTTGTCACCTTGTCCTGACCCGCGAGCTGTACCTTAATCGCGCCGAAACTGAGTCGAGAATTGCCGATGCGCCGTCTGATGTTGCTGCGTCACGCCAAGACCGAAAGCGACGCGCCGTCGGGCCGCGACCAGGATCGCCGGCTCGACGAGCGCGGCCACACTGACGCTGCCGATATCGGTGAGTTCATCGCGCGCCATCCGCCCTTTCCCGAGCTCATTCTGGTATCGCCCGCGGTCCGAGCCCGGCAGACCTGGGAGCTCGCCTGGACCATGATGCAGGCGCGGGTGCCAAAACCAAGGGTCGAGTTGGTGCCGGACATCTATGGCGCCGAGGTGATGCAATTGCTGCACAGCATCCGCATGTCGGCCGGCGTCGATCCGCAACGGCTGATGCTGGTCGGCCACAATCCCGGCATGCACGAATTCGCACTCGCCTTGATCGGAAGTGGTGATGCTGCGGCGCGTCACGAGCTGATGCGCAACCTGCCGACTTCGGGACTGGCCATCATCGATTTCGACATCGAGGACTGGAGCGACGTGTCATTTGGCTGCGGCAGGCTGATGACCTTCGTCACGCCCAAGCTCCTGAAGCACGGCTCCGACGATTGACAGCCCGCACTCCGCGAGCGCGTAATATCAGCGGAATGCAGGAGGCGTGAGATGTTCAAGTCGATACTCGTTCCGATCGATCTGTCCGATACCGATCTTGCCAAGCCCGCGATCGCGACAGCAGCGACGCTCGCGCAGACTTGGGAAGGCTCGGTCCGCCTGCTCAACGTAATGCCGATGACGCCGGTGATGCTGGCTGAATATGTCCCGGCCGATTTCGACACGCAGCAGCGTGAGACCGCGGAGGAAGCGCTGTCGATCGTAGCGCGCGAATCCGGCATCCCGCAAAACCGCATCAGCTACGCGGTGCGCCAGGGCGGCATCTATCACGAGGTGCTGGAAGAGGCCAACGCGGTGAGAGCCGACCTGATCGTAATGACCTCGCACCGGCCGGCGATGCGCACCTATTTCCTCGGCTCGAACGCCGGCCATGTCGTGCGCTACGCCAAATGCTCGGTGTTGGTGGTGAGGCATTAGTTAGCCGTTCATTCTTACTCGTCGTTAGAATGCTCGCGTTCTCGTGGCGGATGCTGGATGGCAAGAATTGCAATCTCATCCACCGCATCATCAACGCTATAATATACAAGGTAAGGAAATCGACGCATCAGGCTGCACGCGGAGTGAACCTCAGCTTCATCGTTCAAAACGACGAAAAGCGGCTTCAACCTCGGCGTCGGAGCCGAAGTCGCGCCGTTTAGCCTGCGCGAGCCCTTCGAGCACGGCAGGAAGATGTGCCGGGTCGATATCCTCCGGGTCCGCTTCATTGCCGGTCAAGGTCAACATAGCGAGGGCAATCTCGTCCTGGCTGTCTGGGGGAAGCTTCCCGACAGCTTGCAAGGTCATTTCGAGAAGTTTGGTCATGATGCAAACATAAGCTTATCCGCGCGACACGCAACTGACACCTGGAGTCAGAGGTCCAAGCTCGATGTGCCGCGCGACGCGTCCGACGCAAATGGCGGGACCGACATCGACGCCATTTGCACAGTCGGACTTCACAAGCCTCAAGGCGAAAGCAGCTTGATGCCGCCTGATTGAATCCGTAGATGTCTCGGTTCAAATGGAACATTGCCCTCGGTGCAATCATGTCTGTGCACGACTACCTGAAGCTCGCCGACACCATTGCGGACGAGATCGGAACTGGCCGGCTGAAGCCCGGCGACCGGCTGCCGCCGCAGCGCAGCTTCGCCTATGAGCGCGGCATCGCGGTCTCGACGGCCAGCCGTGTCTATACCGAGCTGTTGCGGCGGGGGCTCGTGGTTGGCGAGGTCGGCCGCGGCACCTTCGTCGCCGGCGACGGCCGCTCCACCACTGCACTCCCCAACGAGCCGCAGGGCGCGCGGATCGACCTCGAATTCAACTATCCGCTGCTGCCGGGCCAATCGGCCATGATCGCCAAGAGCCTGCAGGCGCTGCAGCGCCCGGAGACCCTCGACGTCATCCTGCGCCCGGCCTCGAGCATCGGCACGGCAGCGGCGCGCGCCAGCGCCAGCGCCTTCCTGACGCGCGGCGCCTGGACGCCGAGGCCGGATCAGCTGGTATTCACGGGCAATGGCCGGCAATCGATCGCGGCGGCATTGGCGGCGGTGGTGCCGCCGGGCGGACGCTGTGGCGTCGAGGCTCTGACTTATCCGTTCGTCAAGGGCATCGCAGCGCGGCTCGGCATCACGCTTGTGCCGCTCGCAATGGACGAGGATGGAGTGCGGCCGGACGCCGTCCAGCGCGCTCATCGCGAAGCCAAGCTGTCAGCGCTTTACATCCAGCCGGTCATGCAGAACCCGCTCGGCATGACGATGCCGTCGCAACGGCGTAGTGAGTTGCTGCGCGTCGTCGACAAGCTCGGGCTCATCGTGATCGAGGATGCGGTCTACGCCTTCCTCGATGACATCCCGCCTCTTGCTGCCGAAGCGCCCGATGTCTGCATCGTGCTCGACAGTCTGTCCAAGAAGGTAGCGCCGGGCCTGGCGCTCGGCTTCATCTCGGCGCCGCCGGCGTTGCGCGAGAGCCTGATGGCCGCCGTGCGCTCCGGCGGCTGGACCGCCTCCGGCTACATGCTCGCCGCCAGCCAGCGGCTGATCGACGATGGCATCGCGGCCGAGCTGACGCGGCTCAAGCGCGAGGACGCCGCGCGGCGACAGCGGCTCGCGAACTCGCTGCTTGCCGGCTTCACCGTGCAGGCCAACCACAAGGCCTATCA
>NZ_JBARGP010000816.1:0-2930 GCF_049798375.1 Bradyrhizobium sp.
AGGTATCCTCGAGGAAATCGACACTGTCGGCGAACAGCGACACCGAGCCGATCCGCAGCGCCACAGCAAATTCGACGCCGAAATAGAGCAGGTTCAGCACCGCGACTGTGATCACTGTGCGGCGCACTGCGGCCATGTCAGGCGTGGCCCTCTCCATCGCGTCAACCGCCGTCCTGTGCCGCCAGCCGCTCCGCCTCGGCGAGATCCTCGGCGGTGTTGGCGTTGAAGAACGGATCGACCGGCGTAATCGGCCAGCTCACGGTCGCCAGAGGATAGCGCGCGGTGAAGCGGTCGATCCGCCTGATGTCCTCAACCGTGAGTGCGTGGCGCAGCTCCTCGCGCAAAGCGACCTTCCACAATCCGATCACCGGATGCGACTGGTTGCCGGAGGCGGCGACCCCAAGCTCGGCGCCCTCCGTGGTGCGCGCCGCAGTGAGCCGCGCCACCAGGTCGCGGGGTAGGAACGGGCAGTCGCCGGCCGCGCTCAGCATCCACGCGGCATCGGGGCGGTTCGCTGCCACCCAGTCCAGCCCGGCCAGGATGCCGGCGAGCGGACCCGGAAAATCGGCGACGCTGTCGGGGACGACCGGAAGGCCGAAGGCGGCGAAGCGCGCGGGATCGCCATTGGCGTTGAGAATGAGATCGCTGCATTGTGGCTTAAGCCGCGCAATCACGCGGTCAAGGATGGTGCGACCGCCGATCGCGCGCATCGGCTTGTCGCCGCCGCCCATGCGCCGTGCCAGTCCGCCGGCCAGCAGCACGCAGGGAATCTGTGCGGCGTTGTCTTGCGTCAGCTCCGGCGTCAGCTCAGTCATCGCCGCGTCCGCCCTTGCGCCGGTGCCTGGCCGATTCCTCTTCGACGTAAGCGAGATCCTGATCGTACACCATGCGCTCCTCGCCCGATAGCGTGATGAAGCGCTTGCCGCGGGCGCGCCCGACCAAGGTCAGCCCGACCTGCCGCGCCAGCTCGACGCCCCAGGCCGTGAAGCCCGAGCGCGACACCAGGATCGGAATTCCCATCCGCACCGTCTTGATCACCATCTCCGAAGTCAGCCGGCCCGTGGTGTAGAGGATCTTATCGGCAGGATCGACGCCGTGCCGATAGAGCCAGCCGGCGATCTTGTCGACTGCGTTGTGGCGGCCGACGTCTTCCGTGTAGCAGATCGGCGTGCCCTGTTCGCACAGCACGCAGCCATGAATGGCGCCAGCTTCGAGATACAGCGACGGCATGGTGTTGATGGTCTGCGTCATCTGGTAGAGCCAGGATGTCTTCAGTTCCGCCTTCGGCAGCGTGATGCTCTCGATCGCCTCCATCAGATCGCCGAACGCGGTGCCCTGTGCGCAGCCCGAGGTCTGGGTGCGCTTCTTCAGCTTGGCCTCGAAATTGGTGTGATGCGCTGTTCGTACGACCACCACCTGGAGGTCGTCGTCATATTCGACCTCGGTGACGACGTCGTCGTATTTCAGCATGTTCTGATTGAGCAGATAGCCGAGCGCGAGGTAGTCCGGGTAGTCGCCGATCGTCATCATGGTGACGATCTCCTGCGCGTTCAGGTACAGGGTCAGCGGCCGCTCCACCGGCACGTTGATCTCGACCCGCGCGCCGGTCTGGTCGATGCCGGCGACGCGCTGCGTGAGCCGCGGATCGAGCGGATCGGGCAGGATGCGCGGAGGAGGGGATTTGGCAGATGTCGTCATGCGTGCGACGTTAGCATGACATTGACCGTGCACCGATATAAAGCTTACCCAGACAAGAGCACGAATGGGTTCCGTCATTGCGAGCGAAGCGAAGCAATCCAGAACCTGAACAAGACCTGGATTGCTTCGTCGCTGTCGCTCCTCGCAATGACGGCAGACGCGCTGTCGGGTCGCGGAGACCGAGATGAAAGTAATTGGCCTCGCCGGCTGGAGCGGCGCCGGCAAGACCACCCTGTTGACGCGTGCGCTTCCGCATCTTTTGGCGCAGGGCCTGCGCGTGTCCGTGATCAAGCATGCCCATCACAAATTCGATGTCGACACGCCGGGCAAGGATTCCTGGCGTCATCGCGAGGCCGGCGCCGAGGAGGTACTGGTCTCCTCAGGCACCCGCTGGGCGCTGATGCACGAGCTGCGCGGCGAGCAGGAGCCGGCGTTGCCGGAACTGCTGGCAAAGCTGTCGCCGGTCGATCTCGTCGTCATCGAGGGCTACAAGACCGATCCGCATCACAAGATCGAGGTGCATCGCGCAGATAACCGCAAGCCGCTGCTGTTCCCGAACGACCCCGGCATTGTCGGCATCGCCACCGATGTGGACGTTGCAACGACGCTGCCGACGGTCCATCTCGATGACATCCGGGCGGTGGCTGCGATGATGCTGCGTTCGGCGATGCCGATTGCCGATCTGCTGGTTTCGGCGGGAACCTGAAGAGAGCAACAATGGCGCAACTCTCCGACGACTGCTTCGCCTTCGGCGGCCCGCTGATGTCGATCGACGACGCGGTCAGCATCATCACCGCTCGCGTCAAGCCGGTGATGGAGACCGAGCCGGTCGCGCTACTGGCGGCCGATGGGCGTGTCCTCGCCAGCGACGTCGCTGCGCCTTTGCCGCTGCCGCCTTTCACCAATTCCGCGGTCGATGGCTACGCCGTGCGCTCAAGCGATCTGCCACATGGAGCCGAGGCCGTCTGGCCGGTGACCGGACGTGTCGCGGCCGGCGCTGCGGCAATGCCGATCGCGCCTGCGCATGCGATGCGCATCTTCACCGGCGCACCGATGCCTGATGGCGCCGATACTGTGTTCATGCAGGAGGACGTTCGCGTCGCCGGCGACGATCGCGTCGTGCTGCCCGCCGGTCTCAAGCCCGGCGCCAATGTGCGTCCCGCGGGCGAGGATATCGCGCTCGGCGCGGTGGCGCTGAAAGCGGGCCAGCGGCTGCGGCCGCAGCATGTCGC